>DAICZP010000114.1 GCA_027311065.1 Thiomonas sp. | reverse complement strand
ATGCGCCCGGCCTGCGCCGCCCACGGCAGCCGGCTCGCGCGCCCCGACAGCCGCCAGCCGTTGCCGTCGCGTACCAGCGCGAGAGAATCGTCCGCGCGCACCGGCCCCACGGTCATCGGCTGTTCGCTGACACCCAGCCCGGCAGAACAGGAAACCCACGCCGCCAACATCGTCTCGGCCAGCGGAATCGGCGCGGCGAAGCGCCCGGCGACGCGCAGCACCGCGAACAGATCGGACCATTCCGCATCCGCCCCGCCCGCCGACTCCGGCATGGTCGTACGCACCCAGTCGCCGCGCTTGCAGGATCTGCGTCGCGGCGTCATGGAGCTGTACATCTCCGACCACCCGCTCGACTGCCTGACCTGCAGCGCGAATGGTGACTGCGAGCTGCAGACCATGGCCGGCGTGACCGGACTGCGCGCGGTGCGCTACGGCGTGGCCGGTACGCCGGTGGATGGCGTCTCCGGCGCACACCACTGCGACGAGACCGCCGATACATCCAACCCCTATTTCACGTACGACCCGTCGAAATGCATTGTCTGCAGCCGCTGCGTGCGCGCCTGCGAAGAGGTGCAGGGAACATTCGCCCTGACCATCACCGGCCGCGGGTTCGAGAGCAGGGTATCCGCGGGACAATCGCAGCCCTTCATCGACAGCGAGTGCGTCAGCTGCGGCGCCTGCGTGCAGGCCTGCCCCACCGCCACGCTCCAGGAAAAATCGGTGGTCGAGCGTGGGCTCCCGGAGCATGCGGTGCTGACCACCTGCGCCTACTGCGGTGTGGGTTGCGGATTCAAGGCGGAGATGAAAGGGGCCGAGGTGGTGCGCATGGTGCCGTGGAAGGACGGACGCGCCAACGAGGGCCATGCCTGTGTGAAGGGACGCTTTGCCTGGGGGTACGCGACCCACAAGGACCGCATCACCCGTCCGATGATCCGGCGGCGCATCACCGATCCATGGACCGAAGTCAGCTGGGAGGAAGCCATCTCGTATGCAGCCTCCGAGTTCCGCCGGATCCAGAAGACGCACGGCCGTCACTCCATTGGCGGCATTACCTCGTCGCGATGCACCAACGAGGAAACCTACCTGGTGCAAAAACTCGTGCGCGCCGGATTCGGCAACAACAATGTGGACACCTGCGCGCGCGTGTGCCACTCACCCACGGGTTACGGCCTGGGACAGGCATTCGGCACCTCTGCCGGGACACAGACCTTTGCATCAGTGGCGAAGTCCGATGTGATTCTGGTCATTGGCGCCAACCCCACCGACGCTCACCCGGTGTTCGGTTCACGCATGAAGCGGCGCCTGCGCCAAGGTGCGAAGCTCATCGTGGCCGACCCGCGCCGCATCGATCTCGTGCGCTCGCCGCATGTGAAAGCCGATCACCATCTGCAATTGCGCCCGGGAACCAATGTCGCCTTGCTCAGTGCCCTCGCGCACGTCATCGTCACTGAGTCGCTGGTCGACGAGGCATTCGTCGCGGCGCGTTGCGACACACGCTCCTTCGCGCAGTGGCGCGCCGAGGTTGCGCAGCCGGCATGCTCACCGGAAGCCACTGAGGCCATCACCGGCGTGCCCGCGGCGTCGGTACGCGCAGCCGCGCGCCTGTACGCCAAGGCCGGCAACGCGGCCATTTACTACGGACTCGGCGTGACCGAGCACGCGCAAGGCTCCACCGCGGTCATGGCAATTGCCAACCTGGCCATGGCGACCGGGAATATCGGACGCGAGGGCGTGGGCGTGAATCCCCTTCGCGGCCAGAACAATGTGCAGGGGTCTTGCGATATGGGGTCGTTCCCGCACGAACTCCCTGGCTACCGCCATGTCTCGGACGGCAGCGTGCGCGGAGATTTCGAGGCAGCCTGGGGAGTCGAGCTTGATCCCGAGCCCGGCCTGCGCATTCCAAACATGTTTGAAGCCGCCCTCGACGGCACCTTCCGCGGCTTGTACTGCCAGGGGGAGGACATCGCACAATCCGACCCCGACACCCAGCACGTCACGGCGGCGCTGGAAGCGATGGAATGCATCGTGGTGCAGGATTTGTTCCTCAATGAAACGGCGAAGTTCGCCCACGTGTTCCTCCCTGGCTCGTCGTTTCTTGAAAAGGACGGCACCTTCACCAACGCCGAGCGGCGCATCTCCCGCGTGCGCCAGGCCATGCCTCCGCTCGCCGGCAAAGCCGACTGGGAAGTCACGATGGCACTCGCCAATGCGCTCGACTGTCCGATGCATTACACCCACCCTGAGGAAATCATGCGCGAGGTCGCTGCGCTCACACCGACCTTCCGCGGTGTGAGCTACGCACGCATCGATGCGCTTGGCAGCCTGCAGTGGCCTTGCAACGAAACCACGCCCGACGCGGGGACCGCCACCATGCATGAACATGGATTCATGCGCGGCAAGGGACGCTTTTCCATCACCCGCTACGTGCCGAGCGATGAAAAGGTCACCGCCAGGTACCCACTGCTGCTGACCACGGGGCGCATCCTCAGCCAGTACAACGTCGGGGCGCAGACGCGCCGGACCGCCAACAGCATGTGGCACGACGAGGACTTGTTGGAGATACACCCATTCGACGCCGAGGAGCGCGGTGTGCGTGACGGTGACTGGGTAGGCTTGCGCAGCCGCGCCGGCGACACGGTGATGCGCGCCCAGGTGACTGATCGGGTCGCCCCTGGCGTGGTCTACACCACCTTCCATTTCCCCGAATCGGGTGCGAACGTGGTGACCACCGACAGCTCTGACTGGGCGACGAACTGCCCCGAGTACAAGGTCACCGCCGTGCAGGTGCAGCGTGTCGACCAACCCTCGGCCTGGCAGCAGAGGCACGCAAGCGCGGAGGCGCAACAACACGCGCTGCACGTCAAACGCCGCCTCGTCGATGCGACCCAGGCATGACGCCCGCCATCGCTCCATGCGTGGCACCCGCGCCGACTGCGCAGCGCGTCCCGGTGCTGCGCCTTCGCTGCGGGGACCGTAGCGAGGCGGATGACTGGCTTGCCGCAGAAGTTCCGGTTGCCTTCGAATTCAACGGCGTTTCCCACGCCGTGATGATGGCCACGCCGAACGACTTCGAAGACTTCGCGCTCGGTTTCGCATTGTGTGAGGGGATCATCGACGCGGCGCTCGACGTACGCGAGGTCGACGTGGCACAGCAAAGTGAAGGCGTGACACTGCGCATCGACATTGCCACACGCTGCTTTGCGCGCCTGAAAGACCGCCGTCGGACCCTCGCCGGGCGCACCGGCTGCGGCATTTGCGGAACCGACAGCCTGGTGCACGCCGTGCCACGGGCGCCACGCCTGCAAACCGCAACAGCCCCCTTGCACAGCGGCGCCGTGAGCCGCGCGGTCGCCGCGCTGCGCCAAGGCCAGGCTCTCGGACTTGTCACCGGGGCGACCCACGCGGCCGCATGGTGCGACCGCGACGGCCACCCCCGCTTGCTGCGCGAAGACGTCGGGCGGCACAACGCACTTGACAAGCTGGTCGGCGCGTTGGCGGCAGCGAACATCGACGCCTCCGGGGGATTCATCGCAATCACGAGCCGCGCCAGCGTCGAAATGGTGCAAAAGGCCGCGGTCGCCGGCGTGCCGTTGCTGGTCGCCGTCTCGGCACCCACGGCGCTGGCTGTGACGTGTGCGCGCGAGGCAGGCCTGACATTGGTCGGCTTTGCCCGTGACCGTGACATGGTGATCTACGCGAACCCGCAAGGCGTCGTTCTGCAATCGACAACGGCGGAACAACTGGGAGAAAAGGCTTGAACATCGACCATCTGGTTCACATGGCGAACCGCATCGGCGACTTTTTCGCCGCCCAGCCAGATCGTGAGGAAGCGCTTCTGGGCATTGCGGATCACATCCGGAAATTCTGGACACCGACGATGCGTGCGCAACTGATCGACAGTGTCCAGGCCGGTGAGGCCACGGACCTGCGGGACGTCGTCCTCGACGCGCTGCGTGCACATGGCAGTAGCCTGGCGCCGCACCGCGGAAAGGAGTGACGCACAGGAATTTCACATCGTAGTTCCCCATCGACCCGGTCCCAGCCGCAGCGCACGGACCTAAAACAGACGATTTCGCAAGGAATCGCAATCAGGAGGAGATCCTAGATGTCAAGCACACAAACCATCGGCACGGCACAGCCGCAGCCTGGCATTCTGGCGCGTGAGCGCACGGTCGCCGGCCCCCGCTTCAACCGCTGGCTCACCCCCCCAGCGGCTTTGGCCATTCACTTGTGTATTGGAATGGCGTACGGCTTTTCCGTCTTCTGGCTACCCATGAGCAAATTGCTGGCGCACACCGACACCGCCACCTGCAAGGCGCAGGGGCTGATGTCGATGCTGTTCACGACCAGCTGCAACTGGAACGTGCCGCTGGTCACGCATACCTTCGAAATGTTCATTGCCGTGTTGGGCATCGCCGCTGCGCTGTGGGGTGGCTGGCTCGAGCACGCCGGCCCGCGCAAGGCAGGGTTCATCGCCGCCCTCTGCTGGGGTGGTGGCATGATCCTCGGCGGAATTGGCGTGCAGATGCACCAGCTGTGGTTGCTATGGCTGGGCTGTGGCATCATCGGCGGTATTGGACAAGGGCTTGGCTACATCAGCCCGGTCTCGACGCTGATCAAGTGGTTCCCGGATCGGCGGGGCATGGCCACAGGCCTTGCCATCATGGGCTACGGCGGTGGCGCCATGATCGGTGCTCCGATCGCCGTGGCCCTGATGAAGCACTTCGGAGGCGGCAACGCTTCCGCCGGTGTGGCCCCGACCCTCATGGTGATGGGAGCGATCTATATCCTTGTGATGTCGGCTGGAGCATTCGGCATGCGGGTTCCGCCCAGCGGCTGGCAGCCAGCGGACTGGACGCCGCCAACCGAAGTCAAGGCCATGATCACCCGCAACCATGTCCACCTCGAGAGCGCCTGGAAAACCCCCCAGTTCTGGCTGATCTGGGGCATGTTGTGCCTCAACGTCACGGCCGGCATCGGTGTCATCTCGATGGCCAGCCCCATGCTGCAGGATGTTTTTGGCGGACATCTCATCGGCCTGGACAGCCTGACGACGCTGAGTGCAGCCCAGAAGGCTGCGGTGGCGGCGTCCGCAGCGGGGCTCGTTGGCCTGATCAGCCTGTTCAACAGTCTGGGACGCCTGTTCTGGGCCAGCGTCTCGGATCACATCGGCCGCAAGGCGACCTACTCCGTGTTCTTCATCCTGGGGATGGCGCTGTATGTGAGCCTTCCCACGCTGGGACATCTGGGGCTGGCCGGGATGTTCGTGGTGGCAGTGTGCCTGATCCTGACCATGTATGGCGGTGGCTTTTCGACCGCACCGGCCTATCTGGCGGACATTTTTGGTACGCAGATGGTCGGTGCCATCCACGGTCGCCTGCTCACGGCATGGTCGGTGGCTGGGATTGCCGGGCCATTGCTGATTGCAGCAGTGCGCCAAGCCCAGATCGATGCCGGGGTGCCGCACAATCTGGTGTACGACCGCACCCTTTACATTCTCGCGGGCTTGCTGGCGGTGGGGCTCGTGCTCAACCTGCTGGTACGTCCGGTGGACGCACGCCACCACATGGATGCGGAACGGCTGGCGCGCGAGAAGTCCCTGCAACACGAGCAACACGGCGCCGCGCACGCAGCTTCAGCCGCACGTGGCGCTTTCGGGGCGACGGGCGTGCTGATCTGGTTGGCGATCGGCATCCCGTTTCTGATCGGCGTGAGCATCGCCCTTCAGAAAGCGGCCGTCCTGTTCTGACCGCGGCGCCGGCGTCAGTCGGCGCAGAACATGCAAACGCGGTCGGCATGTGCCTACCGCGTTTGCAGCGTCAGGCTTGCCCCGGAATCGGGGCGGTGTCGAGGTTGACGTCGGCGCACTGGGCACGATGGCGCAGGGCGTGGTCCATCAGGACAATGGCGAGCAGTGCCTCCGCGATGGGCGTGGCACGAATCCCCACGCATGGATCGTGGCGGCCAAAGGTCTCGACGGTCGTCGCGCGGCCTTCCCGATCAATGGATGGCCTCGGCACCCGGATGCTGGAGGTGGGTTTGATGGCGATCGACACCGTAACCGGCTGACCGCTGCTGATCCCGCCCAGCACACCGCCGGCGTTGTTGGTCGTAAACCCCGCCGGCGTGAGAGCGTCGCCGTGTTCGCTGCCGCGCTGCTCCACCGAGCGGAAGCCGGCACCGATTTCCACCCCCTTGACCGCGTTCAAGCCCATCATCGCGTGCGCAATGTCAGCGTCGAGCCGGTCGTAGATCGGCTCGCCCCAGCCAGCAGGCACATTGACGGCTTCCACATAGAGACGCGCGCCGCAAGAATCACCGTCACGGCGCAGCGAATCCATGTAAGCCTCGAGCTCCGGAACAGCCAGCGCGTTCGGCGCGAAAAATGCATTGCCAGCCACGTCGTCCCAGCTGCGGAAGGCAATGGCAACACCACCCACCTGCTGCATGCAACCACGGACGACCGTCCCAAACCGCGCATGCAGCCACTTTTTCGCCACGGCACCTGCCCCCACCAACGGCGCCGTCAGTCGCGCCGAAGACCTGCCGCCGCCACGCGGATCACGCAAGCCGTATTTGCGCCAGTAGGCATAGTCGGCATGCCCGGGGCGAAACGTGTCGAGAATGTTGCCGTAGTCGGTGCTGCGCTGGTCGGTGTTCCGGATCAGTAGCGCAATCGGCGTCCCTGTCGTGAGACCATTGAAGACGCCCGAAAGAATCTCGACCTGATCCGCTTCGCGTCGTTGCGTGACATGGCGGGACGTTCCCGGCCGCCGCCGATCAAGGTCGGGCTGGATATCAGCTTCCGATAAAGCCAGGCCCGGCGGGCAGCCATCGATGACGCAGCCAATGGCCGGACCATGGGACTCACCAAACGTGGTGACCGAGAACAGCAGACCAAGCGTGTTTCCTGACATGCGGCGAATTCTAAGTTCGATCCGCGCGCGCAACACGAAGCGCGGTCAGCAGTTTGTCGTGAATACCACCAAAGCCACCGTTGCTCATGACCAGAACATGGTCGCCGTCACGCGCCTGGCTGGCAACGGTGGCAACCAGCGCTTCGAGGTCATCGCACACCGTGGCGCGCGCCCCCAGGGGCGCCAGCGCCGCGGACAGGTCCCAGTCGAGGCCACCCGTATAGCCGAAGCTCAGGTCCGCGTCCGCCAGTGCCGCAGGCAGCCGGTCCTTGATGATGCCAAGCTTCATGGTGTTCGAGCGCGGCTCGAACACCGCGAGGATGCGGCCGCCACCGCGGGTCGCACGCCGCAACCCGGCAACGGTGGTGGCAATCGCCGTGGGATGATGCGCGAAGTCGTCATACACGGACACTCCCGCGACCTGGCCGCGCAACTGCATACGCCGGCGCACGCCCTTGAACGCCCCCAGTGCTTCGCAAGCCAGCGCCGGCGGCACCCCGGCATGCCGGGCCGCCGCGATCGCCGCCAGCGCATTGGCGCGGTTGTGCGCCCCCATCAAGGCCCACTGCACGCGCCCCACACGAGCACCGCGCCAGCTTACGTCGAAGGTCTGGTCGTCGCCGGCGGCGCGCCAGCCGTCGTCGGCATCGAACCGTTCAACCTCGCTCCAGCAGCCGCGCCGCAGCACCCGATCGAGCGCGTCGTCAGCGCCAGGCAGCAACAGCCGCCCACCGCGCGGCACCGTGCGTACCAGGTGGTGGAACTGGGTTTCGATGGCCGCGAGGTCCGGAAAAATATCGGCGTGATCAAACTCCAGATTGTTCAGCACCGCCGTGCGGGGCTTGTAATGCACGAATTTCGATCGCTTGTCGCAAAAGGCTGTGTCGTATTCATCGGCCTCGACCACAAAGAAGGGCGCCTCTCCAAGCCTGGCCGACGCACCGAAGTCTTCCGGGACGCCGCCGACGAGAAAGCCTGGGCGCAAGCCCGCATGCTCGAGGATCCACGCCAGCATGGCGGATGTCGTGGTCTTGCCGTGGGTTCCGGCTACGGCAAGCGTCCACCGACCCGCCAGGACGTGCTCGGCCAGCCACTGCGGCCCACTGACGTAGGCCTGCCCAGCGTCAAGAATGGCCTCGAGCAACGGATTTCCACGGGAAATCGCATTACCGACGACCCAGAGGTCGGGGGCCAGCGCCAGCTGATCAGCTTCGTAGCCCGGCACGAGGCGAATGCCAAGTGCCTCGAGTTGGTCGCTCATGGGCGGATAAACCTGGGCGTCGCAGCCACTGACGCTGTGCCCGGCGGCCTGCGCCAGGGCTGCGACGCCACCCATGAAGGTGCCGCAAATGCCGAGAATATGGATGTTCATGCGTCCATTCTAGGAACCCTTCGGCACGTCCTGGCGCGCGTGACGCGGGGCATACGCCGACTACACTGGCGGCATGCAACCCCTGCGCGAACAACTGGCCGCCGTCGCTGCCCGCCTGATCGTCGAAGACGGACTCGACTATGCCGCCGCCCGCCGCAAGGCCTCGCACCAACTGCTCGGGCGGGGCGCAGCGCGGCCGGAGCAGCTTCCCGACAACGACCTGGTGCGGGAACACGTGGTGCAATACCTCGCCCTGTTCCATGGTGATGCGCATCCCGACCTCATCTGGCGGATGCGGCGCGCGGCCCTGGCGTTGATGGAGGAGTTTGCCGAATTCAACCCCTACCTCGCCGGCGCGATCTGGAACGGCACGGCCACACCGCATTCAGGTGTACATGTCCTGCTGTTCACGGACGACACCAAGGCAGTGGATATCCACTGCATCGAACGCAACGTCGCCTACAAGACATCGCAAGCACCGCACTACGCTGGACGCCAGCCAGTCGATCGTATTGAATTTGACTGGCCGACGCCCGACGGCCCCATCGCCGCCAGCCTCAGTCTGTACCCTTCCAAGGACGAGCGCGGCGTGCTGACCCACGGTTCCCGCGGCCGCGGCGCCGAACGCGGAAGTCTTTCGGCGGTCAGGGCGCTGGTCGAGGCAGGCCTTCTCCCGGGGCACAACGGGTCCGGGTCCAGCTTGGCGCGAGACCCGGCAGCAGAAAATTGATCCAAAGAACCTTGAGTTTGTTAGACTTTGGGCTTCTTTTCGATACAAATCACGCCACGATCATGGATTTGCGCAAGCTGAAAACCCTCGTCGACCTCGTGTCCGAGTCCAACATCTCGGAGCTCGAGATCACCGAGGCGGAAGGCAAGGTTCGCATCGTCAAGGCTGCTCCCGCCAGCGTCGTGGGGGCGCTCGCGCCTCAATACTTCGCCGCGCCAGGGGCTCCGATGCCGATGGCTGCGCCCGCCGCGGAAGCGCCAGTGGCTGAAGCCGCACCCGTGGCAAGCGCCAAACTGATCAAGTCACCCATGGTTGGCACCTTCTACCGGGCTTCGGCACCCGGGGCGAAAGCATTCGTCGAGGTGGGCGATGCGGTAAAGCCGGGGCAGGCCGTCTGCATTGTCGAAGCCATGAAAATCCTCAACGAAATCGAATCCGAGATCGACGGCGTGGTCAAGCGCGTGCTGATCGAGAATGGTCAACCGGTCGAGTACGGCCAGCCGCTGTTCGAACTCGAGTGACACGCGCCGCCGGCATCCGTCGCCTGGCAGCCAGCCTGTCGGCGCCATCTCCCATCACGCCGGCCGCGAAGGCCGGCGCCAGTCCCGCCATGTTCAAGAAAATCCTGATCGCCAATCGCGGCGAAATCGCGCTGCGCATCCAGCGTGCATGCCGCGAGCTTGGCATCAAGACCGTGATGGTCTACTCCGAAGCCGATCGCGACGCCAAGTACGTCAAACTGGCAGATGAAGCCGTGTGCATCGGACCGCCTGCCTCCGCCGCGAGCTACCTCAATATGCCGGCGATCATTTCCGCCGCTGAGGTCACTGACGCCGAGGCCATTCATCCCGGCTACGGCTTCCTGTCCGAAAACGCGGATTTCGCCGAGCGCGTCGAGCAATCGGGCTTCACCTTCATCGGTCCGCGTCCCGATTCGATTCGCATGATGGGTGACAAGGTTTCGGCCAAGCACGCCATGATCAAGGCGGGCGTGCCCTGCGTTCCAGGCTCGGACGGTGAACTCCCGGACGACCCGCGCGAGATCACCCGTATCGCGCGATCGATTGGCTATCCAGTCATCGTGAAAGCCGCCGGTGGGGGCGGTGGCCGGGGCATGCGTGTCGTGCACACCGAGGCCGCGCTGGTCAATGCCGTGTCCACCACCAAGGCCGAGGCGCAATCCGCGTTCGGGAATCCAGCCGTTTACATGGAGAAGTTTCTCACCAACCCTCGCCACATCGAGATCCAGGTGCTCGCCGACGAGCATGGCAACGCGCTGTGGCTGGGTGAGCGTGACTGTTCCATGCAGCGTCGACACCAGAAAATTCTCGAAGAGGCGCCAGCGCCCAACATCCCGCGTCGCCTGATCGAGCGTATCGGCGCGCGCTGCGCCGATGCCTGCCGCAAAGTCGGCTACCGCGGTGCCGGCACGTTCGAGTTCCTGTTCGAGAACGGCGAGTTCTACTTCATCGAGATGAATACACGGGTGCAGGTCGAGCACCCGGTGACCGAATTGACCACCGGGATCGATATCGTCGTGCAGCAGATCCTGATCGCAGCCGGGCATCCCCTGACCATCAAGCAGCGTGCCATCGCCGCCAACGGACACGCCATCGAGTGCCGGATCAATGCCGAGGACCCGGTGAAGTTCATTCCCAGCCCCGGGCGCATCACGACCTGGCACGTCCCGGGAGGGCCGGGTGTGCGTGTGGACTCGCACGTTTATGCCGGCTATTTCGTGCCGCCGAACTATGACTCGATGATCGCCAAGATCATCGTCCATGGTGCGACCCGGGAACAGGCTCTGGCGCGCATGCGCACGGCGCTGTCGGAAATGGTCGTCGACGGCATTTCCACCAATATTCCGCTGCACCGGGAGTTGCTGGTCGACGCGCGCTTCATCGAGGGTGGAACCAATATCCACTACCTCGAAGAGTACATGGCCGCGCGGCAGACCTGAGCGGCTACTGGACACGATGACCTACCGAGAAATCGCCATTCCGGCCAGCGAGGAATGCGCCGAGACCCTGTCGGACGTGTTGCTCGAACATGGTGCCCTGAGCGTCACTGTCGAGGATCAGGAGGCAGGCAGCGAATCCGAGCAGGCCTTGTTTGGTGAGCCCGGCATGCAATTGCCCCGCCATTCATGGCAGCACAATCTGGTGCGCGCCCTGTTCCACGATGATGCTGGCGCCGATGCGGCGCTGATGGCGGTGCTTGGACGTGGTCTGTTGTCCGATTTGCGTGGTGTGACCCGACACGACATCCCGGAGCAGGATTGGGTACGGCTGACCCAGTCCCAGTTCCAACCGGTGTGCATCGCCGATGCACTGTGGATCGTACCGAGCTGGCATGCCGCGCCCGCGGGCGCGGGGCTGATCATCCATCTCGATCCCGGACTTGCATTCGGCACGGGGACCCATCCAACCACCCAGTTGTGCCTGGAGTGGCTGGTGCGCCATGCGCCGCTGCGGACATGGGACGTGCTCGATTACGGCTGCGGCTCCGGCATCCTCGCCATCGCGGCAGCCCGCCTGGGTGCGCCGCGCGTCAGTGGCGTCGATATCGACGCTGACGCGGTGAGTGCGGCCCGCGCGAACGCACTCGCCAACGCGGTCATGCTCGAACGCTGCTGCCACGTGGACGCCCTTCCCGACCAGCGCTTCGACGTCGTCCTCGCGAACATACTGGCCTCGCCGCTGCGGCTACTGGCGCCGATGCTGGCGGCACGCTGTCAACCCGGTGGCCACCTCGTGCTGTCCGGCATTCTGGCGCGACAGGCCGATGCGCTGATCGCGACCTATGCACCATTCGCGCGCCTCGCCGTCGACGGCGAACGCGAAGGCTGGGTCTGCCTGGCCGGGCCGGTTCTCTAGCTCTACGAGCAACGCGCGCTTTTTATACTTGCGCCATGTCGCTCGCCACGCGTTGCCCCGCCTGCGGAACCGCCTTCAGGCTCGTCCGCGACCAGCTCCTCCTCAGCGGCGGCTGGGTACGCTGCGGCCGCTGCGGTCATGCCTTCGATGCCGTGGCGCATCGCTTCGAATACACGGCGCCGCCCGCGCCGGCAGTGACGTCTGCGGCACCCGAGCTGGAATCACCCGTCCAGGTTGATGTTGATGCCCGCACTGCTCCTCCGGCTGGTGAGCCAGTTCCTGACAAGCCGACGGCACCGCCACCTTTCCAGGCCACACCAGCGGAGCTGGCGCCCACCGAGCCCGAGCCCGAGCCCGAGCCCGAGCCCGAGCCCGAGCCCGAGCCCGAGCCCGAGCCCGAGCCCGAGCC
>DAICZP010000105.1 GCA_027311065.1 Thiomonas sp. | reverse complement strand
CTTTCTGCCCGTCTATCTGCAGCTCGGGCGTCATGGCGACGCCGCGCACGCGGGCCTGTTGTTGCTGCCGCTGACGGTGGGGCTGGTGCTCGGATCCAACGGCACCGGGCGCGTGGTGGCGCGCACCGGACGGCCGGATCTGCCGCCGCGCTTCGGGCTGTGCGTGGCGGCGCTCGCCTTGTTCACCCTCGGCCTCGCACCCGGCGGCAGCGTCGCGGTGGGTGTGCTTGGATTGGTGGCGGGCCTGGGCTTCGGCACGGTGATGCCGACCTCGCAATTGCTGATCCAGAGCGTCGCCGGGCGCACCCGGCTGGGTGCCGCGGCGGCCACGGTGTCGCTGGCGCGCTCCACCGGCGCGTCATTGGGTACGGCGGTGTTCGGGGCGCTGGTGTTCGGGTTGGTTTCCAACGCGGACCTGCAGTCGGCGCTGCAAGGCGGAGACCCGGCGGCGGTGCTGCGGGTGACCCATGCGTTTCACCTCGCCTTTGTCGGTGCCGGAGCGCTGACGCTGCTTGCCGCGTGGGTTTCGACACGTGTGCCGCGGGTCGAAATCTGAATTTTTCCGAGGACGTTCATGCAAGATCTTGACGCGTTGCAAGCGTTTGCCATTCCCGGACACGTGGCGGTCCGAACTGGCCCTGGCGGCCTTCCCACCATTGAAGTGGAGGCAGAGGGCGCCATTGCCAGCGTCTGCCTGCAAGGCGCTCACCTGACACGGTTCGCGCCGCGCGATCAGGCCAAGCCGTTGGTGTGGGTTTCGGAGGCGGCGCAGTTCGGCCGCGGTCGCTCGATTCGAGGTGGCGTGCCGGTGTGCTGGCCGTGGTTCGGTGCCGCACCAGTCGGTTCGGTGCTGCCCGCGCATGGCTATGCCCGCACGGTGGCGTGGGAGCTGCTGGACGCCGCGCTCGATGCCGGCCGGGTGCAGCTCACCCTGCGCCTGACGCGTGACGAGGCGCTGCTGCTGGCATGGCCGCACGACACGCCGCTGGAACTGTTCATCGACGTCGGCGATACCTTGCGCATGGAGCTCACCACCCACAACGCCGATGATCAGCCGGTACGCCTGACGGAGGCTTTGCACACGTATTTCCAGGTCGGTGATGTCCGGCAGACGGTGCTCGAGGGTCTGGGGGGATGCAACTATCTCGATAAAACCCTGGACTTCGCCACCGGCCGGCAGGACGGCGACCTTCGCTTCTCCGGCGAGACCGACCGCATCTACGTCGACACCGAGGCGCGCTGCGACCTCATCGACCCCGTGCTCGATCGGCGCATCCGCATCGACAAGACCGGCTCTCACAGCACGGTCGTGTGGACACCGTGGCAGGAGCGCGCGGCGACGATGGGAGATTTCACCCCGGATGGCTGGCGTGAGATGGTGTGCGTCGAATCCGCCAATGCCGCCACCAACGCGGTGACGCTGGCGCCGGGCGAGTTGCATGTGTTGAGCGTGGAGTACGCGGTCGGGCCGATTTGACGCGGTGCGCGGCGCCCGTGCTCAGTGCACGATGTGCTGCAGGGTCTGGGCGTGGTCGAGGTCCGGGCGGTGCCAGGGATCGATGTGGGTCATCAGATCGAGAACGCGGTGCCGCTGGACCACGCGCTCGCGGGCCAGGACGGCAATGGCGTGACCGGCCTCGACGGAGATGTCGGCGTCGACTTCGATGTGGGCGTCGACGATGATCATGTCGCCCATTTTGCGGGTGCGCACGTCGTGCACACCGCGTACACCGGGGGTTTCCTGCAGGGTGGTGCGGATGGCGAGCACTTCCTCCTCGTCCACGGCACGGTCCATGAGGTCGTGCAGCGCGTCCCAGCCGAACGTCCAGCCCATCTTGCCGACCATGATGCCCACGATCAGCGCGGCGACCGGATCAAGCAGGGGGTAGCCGGCAAGGTTGCCGGCAATGCCCACGCCCACGACCAGGGACGAGGCGGCGTCGGAGCGGGCGTGCCAGGCATTCGCCACCAGCATCCCCGATTTGACGCGTTTCGCCGCGGCAAGCATGTAGCGGAACAGGGATTCCTTGGCGATCAGGGCGACGCCGGCGACCCACAAGGCCGCGACATGCACACGCGCGATGGCATGCGGCGCCTCGAGCTTGTTCAACGCCGCCAGCACCATGCCGGCAGCGACCGCGAGCAGGAGGACGCCGAGCGCGAGCGTGGCCGCGGTTTCGAAGCGCTGGTGACCATAGGGGTGATCGAGGTCAGGATCCTTGCGACCGTGATGGCTGGCCAGCAGGACGATGAAATCCGCGACGAGGTCCGACAGCGAGTGGACCCCATCGGCAATCAGTCCCTGGGAGGCAGCGAGCACTCCCACGGCAATCTGGCCCGTGCTCAGCCCGAGGTTGACCGCCACGCTGACCAGGGTACTTCGACGCGCAACAGCCGCGCGTTCTGCGGGGGTGTGGGTCGGGTCCTCGGTGTTGTCGAATTCGGTCGGGAGCATGCGCGCAGAGTCGGGGCTGGAACAGTTCGGCTCGAAGTCTAGCGCGTCGATATGACAACCGCGGGTCAGTCCGGCGCCCAATGGTCATCGATCATCGGCCAGCATCCAGCGTGCGGCTTTTTCCGCGATCATCAACGTGGGGCTGTTGATATTGCCGCTCGGAATGGTCGGCATGACCCCGGCGTCGACCACCCGCAGGCCGGCCACGATGCCGCCACGCCCATCGCGCAGTCGCAGGCGGTTGTCGACGACAGCCGACGGATCATCGCGTCGTCCCATGGCAGTGGTGCCAGCGGGGTGGAAAATGGTGGTGGCAATGTCTCCCGCCAGACGCGCCAGTTCCTCATCGCTCTGGAAGTTGGGGCCGGGTTTGAATTCGTCCGGCCTGAAAGCGGCCATGGCCGGCTGCGCCATGATGCGCCGGGCGAGGCGCAGACTGTCGGCCGCAACCTGGCGGTCGTCGGCGGTGCTGAGGTAGTTGGGCGAGATTTTTGGCGGGTCGAGGAAATCACGACTGCGCAACGTCACGGTGCCGCGGCTGCCCGGATTGAGGTTGCAGACGCTCGCCGTGATGGCGTCAAAGGGGTGCAGCGGTTCGCCGAAGGACTCCAGGCTCAACGGTTGTACGTGGAATTGCACATTCGGGTGCGCGTACGCCGCGCTGCTGCGGGTGAAAATTCCGAGTTGGCTCGGCGCCATGCTCATCGGGCCGCGGCGCCTTGCCAGATACTCCAGCCCGATCATCGCCTTGCCCCATGCGGTTGCCGCGCGGGTGTTGAGGGTGCGCGTGCCGTGCACCTTGTAGACGGCGCGGATCTGCAGGTGATCCTGCAGATTTGGGCCGACCCCCGGTAAATCGATCAGTGGGTCGATGCCATGGTTCCGCAGCAGCGTGCCCGGGCCGATGCCCGAGAGCTGCAGGATGTGAGGTGATCCCACTGCGCCGGCGCTGAGGATGACTTCGCGCGCTGCACGCACCTCGACCATGGCGCCGTCCTTCCAGACCCGGGCGCCGCCGCAACGCAACGTGCCATCGGCCTGGGGCTCGAGCATCAGCCCGGCGACGTGGGCGCGGGTCCAGAGGGTGAAGTTCGGACGCTGCATGCATACCGGCCGCAAAAACGCCTTCGCCGTGTTCCAGCGCCAGCCTCCACGCTGGTTCACCTCGAAGTAGCTCACGCCTTCATTGGTGCCGCGGTTGAAGTCTTCCGTGGCCGGGATGCCGGCCTGCTGGGCCGCCTGCGCGAAGGCATCGAGGACGTCCCAGCGCAGGCGCTGGCGCTCGATGCGCCATTCGCCACCGTGGCCGTGCCAGGTGGCGAAATCCGGGTCGGCGTTTGCTCCGACGTCGCCGCGCCAGTGGTTTTCGTGCGCCTTGAAGTCGGGCAGGCAGGCATTCCAGCTCCACGCGTCGTCGCCGATCGTCGAGGCCCAGGCATCATAGTCACGCGCCTGGCCGCGCATGTAGATCATGCCGTTGATACTGCTGCAGCCGCCGAGGACCTTGCCGCGCGGGTAGCGTAGCGTGCGGCCGTTCAGACCCGCGTCGGGTTCGGTGGAAAACATCCAGTCAGTGCGCGGATTGCCGATGCAGTAGAGGTAGCCGACAGGGACGTGGATCCAGTGATAATCGTCACGCCCTCCCGCCTCGAGCAGCAGCACGCGCCGGCCGGGGTCGGCGCTCAAGCGATTGGCCAGAAGGCTTCCCGCCGTGCCGGCGCCAATGATCACGGTGTCGAAGTGCGCCGTGTCCATGGGGCGTTACTTCGAGGTTGGCATCGCGAATTCGGCCCCTTTCGGGGTGCTTTCCGGCCAGCGCTGCATCACGCTCTTCTGCTTCGTGTAGAAGCGAACACCTTCCTCGCCATACGTATGCATGTCGCCGAACAGACTGGCCTTCCAGCCACCGAAGCCGTGCCAGGCCATGGGGACCGGAATCGGCACGTTGATCCCGACCATGCCGGCTTGCACGCGGCGCGCGAACTCCCGGGCGATGTGGCCGTCGCGGGTGAAGCAGGCGGTGCCGTTGCCATACGCGTGGGTGTTGACCAGATCGAGCGCAGCGGCAAAGTCGGGCACGTGCACACAGCACAGGACGGGGCCGAAAACCTCCTCGCGGTAGATGCTCATCGCGGGCGTCACATTGTCGAACAGGGTTCCCCCCATCCAGAAGCCGCCGTCGTATCCCGGCACCTGCAATGATCGACCATCGACGAGCAGGTCTGCGCCCTCGCGTACCCCGGCGGCAATGCAATCGGCAATGCGCGTCCGCGCCGCGGCGGTGACGATGGGGCCCATTTCCGCGTCCGCGGACATGCCGTCGCCAACCTTCAGTGCGCGTGTGCGCTCGATCAGTCGAGGCATGATCGCCTTGCCCGCATCGCCCACCAGCACCGCCACCGAGATGGCCATGCAGCGCTCGCCTGCCGAGCCGAAGGCGCTGCCGATGAGGGCATCGATGGATTGTTCGATGTCCGCGTCGGGCATCACCACCATGTGGTTCTTCGCTCCACCGAGCGCCTGCACGCGCTTGCCGTGCCGCGCAGCCTCCTGGGCGATGTGGTGTGCCACCGGCGTGGAGCCGACGAAGCTCACGGCCTTCACATCCGGATGCTCCAGCAGCGCCTCCACGGCGCTGCGGTCACCCTGGACCACGTTGAACACGCCGTCGGGCAGGCCTGCCTGCCGCAGCAGATCCGCCATCAACAGGCTTGGCGATGGGTCGAGCGGGCTTGGCTTGAGAATGAAGGTATTCCCCGTGGCCAGCGCCACCGGGTACATCCAGCACGGCACCATGCACGGGAAATTGAATGGCGTGACGCCTGCCACCACGCCCAGAGGCTGACGCATGGTCCAGTTGTCGATGCCGGTCCCCACCTGCTCGGTGTAGTCGCCCTTGAGCAATTGCGGAATGCCGCATGCGAACTCGACGATCTCGATGCCGCGTGTGACTTCCCCTTGCGCATCGCTGAACACTTTGCCGTGCTCGGCGGAGATCATGGCCGCCAGTGCATCGCGGTGCTTGTTCATCAGTTCCAGAAAGCGGAACATCACCCGGGCACGACGTAGCGGTGACGTTTGCGCCCAAGCGGGGAACGCAGCGTGCGCCGCGGCCACCGCGTTGTCGACGTCTGCGCGCTCACCCAGCGCCACTTCACGGGCCACGGCACCGGTCGCGGGGTTGTAGATGGCCTGCACGTGGGCACCTGCGCCTGATGTCGCGCGCCCGGCGATGAAATGCCCCACAGTTGCGGTCGAGTTGAATGAATCTGGTGCACCCATGGTGGTCTCCGATCGTAGGCGTTCGTGCGTTGGTTGGATAGGCATGAAATCACGACGATTCATGTCGATTCCACCAAGTCTATCTATAAACCTTGAGGCCAGCTTGGTATCCTGATGTCAGGATAGATGCTGCCAGGAGAATGTTGGATGCAGAGCTGGGCCGTGGTGACGGGAGCATCGGGGGGCATCGGGCGGGAGATCGCGCGCGAACTTGCCGCACGAGGGCACGCATTGATTCTCACCGCGCGCAGCGGCGAAGCCTTGGCACAACTGGCCGACGAATTGCGCCGTGAGCATGACACGCCAAGCCTGTGTTGCGTGTTGGACCTCGGGCTTCCGGGTGGCGCGGAGGCATTGATGCAGCGCCTGGCAGCGGCGGGAATCACCCCGGACATTCTGGTCAACAACGCGGGGATCGGCGTCTACGGGCCGTTCGCGGAGGCTGATCCCGAGCGTTTGCAGGCGGTGATCGACCTCAACGTCAGCGTGCTCACGCGCCTGACGTCGCTGATGCTTCCGGGAATGTTGCGCCTCGGGCATGGTCGCATCCTCAACGTGTCGAGTACCGCGGCTTTCCAGCCCGGGCCAGGCATGGCGGTGTACTTTGCCACCAAAGCGTATGTGCAGTCGCTGAGCGAGGCGCTGGACGCCGAGCTGCGCCGCCGCGGCATCACCGTGACGGCGCTGTGTCCGGGGGCGACCGCCACCGGGTTCCAGACGCGAGCGGCAGGTGAGCGCGCAGCCCTGTTCCATGGTCACATGGACGACGCCCGGATGGTTGCACGCTGTGGCGTCAAGGCCATGCTGCGTGGCCGCCGCGTCGTGGTCGCCGGCGCGCGCAACCGCTGGCTGGTCCTGGGCGGACGCCTGGCGCCGCGGCGCCTTGTCACGGCCGTCACGGCCTGGCTCTTGCGCGAAACCTGATGTTGGCGGGCGCCAGACC
>DAICZP010000101.1 GCA_027311065.1 Thiomonas sp. | reverse complement strand
GGCTGACGCAGATCGCTGAACATCGATAAGCTTGATCCTTTGGCACAACACAAGGGAGAAATCGATGAACATCGGTCTGATCGGGCTTGGCGCCATGGGCCGGGCAATGGGGGCGAACCTGCTGCGCGCGGGCTATGGGCTGCGGGTGTGGAACCGGTCGCCGGAGCGCTGCGAGGAACTGGTGGCCCTGGGGGCACGCAAGGTTGACGTCCCCGGCGACGTGGCGAGCGGCCCGGATGGCATCGTGTTGACCATGGTCGCCGACGATGCGGCATTGCAGGCTGTGGTTGACGGCCCCGGAGGGCTTCACGACGCACTCGGCGCGGGCGGGTTGCACGTGTCGATGAGTACCATTTCGCCGGAGACCGCGGCGGCGCTTTGCGCTGCGCATGCCGCCCGCGGTGTTGGTTATGTGGCAGCTCCCGTATTTGGTCGCCCGGATGCTGCTGCGGCGAAGAAGCTGTTTGTTCTGAGTGCCGGAGACCGCACCGCGCGCGAGCGCGCGCGCCCGGTGCTCGAGGCGATGGGCCAGACGGTGATCGATCTCGGCGATGATCCGCTGCATGCCAACGTGGTGAAGCTTGGTGGGAATTTCATGATCATGGGCATGATCGAGGCGCTGGCCGAGACTTTGGGCCTGGCCGAGGGCTACGGAGTCCCGCGCCAGACCATGGTCGACGTGCTGACCCAGACCATTCTCCCGGCACCGCTGGTGGCGAATTACGGTCGGCAGATCGCCGAACACGCCTACAGTCCTGCGCGCTTCCGTCTTGCACTCGGTCTCAAGGACGCAGAACTGGTGCTGGGCGCCGCGCGCACCGCCAAAGTACCCATGCCGCTGGCGCAACTCATGCAGGGGCGCCTGCTGTCGGCGGTGGCGCGTGGACGCGGAGAACTGGACTGGACCGGGGCCGCGCTGGGCGTGGCCGAGGATGCGGGCCGCGCGCCCGTCAAGAACTGATCGACTCAAGGAGAGCGACATCATGCGTTACCGCAAACTTGGAAGTACGGGGCTGTTTGTTTCCGAGCTGTGTCTGGGTACGATGACCTTCGGCGGCAAAGGCGCAGTTTGGAGCCAGATCGGGCACCTGCAGGCGCCTGATGCCGAGCGCCTCGTCGGCCGCGCACTGGACGCGGGTGTGAACTTTTTCGATACCGCCGATGTGTACTCCGAGGGCCTGTCCGAGCAGATGCTGGGCCAGGCACTGAGGAGCCTCAAGGTTCCAAGGGAAAGCGTCGTGGTCGCCACGAAGGTGTTCGGGGATATGGCACCAGCGGGACCCAATGGACGCGGACTGTCGCGCTACCACATCGCCGAGGGCGTCAAGGCCAGCCTTCGGAGGCTGCAACTCGATCACATCGACTTGTATCAGGTGCATGGTTTTGACGACGCGACTCCCATCGAGGAGACTCTCCGCGCCCTTGACGACCTCGTACGCGCCGGCCTCGTCCGCTACGTGGGGGTGTCGAACTGGGCGGCCTGGCAGATCATGAAGGCTGTGGGAATCTCGCGGCAGCTCGGCCTTGCCGGCGTGGCCTCCCTGCAGGCCTACTACACACTTGCCGGACGTGACCTTGAGCGCGAGATCGCGCCGATGCTGCGTAGTGAGGGCGTGGGCCTGCTGGTGTGGAGTCCGCTCGCGGGTGGCCTGCTGTCAGGGAAATTTTCGCCGCAGGGCGAGGCCGAGCCAGGCAGCAGGCGCGCGACCTTCGACTTTCCGCCGGTGCGCCGCGACCGCGCTTCTGCCTGTGTGGATGCCATGCGCCCCATGGCGGCGGCGCGCGGCGTCTCGGTGGCCCGCATCGCGCTGGCCTGGCTGCTGCACCAGGACGTGGTCAGCAGCGTCATCATCGGCGCCAAGACGGTCGAGCAGCTCGACGACAACCTGGGCGCATGCGACGTGACGCTGGATGCGGCTGAACTCGACACGCTTGCCGGCGTCAGCGCGCTTGACCCCGAATATCCAGGCTGGATGCTGGAGCGTCAGGGAGGGATCCGCCGGACGCAACTCGCACAGGCCCGCCGCACCTGAGCAGGGGCGCCCTTCGGGGCGCACCTTGCCCGGGGTTTCAGGCGGCGTCGACGGCGCGTGGCCGGCGGTCGGTGCCCACGGCCACATAAGTCAGCGTTGCCTCGGTGACCCGGAAGATCTGGGTGTCGGGGAGACCTCGCTCGGCGTAGACCTCGACGTCGACCGTGATCGAGGTGTTACCGACGCGCTTGACCGTGGCGTAGAAGGACAACAGATCGCTGACGAGCACTGGGTGCTTGAACACGAACTGGTTCACGGCGATGGTGGCCACGCGCCCGCGCGCCCGCCGGCTCGCGGCCACGGCGCCGGCGATGTCGACCTGCGCCATGATCCATCCGCCGAAGATGTCTCCATACATGTTGACGTCCGCCGGCATGGGCTGGATGCGCAGCACGGGTTCACGATCGCTCGGAAGTTGTCGATCTAGTTCGATTGTTTTCAAGATTCGGCCTCATGCTGTGCAGTGTTTCGGGTTTCGCCTGAATAATGCGCCAATTCGACATTGACTGCATCCATGCGCCATCATCGCAATGACCTTTCCTCTCCTGGCGACGGACGTCGTGGGGTACCTGTGAACGCCCTGCGCGGACTCGCCCCCTACCTTTGGCAGTACCGCTGGCGGGTGTCACTTGCCTTGGTGATGCTGCTGACCGCAAAGCTCGCCAATGTTGGTGTGCCGATCGTGCTCAAGCACATCGTCGATGACCTGGCGCCAGGGCCGGGGAATCCGCGCGCCGTCCTGGTGGTGCCGGTGGCGCTGCTGGTGGCGTATGGGATGCTGCGTGTCGGCGCGTCGATGTTCACTGAACTGCGCGAGCTCGTATTTTCGCGGGTGACGCAGGGGGCGGTGCGTCGAGTGGCGCTGCAGGTGTTCGATCATCTGCTGGATCTGTCGCTGCGCTACCACCTGGAGCGCCAGACCGGCGGCATGTCCCGGGACATTGAACGCGGGACGCGGGGAATTTCTAGCCTGGTCTCGTATACGCTCTATACCGTGTTGCCGACGCTGGTGGAAATGGCGCTGGTCATCGGCATCCTGATCGTGCGCTACGACTGGTGGTTCGCTGGCATCGCCCTGGTTGCACTCGTCGTGTACGTGACGTTCACCGTGGTCGTGACCGAGTGGCGCAGCGGGCTGCGCCGGACCATGAATGAACAGGACTCCAACGCCAACCAGCGTGCGGTCGACGCGTTGCTGAATTACGAAACGGTCAAGATCTTCGGCAATGAGGCCCACGAATCGCGCCGCTATGACGACAATCTGCGGCAGTGGATGGACGCCGCCGTGAAGTCGCAGAACTCGCTGTCCCTGCTCAATCTGGGACAGAGTCTCATCATCGCCTCGGCCGTGACCTTGCTGGTGTGGCGGGCCACGGTTGGGGTCGTCGCCGGCACGCTCAAGCTGGGTGATCTCGTGCTGGTGAACGCGTTCATGCTGCAGTTGTATGCGCCCCTGAGTTTTCTCGGCGTCCTGTATCGTGAAATCCGGCAAGCGCTGACCGATATCGAGCGCATGTTCACCATTCTCGACCAGCATCGCGATGTCGCGGACGCTCCCGACGCCCGCCCGCTCGCGGTGTCGCGTGGGAGCGTGCGCTTCGACAACGTGTTTTTTGACTACCCCAATGGGCGCCAGGTGCTCAAGGGTGTGAGCTTCGAGATTGCCGGCGGGGAGACGCTGGCTGTGGTTGGTCCGTCGGGAGCGGGGAAGTCGACACTGTCCCGCCTGCTGTTCCGGTTCTACGACGTCAGCGGCGGCAGTATCCGTGTCGACGATCAGGATATCCGCGAGGTGACGCAGGCCAGCCTGCGCGCGTCGCTCGGACTGGTGCCGCAGGACACCGTGCTGTTCAACGACACCATCGGTTACAACATCGCCTATGGGCGCCCGGGCGCCACCCAGGATGAAATCGAGGCGGTGGCGCGCGCAGCCCAGATCCACGATTTCATCGCGCGTCAGCCGTTGGGGTACAAGACGCAGGTGGGTGAGCGAGGGTTGAAACTCTCGGGAGGCGAGAAACAGCGGGTTGCAATCGCGCGGGCGTTGCTGAAGGAACCGGCGATCCTGCTGTTCGATGAGGCGACGTCCCACCTTGACTCGGCGAACGAGCGCGCGATCCAGGCCGAAATTCGCATGGCGTCGCGCAATCGCACGACCTTGATCGTCGCCCACCGCCTGTCCACCGTGGTCGACGCGCACCAGATACTCGTTCTCGACGACGGCCGCATCGTGGAGCGGGGAACGCACGTGCAGTTACTTGAATCGGGGGGCCTGTACGCCCGCATGTGGGCCCTGCAGCGCAAGCATGAAGGCGATGAAGCGTTCCTGGTGGAAGACCCGGCAAGCGCGCCCATGCGCGCCTGAGCGTGGCGCGCGTCTTGAAGCGCCGTTACCGGGCCTGCGCGCGCGCCATGGCGTGCGGGTCGACCCAGGCGTCGAACTGCGCGGCGTCGAGGAGACCGGACGCCAGCGCGGCAGCGCGCAGGCTCAGCCCGCGATCCGCGGCCGCCTGCGCGATGGACGCGGCGGCGTCGTAGCCGAGGTGGGGTGCGAGCGCGGTCACCAGCATCAGGTCGCGCTCGAGATGGTCACGGATCATCGCCGGCACGGGTTCGATTCCGCTTGCGCAATGGGTGTCGAAGCCGTGGATCGCATCGGCGAGAAGTGCGATGGCATCGAGCACACCGTGGGCTATCAGCGGTTTGCAGGTGTTGAGCTGGAAGTTCCCCTGGCTCGCCCCGAAGGCGATTGCGGCGTCGTATCCGTAGACCTGCATGCACACCATGGCCAGCGCCTCGCATTGGGTCGGGTTGACCTTGCCGGGCATGATCGATGAGCCTGGTTCGTTGTGAGGAATGCGCAGCTCGCCGATGCCGCCGGCCGGCCCGCTGCACAGCCAGCGCACGTCATTGGCGATTTTGAGCAGCGCTGCGGCCAGCCCGCGCAGCGCCGCAGATACCGCGAGAAGTGCTTCATGCGCGGCAAGCGCAGCGGCGCCGTCCGCGGCAGGCTCGAACGTGTCGCCGGTGATGGCACAAAGGTGAAAGGTGCAAGCGGCGGCAAAGCCCGCCGGAGCGTTCAGTCCGGTGCCGACGGCGGTTGCCCCGACCGCGACGTGCCGCAGTTCCAGCAGCGCGTGCGCCAGACGCGCCTGCCCCTGTTCGAGCTGCGTTGCCCAGCTTCCGATTTCCTGCCCCAGGGTGATCGGGGCAGCATCCTGCAAATGGGTGCGGCCGATCTTCACCAGGTCGGCATGCCGGTGGGCGGACTTGCGCAGCGTTGCGCCCAGTCCCATGAGTGCCGGCATCAGGTGGTTTGCTGCGCGGGCGCGCACCGCGACATGCATGGCGCTGGGGATGACGTCGTTGGAGGACTTGCTGCGATTGACGTGGTCGTTGGGATGAACCAGCCGGTGGTCACCGCGCTGCCCGCCGAGGAATTCGCAGGCCCTGTTGGCGATGACCTCGTTGGCGTTCATATTGGTCTGCGTGCCCGACCCTGACTGAAACACACACAAGGGAAAATGCGCATCGAAGCGGCCGCCCGCAACCTCGAGCGCTGCGGCGGCAATGGCGTTCCCCAGCGCCGCCGGCAGGACTCCCAGTTCGACGTTGGCGCGCGCGGCAGCGCACTTGACCTGCCCGAGTGCATGAATCAGCGCGGCGGGCATGCGCCAGGCGCTCCCGCCGGCGGGGAAGTGTCGCCGCGCACGCTCGGTCTGCGCGCCCCAGTAACGCTGGCTGGAAATCTCGACGGCGCCGAGCGAATCACGCTCGACGCGCACGGCAACCATGGCGGTCTCCGGATTTTGCGTTTGCGCTTTGATGAACCGTGGACGGGGCCGATGCCACGCCCAAGGCCACATCGGGAGTTGACGGTACTACCATCCGTCCATCATGTCCAGATCGCGTCGAATCCGCCGATGAATCCGTCCCCTCAGCGCCTTACGTTCACAACGCCGGACGACTGGCACCTGCATCTGCGCGATGACGCCGCTTTGGCGTTTACCGTGCCGTGGACTGCCGCGCAGTTCGGGCGCGCCATCGTGATGCCGAACCTCAAACCTCCGGTCGTGACCACCGCGCAAGCGCTGGACTATCGGGACCGGATTCTCGCGGCCCGCCCAGCGGGGTCCGGGTTCATGCCCCTGATGACGCTTTACCTCACCGATGGCACGTTGCCCGACGACATCGCGCGGGCCCGCGCCAGCGGTGCTGTCGTCGGGGTCAAGCTCTACCCGGCGGGCGCAACCACCAACTCCGACAGCGGCGTCACCGACCTGCGCCGTGTCTATCCCGTGCTTGCGGCCATGCAGCAGGAGAATATGCCACTGCTGTTGCACGGCGAGGTGACCGACCCCGACGTCGATATGTTCGATCGCGAGGCGGTTTTCATCGAGCGTCACCTTGTTGCAATCCGGCGCGACTTCCCGATGCTCAAGATCGTGCTCGAACACATCACGACGGTACAGGCTGTTGCGTACGTGCGCGCACAGCAGCAGGGGACGGATGCGCGCGGTGCGCCGCTGCTCGCCGCAACCATCACCGCCCACCACCTTCTGTACAACCGCAACGCGATGTTTTCGGGTGGCTTGCGTCCGCACAACTTCTGCCTGCCCGTGCTCAAGCGCGAGGTTCATCGACAGGCGCTGCTGGATGCCGCGACCAGCGGCGAAGCCTGTTTTTTCCTCGGCACCGACTCGGCGCCGCATGCCCGCGAGAGCAAGGAGGCGGCTTGTGGATGCGCAGGCTGCCTCACGGCGCCACATGCGCTCGCGTTGTACGCCGAGGCCTTCGAGCAGCGTGGAGCGCTGGATCGACTGGAGGGGTTCGCGAGTCAATTCGGCGCGGATTTCTACGGTTTGCCGCGCAATGCCGGGCGGGTGACGCTGGTGCGCGTACCCCTGGAAGTGCCGGATCGACTGCCCTACGCGCAGGCGGACATCGTGCCGCTGGACGCCGGGCGCACCTTGGCCTGGAGGCTCGAGGCCGGCGCCTGAAAGGCATCCGCGTGGCACGTGGTGGTCGCCCACGCCTGCTTGCGGGCCATCGCGTTCGTTGCGCGATGGCATAATCACGGTCGCGAAGTGGGCTGGGCAGCCGCGCTGGCGAGGGAAGCCTCGCGGCGAGGAAGGTCCGGACTCCGCAGGGCAGGGTGACGGCTAACGACCGTGCGCGGTGACGCGACGAACAGGACCACAGAGACGAGTATGCGCGGCGCGAGCCGCGCGGATGTGAAACGCGGCAACCTCCACCCGGAGCAACACCAAATAGGCAGGCGATGCCGTCCCTCGGGACGGTGGAAGCGCGGCCCGCGCGAGCCTGCGGGTAGGTGGCAACGAGCCGCGGCGGCAACGCGCGGCCCAGAGGAATGGCTGCCACGTCGGGAAACCGATGCACAAAATCCGGCCTATAGGCCCACTTCGCCTACTTCAAGCGTCTCAAACGGCGCACGCGGCTTGCCAACTGACGATATGCCCCTCCGGGATCATGTCGCGCAGGCGCGGCATCACGTCCGCGACGCGCGCGGGCGTATCGAAAAACTCCAGAACCAGCGGCAGATGAACCGTCAGCCGCAGCAGATCGTCCGCATGGATTTCCCCTTTGCTGCCGAAGCCGGCCACGCCGCGGAACGCGGTGAGGCCCTGCACCCGATGCTCGTCGTGCAAAAGCCTGAAGATTTCGCCCATCAAACTCTGGCCGTGCACCTTGTCGCCTTCGCGGATATAGATCCGCACCATGGTCACCGGCTTCATCGTTGCACTCCGAGGTTGCGCGCCACATAAGCGCCGAGCATGGCCGCAGCAACCCCCAGCGTGACCGAAAGCAGCATGTAGGCCACAGCCTTGGCCACCTCGCCGCCTTCGAGAAGGTTCAGCGTTTCAATTGAAAACGTCGAAAAGGTGGTGTAGGCGCCCAGTCCGCCGGTGAGCATGCCCGTGCGCAGCGCGGGCGATACCGTGACGCGCTCAAGCGTAACGAAAAACAGGAAACCCATCAGAAACGACCCCAGAACGTTGATCGACAACGTGGCGAAGGGAAACCCACGGCCGAGCAATCGCTGGACAGCAGCGGACTGCGCGTAACGCGCGAACGCACCGACGATGGAAAACAGCGCAATGTACAGATAGGTCATGGAGATCGAGTTTATCAAGCGTGGTGGCGGTGGTCGATTGCTCGGGTCTGCATGCATGGGAGC
>DAICZP010000091.1 GCA_027311065.1 Thiomonas sp. | reverse complement strand
GCCGGCGCCAGCGCCGCCCAAACCCGTGAATGCGGCGGTCGTGTGCTCGAACTATCAGACCGCAATGGGAGGCGCTGCATTCCCCCGCGACGCATACCGCGATGGCTTGACCGAGGGCAGTGCGCTGATCGAGTTCACGCTCGAGGCGAATGGCGAGGTGAAGAACGTCCATGCGGTCAGTGCTTCCGATCCCGCGTTTGCCAGAAGCAGTATTGCCATCGTGAGTCAATTCAAGTGTGCCGGCCAGGGCCGAGAAGTCCAGGTGCAGGTCCCATTCGCCTATCGAACCGAGTAAGAACCCATCCATACCCACCTCGGTCGTCGAGGTGTCAACAAACGACTGGAGTTGTCATGTCCTTCATCAATCGACTGTCCTCATCCTGCGCCCTCATGATCCTGGCCGCAAGCCTGGCGATCTGCGCCCCCACTGCCCAGGCCCAGTCGGCCGCAGCCACCACGGGCACTGCAAGCGCAGCAGCGGCGAACAGCGTCGCCCCCGCAGCCGTTTCGAATGCCTTGCCTGATATCACGCCCGCGGGTGGTCCGACGGTTCAAGCCAATCCGTATGGTCTCAAAGCCATCATTAGCCATGGCGATCTCGTATCACGATCCGTGCTGGTCCTTTTGATGCTGATGTCGCTGGGGTCCTGGTACATCATCGTGACCAAGTTGTTCGAGCAGCGCAAATTGCTTGCCGAGTCCAGCAAGGTTGGCGCCGGCTCGACGTTCTGGGAGTCGAGTTCGGTCGCGCAGGCTTCGGAAGGCCTGGCCGCAGAGGGAGCATTCCGCTACATCGCGGAGACCGCTCTGGAAGCGACGCACAAGCACAGCGGTGTGCTGGCGCAGGTGGATCTGAGTACCTGGTTGGCGACCTCGCTGGACGAGGCTGGCGAGGAGGTCGAGCATCGTTTGCAGAAAGGCCTCGGTTTTCTCGCGACGGTGGGTTCCACCAGCCCATTCGTCGGCCTCTTCGGCACGGTTTGGGGGATCCTGAACGCCTTGACGTCGATCGGCATGGCTGGGCAGGCCAGCATCGACAAAGTCGCTGGACCCGTGGGTGAGGCATTGATCATGACGGCCATTGGTCTCGCAGTGGCGGTTCCCGCCGTGCTGGGATACAACTGGCTGGTGGGTCGTAACGGTAATGCGCTGCACTACGTCAACAGCTTCCGCGCCAAGCTCCGCACGACGCTGCTGGCAACCACCGCAACGACGCGCACCTAAGGAGCGGCCATGGGCATGAGCGTCGGCGGTGCCGGAAACGGCAAGGTCAATTCCGACATCAACACCACGCCGCTCGTCGACGTGATGCTGGTTCTGCTGATCATCTTCCTCATCACGATCCCGGTCGCCGTATCTGCGATCAAGGTTCATCTGCCGAGGGATGTGAACAAGCCGAGGGTCAGCAATCCGCACAACATCGTCGTGACCGTCGATCGGAGCGGGGACATTTTCTGGAACGATCTTCGCATGCCGAACGTGCAGGTATTCCTGCAGCGACTCGACAAGGCTTCGGTCGCCAACCCGCAACCGGAGGTTCAGATCCGGGGTGACAGCGCAACCGAATATGGATCGATCGGCCGCGTGCTGTACGCGTGCCAGCGTGCCGGAATCGTGAAGGTCTCCTTTCTGATCCAGCCGCCGGTGCGCAACTGAGGAGCAGCAGAGATGGGAATGAGCGCAGGCCAGAAACGTGGCAAAAAAGGACGCCCGCAGGTCATGGGCGAGATGAACACGACGCCCCTGATCGATGTCATGCTGGTGCTTCTGGTGATGCTGATCATCACCATTCCGATCCAGTTGCACTCGGTTGATCTGAATATGCCGAACAACAACACTCCGCCGAGCCAGGTCAAACCCGAAATCGTGCAAATCGGTATCGACTTCGACGGCACTCTTTCAGTCAATGGCGTCATCGTGCCGAATATTGGCGCTCTCGAGGCCCGCATGCGCACCATGGCGGCGCAAGCGAACCAGCCCGAGATCCAGCTTCAGCCCAACAAGCTCGCCCACTATGACAGTGTCGCGGCAGTCCTCGCCGCAGCCCAGCGTCTGGGGCTGAAGAAGATCGGCATCGTTGGAAACGAAGAATACAACTGAGAATTCCGATGAACTCGAAAAATGCCTTGAAGTTGCTGTGCGCTGCAACCCTGCTCGCGCTGGCTGGGGGCACCTCCGCGCAGGAGGCGCTGCGTCCCGAGATTGGCAAGCCACTGCTGGCGGCGCAGAGTCTGATGCGCAAGGGCCAGTTCGGCGCTGCGCTTGCCAAGGTGCGCGAGGCCCAGGCGGTGCCGAACCCGACCCCCTATGAGCATTTCATGTTGGAGCGCATGTTGGGTAGCGCTGCAGCCGGCGCTGGCGACGACGCACTCGCTGTCCAGGCTTACACGGCGGTGCTGGCAAGTGGCCAGCTCAAGCCCGCCGAGCAGCTGCAGATGGACGAGGCCTTGGCAAGCGCCGAGTATCACCGCAAGGACTATGAAAAAGCGGCCGGCTGGGCCGATCGCTATTTCCAGGGCGGTGGCAACGACCCGCGCATGGCCAGTCTGCGCCTGAGTGCCAACTATCTCGCCGGCAATTTTGCCGCGGTGGTTCGTGACACGCAGCAAAAAGTCTCGAAAATCGAGAACACGCCTCCCGAGGCCGACGAGAACACATTGCGGATGCTGGCCGCCAGTTACTCCAGCCTGCATGACGATGCGGGTTACGTCAGGACCCTCGAAAAGCTTCTGTTGCATTACCCGAATCCGGCCTATTGGGCGGACCGGTTGGCGAGGCTGCAGAATTCAGCGGGTTTTTCGGATCGGTTGACCCTGGACTTCCTGCGATTGGAACTGGCAACAGGGGTCATGTCGACCCCGGCGCAATATGTCGAGCTTGGCGAACTGCTGTTGTCTCGGAGTCTGCCGATCGAGGCCAAACGTGTGATCGACGCCGGATTCGCGGCGAAAGTGCTTGGATCCGGACCTGACGCGCCGCGCCATGCCCGACTGCGCGCAATGGCCAACAAGCAAGCGGCGCAGGACGAGAACAGCATCGATCGTGAGGTCGTTCCCGATCGCGTTCCCGCCGAGGTGAACATGGGCGATGCCCTGGTGTCATCCGGACGCGCGCAGCGCGGCATCGGCCTGCTGCAAAAGGCGCTGGCGACCGGAAAGGTCGAACATCCTGGTCTGGCGTCCCTGCATATCGGTGAAGCGCTGCTCGCGAGTGGCAAGAGCCAGCAGGCCATACGCGTTTTTGACAGCATTCATGGCGACGGTGGAATGACCGACCTCGCACGTTTGTGGGCGATCTACGCCCATCACGCCTGAGACGACCTGGGGCGCCATGAAAAATAAAATACAGTTGATCACGTATGCCGACCGATTCGGTGGCGAAAATCTGCGTGACCTTCATTCGCTTTTAACCAACCCGCAACTCCAGGGGCTATTTGGCGGGATGCACATCCTGCCCTTCTTTTTCCCGATCGATGGGGCCGACGCCGGTTTCGACCCGATTGATCACACGCTGGTCGATCCCAAGCTCGGTGACTGGCGCGATGTCTCGATGCTTGCCGAGCGCTTCGACATCATGGCTGATGTGATCGTCAACCATATGTCGTCAGACTCAGTGCAGTTCAAGGACTTTTCGCTGCATGGGCGTGCTTCGAGCTTCAACGGGCTGTTTCTGACCTTCGATGCAGTGTTCCCGGAGGGCGCGACCGAGCGTGATCTGCTCAACATTTATCGTCCGCGCCCGGGCCTGCCCTTCACCGTGGTGACGCTGCTCAACGGCGAGCGTCGTCTGCTGTGGACCACCTTCACGTCCAAGCAGGTCGACATCAATGTGGAGTCACCGCAGGCGCAGGCCTACTTGCAAGGCATTCTCGAGCAACTCGCCAAAAGCGGCGTAAAAATGGTTCGACTCGATGCCGTTGGCTATGCGGTAAAACTTCCCGGTGCGAGCTGTTTCATGATGCCGGAAACGTTCGGCTTCATCGATGCATTCGCAGCACTGGCGGCACGCGCCGGTCTGGAGGTGCTGGTCGAAGTCCACTCCTATTATCGACGACAGATTGAAATCGCCAAACGCGTCGATTGGGTGTACGACTTCGCATTGCCGCCGCTTGTGCTTCATGCCTTGTTCACCGGGGATGCGGCTCCGCTGGTGCGTTGGATCGAAGTCCGACCGCAAAATGCACTCACCGTGCTTGATACCCATGACGGGATCGGCATCATTGATGTCGGGGCCGATGCAGAGGATCGTGCAGGCCATCCCGGGCTCCTTTCCAGCACCGACATCGACCGACTGGTCGAGACCATTCATGTCAACAGTGACGGTCAAAGCCGACAGGCCACCGGTGCGGCGGCCTCAAATCTGGATCTCTATCAGGTCAATTGCACCTTCTACGATGCGCTCGGGGGCGACGACAAGGCTTACCTGATCGCGCGTGCGGTGCAGTTTTTCCTGCCTGGCGTGCCGCAGGTCTACTACGTGGGCTTGCTTGCCGGGCGCAACGACATCGATTTGCTGCAGCAGACTCGCGTCGGCCGGGATATCAACCGCCACCGCTATACACGGGCCGAGGTGGAGCGGGAGCTGGAGCGCGAGGTGGTCCAGGATCTTCTGCGCCTCATCCGCTTGCGGAATACCCACCCAGCGTTTTCGGGTCGGTTCGAATTGCTTGATCAGGAACATGGTCGTCTGGCCTTGTGCTGGCGCACCGATGAACCCCAGGTTGACGCGCGATCCGAGATCAAGCTGGAGGTCGACTTTGCGCGTCGACATTGCCGCATCGTCAGCCGCGATGCCGGTGTGGAGCGCGTTCATCCCGTTCAAGGCGATCCGGCGCTGGCGGCTGCCGCCATGTCGCGCGCCGAGTGCGTCGAGTAAAGCGAGCGTGCGCGCCCCCGACGCGGTGCGCCCGAAGCGAGGTCATGCGTGTCCATGCAAACAGCGGCAGTATCGACGTCAGCACCTCCCGCAAGACTGGAGGAGATCTTTCGCGTCGCGTATGGAGGGTTACCGCACCTCTGCGCGCAGGCGCCGGGGCGCGTCAACCTGATTGGTGAGCATACCGACTACAACGATGGCTTTGTGCTGCCTTGTGCGATCGGGTTTCGCACCTGGGTCGCCGCGCGCGCTCGCACCGATACCCAGGTACGGGTCGTGGCCGCGGACTTTGATGCACAACAGGATGTTTTCGAGCTGACGGCGCCGATCGCGAAGCACCCCGCCTTCGGCTGGGCGAATTACGTGCGTGGCGTGGTGCATGAAATGCGTCGGCATGTCGATCTGCCGCATGGAATCAATCTCGCCATCGCCGGTGATGTCCCCAGGGGCGCGGGGCTGTCGTCATCCGCTTCTCTCGAGGTGGCGTTGGCGCAGGCGCTCAAGCAGGCTTACGGCCTGGAGGACTTGTGCGGCAGCGATCTCGCCGGGATCGCGCAGCGGGCCGAGAACGACTTCGTCGGCTGCAATTGCGGCATCATGGATCAGATGGTCTCGGCATGCGCGATCGCCAGCCACGCCATGCTGCTCGACTGCCGATCCCTGCAGACGCGCGCGGTGCCGATGGATCCCGGGCTCGGCGTGGTCGTGGTGCATTCGGGCGTCAATCGCGGTTTGGTCGATAGCGCGTACAACGCGCGGCGCGCGCAATGTGAATCCGCAGCGCAAGCGCTGGGCGTGGTTGCGCTGCGCGATGCTGATCCCGCCATGCTGGAGCGGGCGGGCGATGCGCTCGACCCTGTCGTTTTGCGGCGTGCGCGTCATGTGATCTCCGAAAACGTCCGTACTGTCGAGGCCGCCGAGTGCCTGTGGCGCGGTGATGTGCGCGGCCTGGGGCGGCGCATGCAAGCATCGCACTGCTCGATGCGCGATGATTTCGAGATCACCGTTCCGGCCATCGACCAATTGGTCATGATCGCCGAGGAGGCGATCGCCGGGGAGGGAGGGGCGCGCATGACCGGTGGCGGATTTGGCGGTTGCGTCGTGGCAGTGCTCCCGCGCGCGCGTATTCCGCGCCTGTGCGAAAGCATTGATCGCCACTACAGATCACCCATGGGCAAACAGGCGACCATCCATGTTTGCGAAGCCGTCCACGGGGCCGGCCCGTGCTGAGCGTTGATGCAGCAGCCGAGGCCCAGCAGCGCTGGCGTCCTGTCGTGCATTTCGCGCCAGCGCGAAATTGGTTGAGCGATCCGAACGGACTTGTCGCGCACGACGGTCTCTATCACCTGTTTTTTCAGTGCAATCCTGGCGGAGATCAATGGGGAAACATGAGCTGGGGGCACGCCGTCAGCGCGGATCTGCTTAGCTGGAAGGAGCTCGGCATCGCCATCGCGGCGGATACTGACACGATGATTTTTTCGGGTTCGGTGGTGGTCGATACGAACAACACCGCCGGTTTTGCGGGTCCCGGGGAGACAGCGCTGGTTGCGATCTACACGGGTGTGAACCGCATGGGCCCACGCTTGCAGACGCAACAACTGGCGTACAGCATCGATGGTGGCCGAACCTGGCGGCGCTATCCTGGAAACCCGGTGCTGGACATCGCATCGACGGCGTTCCGGGATCCGAAGGTGTTCTGGCATGCGCCTTCCGCGCGGTGGGTCATGGCGGTCGCGATGGCCGAGGCCCGGCAGGTGGCGCTGTATGGATCGGCCGACCTCAAGCGCTGGGAACACCTCAGCGATTTTGGTCCCTGCGGCGCGACCCAGGGTATCTGGGAGTGCCCGGAGCTGTTCGCGATCCGGCACGCTGATCATGCGCGTGCTCCGCTCTGGATGATGAAAATCGACGTCTTTGAAGGCCACCCGGCGGGAGGGTCCGGTGCGCAATATTTCATTGGCGATTTCGATGGGCGTGTGTTTCATGCGTCGCATGACGCCCGCTGGGTCGATCACGGCGCCTGCTTTTACGCTTCGCAGACCTGGTATGCCCCGGCGATGCAGCCACCCCGGTGGCTTGGCTGGATGGGTAGCCACCATGACGCCCGCCATACGCCGACCGTGGGCTGGCGCGGCGTGATGAGCACAGCGCGCGAGCTTGCGGTGCGTGGCCCCGTCGGAAGCGAGCGCTTGGTGCAGCGCCCCGTGCTGCCGCCGCATCCAGCGCACGCGCGATGTATCGCCCTCGCGCCGCAGATGCTCGAGGATGCGCGCATCGGCCTGCCGGTGCGCTCGCGTGCGATCGAACTCGTCCTGGAGTGGGCGGAGATCTCGGCTGCCGATCTCGGCGTGACCTTCCGCGCGGGGCAGTCCGACGTGCTGAAAATCGGCTATTCCCGCGGCCGCGGCGAAGTGTTCGTGGAGCAGATGCCCGAGGGAACCGTTGCCGTGGGGACGAATCGTGAACGTCGGCATGCCATGCCGTATCCGCAGCCCGCAGCGATGCAGTGGTTGATCGTGCTCGATGCTTGTTCGGTCGAATTATTCGTCGATGATGGCGAGGCCGTGATGACCGAGTTGTTCTTTCCCTGCGCGCCGATCGACGTCGCATGGGTCCATGCTGGCGGCGGTGCCGCGCTGCTGGCGTCCTGCAATGCATGGAACCTGGCACCCCATGGTCCACCCGCGATCGGCTCGGTTCCAATCGGAGTCCATGATGAAAAAGCCTAAGTTGTCTTTCTGGCAGATCATCCAGATGAATATCGGCTTCCTGGGTCTGCAGTTCAGCTTTGGCCTGCAGCAAAGCAATATGGGGCCGATCTACAGCTATCTGGGCGCCAGCGAGCGCATTCTTCCATTACTCTGGCTGGCCGGTCCCGTGACGGGCCTGCTCGTGCAGCCGCTGATCGGCGCGCTGAGCGACCGCACCACGTCACGCTGGGGACGTCGCACCCCGTACTTCATGGTCGGAGCGCTGCTATGCAGTGTGAGCCTGCTGGCAATGCCTTACAGCCCTGCGCTGTGGGTCGCGGCAGTGCTGCTCTGGGTCCTCGACGCCGCGAACAACGTGACGATGGAGCCCTATCGCGCATTCGTCAATGATCGCCTCGATTCGCAACAGGTGTCGGTCGGATTCCTCACACAGAGTGCGTTTACCGGCCTGGCGCAGACACTGTCTTATCTGGCGCCGACCCTGTTGGTCATGGCGGGGCTGAGCAGCAGCGCGATCGATGCCAACCATATACCGGTGATTACCCGCGTCTCGTTCTTGATCGGCGCCGTGCTGTCGGTGTCGACCATCGCGTGGTCGGTCTGGCGCGTCCCGGAGCTGCCGTTGCCCGCTTCCGAGCTGGTGGCGATGCGTGCCAATCGCCACTCGTTTGCCTCGACCGTGGGCGAGGTGCGCGATGCCATCGTCCAAATGCCGCTTGCCATGCGCCAGCTGGCGCTGATGATGCTGTTCCAGTGGTATGCCATCACGTGCTACTGGCAATATGTAAGCTATTCGATTGCCGCCACGCTGTTTCACACCGCTGATCCGGCGACACAAGGTTTTCGCAACGCCGTGCTTGTAAGCGGCCAGGTCGGAGGTTTCTACAACGCGGTGGCGGCGCTCACAGCGTTCGCCATGGTGCCGGTTGCGAAGCGATTCGGGCCCCGGATCCTGCATGCGGTGTGCCTGTGCGCGTGTGGGATTGCAATGATCATCGTGCCCGGAGTGCAGCGGGAGCTCTGGTTGTTCGTGCCCATGATCGGCATCGGCCTGGGATGGGCGAGCATGATGGGGAACACCTACGTCATGCTGGCCGACTGCATTCCTCCGGCCCGCACCGGTGTCTACATGGGCATTTTCAACATGTTCATCGTGATTCCCATGTTGCTGCAGAGTGTCACACTGCCCCTGATCTACCAGCCCTTGCTCCACGGCGACCCGCGAAACGTGCTGGTGCTCAGCGGCGCGCTGATGATCGTCGCCGCCTTGGCGACGCTGCGTGTGCGGCTCTCGGCGTCGCTTCCGGCTGACCGCGCGCCATCGAGCGTTGCCGCTGTCACCGTCGAGGTGCCCGACCGGCGCTGAAAGAGCAGGCACAAAACGGCGGCACTGCCGCGCAGCATCGCCCCGCCTGTCCGACATTCCTCTTGACCATGTACTTTCACAAGATCCGCCATCCGGCGAATTTTCGTTTTGCCGACGCGCACGACGGGCGATTGCTATCGTTCGAGACCCAGTCCATGGATCTGGAGATGCGCGACCTGGGTGACGACGTATTCCATGTCGAACTGCGTCAACCGGGGCGCTGGCCGATGGATCCGCGGTTGTTGCGCATGCATGAGGACTGCTTCGGCGGGGCATCGACGTATGCGTTGGATTGCTCCGCGCGTGGCGAACTTGTCCTGCGCGATGGCGCTGGCGCATGCGTGCTGCACGGCTTCGGCGGGCGCAGCTTCGGCGTCTGCGGCGAGGCCTGGCTGGTGCAGTGGGCGCGGAATGCAGAGATGCGGTTTTACGGGCAAGGGTACAAGGTGACAGGTCTCGAGAAGACGGGGCGTCGCACCAAGTTCTGGAATCTGGACGTGGCGTCGGACCACAGTGTCGCGACCGTGGCGGATGGAGCACCGGATCCCCAATACGTATCGGTGCCGTACTTGCTGGTGCGTGCCGCAAAAAGCTGGCTCGGCATCCTCGTCGATCATCCGGGCAGTGTGTTCATGGATACCGGGTCGAACTGGAATATCGGTGGACAACCCGAGCCTCCCGAAGACGCGCGTTTCTGGGTTGGCGCCGATCACGGTATTCCAGCCTTCTACCTGATCGCCGGCACGGATCCTTCGGAGGTGACGCGTCGGCTGCAGCGTCTTGTCGGCTCCACGCCGCTGCCGCCACTGTGGGCACTCGGCCACCACCAATGCCGCTACGGCTATCGCGGCAGCAAGGATCTGAACTGGTTGGATGCGGAGTTTCGCGAACGCGCGTTTCCGTGTGACGGCTTGTGGCTGGACATCGATTACATGGATGACTTCAAGGTGTTCACGACATCGCCCAGGCATTTCAGCGACCTCTCCGCCGAGCTCGCGGCGCTCGAGGAACGCGGGCGGCGCATCGTACCGATTCTTGACCCCGGGGTGAAGGCCGCGGGGGACGTCGCCGTGGCGCAGAGTGGATTGGCACGCAACGTCTTCTGCCACAACCCGGAGGGACAGCCGTATGTCGGTTTTGTCTGGCCCGGGCAGACCTGGTACCCGGATTTTTCCCTGGCGGATGCGCGGGCCTGGTGGGCCGAGCATGTTGCCGCAATGCGCGATGCGGGTTTCCACGGGGCATGGATCGACATGAACGACCCGTCGGTCGGCGGCGCCGAGCATGACGACATGCTGTTCCAGCATGGAGCCTGGCCGCACTGGACGTACCACAACCAGTACGCAGCAGGAATGGCCGAGGCGACCCATGCCGGCTTCCTGCAGGCCCGCCCGCAGGAGCGCCCCTTCGTCGTCTCGCGCAGCGCGGCGGCGGGCAGCAGCCGCTGGGCCGCAGTGTGGACCGGGGACAATTTCAGCAACTGGGCGAACCTTCGCAGCGCGGTCCACGGCTCCTTGAACCTCGCGTTGTCGGGTATTCCGTTCAACGGTGCGGACGTGCCTGGCTTTCTCGGACACGCGGATCGCGAGCTTGCCGCGGCGTGGTACAAGGCGATGTTTTTGTTTCCGTTCCTGCGCAATCACGCGGACGCGCTGGCCGCGCCGCAGGAGCCTTGGGTATTCGGCCCCGAAACCTTCGATGTGATTCGCCACTTCGTGCGGCTGCGCTACAAACTGCTGCCGTACCTGTATCAGCTCTGGATCGAGCAGGCGGAGCGAGGTGATCCGGTCCTGCGGCCACTGTTTTTTGAACATGATGGGCCCGCAGAAATGGATCTGAGCCGTGTTGACGACCAGTTCCTGATCGGCCCGGCCATCATGCAAGCGCCCTTGTTGCACGCGAACACCGTCCGGCGCAGCCTCGCGCTTCCTGGGGTGGGTTGGTGGTTTGACGCCAGTGCCGGGCGATTCGTCGAAGCCGGTCAATGGGTTCAAGTGGAGTCGGACCGGGCATCGACACCGTTGTACCTGCGTGAGGGCCACATCGTACCGATGCAAGTTGGCGAGCGCGAGTCCCAGCACAACGATCTGGATGCGATCGAGCTCCATGTTCTGCTGCGCGCGGGTAGCGACGCAAACGCGTTCCTGCGCTACCGGGCCGATGATGGTCTTTCATTCGCCTACCGGGAAGGCGAGCGCAGCGAGATCCTGGTGCGCGCACGACGCGAAGGACGCTGTCTGCTCGTCGACGTCGAGGCAGTGCGTATCGACTGGAAACCGATTGCGTTGCGGATCGTCGGCTATGACGGTGCGGATGTCGCCCACGTTCGAACACCTGCAGGATCGGCCACGCACGCGCTGTCAACGCATCCATGGCGCTGTGCCGGCGCCTCCATGCCGCTTCGCATCAGCGCACCCTTCGTCATCGGTGATAGCAGCGCCGCCTGATGCCGAAAGTCCAGGATTTGTTGCGCCAATCTGACAGTCGTGAAATGACGTACCTGCGTTGACCAGACGTGACGGCGCGTGCCGCGGATTCGCTGTGCACGCCGGGTTCCTGAAATAAATCAATAGCCTAGGGGGATGCGCTGACATGAGGCGTAGCAAACGTTTGCATCAAATCCAGTGCAACTTGGATGTTCCGCTGTGAAACAAGCGTTTTTCCTGAGTTGCAAACGATTGAAATTTGAAAAAATGCAAACTGCCTTGAAACGGCACTTGCCAATCGGCCAGATCGAATTCCTCGCATCACTTTTTTGAAGAGACACTGGGAGACAGTATGAAAAAATCTCACAAGCAGCGGATCGCGACGCCGCAACTGACCCGCCTCGCAGCGCTGTTGTGCTCGTCAGCGTTTGCCGCTGGCTTTGGAACTGCAGCGCATGCGCAGGCCGCGCCCGCTGCAGCGGCATCCGCCCCGCAGAACGGCGCCATGAGCCTGAGCCAAGTCGTGGTGACGGCTTCACCAACGCATCGCACCGTGCTCGAGACATCGCAATCGGTGACGACGGTCAGCAGCAATCTGGTGACCAATTTCAATCCGCAGACCCCGGGTGAGGTGCTGCGTCTCATCCCGGGCATGATCGGTGGGCTGAACTCCGGCCCTGGTGGCAACTCGAACATCTCGGTGCGCGGTCTGCCGATCACGACTGGCGGATCGCCGTTCGTGCAAATTCAGGAAGATGGACTGCCGACGGTTCTGTTCGGTGACATGAACTTCGGCAACAACGACTACTGGACGCGCTTCGACGAGGGCGACACCATCCAGGCCGTTCGCGGCGGCGCGGCCTCGACGCTGGCGTCCGGCGCTCCGGGCGCCATCATCAACTACATCACACCGACTGGCAACAAGGACGGCGGCTTCGTTTCGCTCGACAAGGGCATTGGCCAGAATGACCTGACGAAGTTCAACTTCGGCGTCGGCGGCCACATCAGCGATGACCTGCGGTACCACGCGGAAGGCTACCTGATGAACGGCCCCGGCGCGCGCGACCAGGGTTTCGATGCGCAAAAGGGCTATCAGATCAAGGCCAATATCACCAAGACCCTCGCCCAGCACCAGGGTTTCATTCGGTTGAACCTGAAAGCGCTCGACGAGCAGGCACCTGTTTACGTGGGTATGCCGGCACTGCTCAGCGGCAATGCTGGCAGTGTCACTGGCATCTCGCCCTTCCCGGGGTTTGACAATCGCACCGGTTCCTACGTCGGCATCTACAACCAGCAATTCCGGGTTTACGACAACCAAAGCGGTACGTTCAAGACCGTCGACGCATCGGGCATCCACCCCAAGGCCACCGCAATCGGCGCCGAGGCACACCTGACACCGGGTCACGGTCTGACGTTCGACGACAAGTTCCGCTACACGGTGATGAGCGGAACGTTCGCATCGCAGTTCAACGGCCTCACCCCGCTGACCAGCGTGCTTGGCTCGACGGTCAACGGACAGACCGTGGGGGCCGTGCGGTATGCGAACGGCCCGCTGACTGGTCAGGCATTCAACGGTCAGTACCTGAACGCCGGAACGCAGATCTACACCAATATGAGCGACATGGGCAACATCGTGAACGACATGTCGTTCACGAAGGCGCTGCATGTGACCGGCGGGCGCGTGACGGCGCACGGTGGCTTGTTCTACATGGATCAAACCATTGCGCAGGATTGGCACCCGAATTCCAGCTACCAGACGCTTGATGGCATCAACCCGGCGGGCTTGAACCTGTACAGCACGACCGGCCAGCTGCTGACCCTCAACGGCGTCTCCGGGTTCAACACAGCTTGGGGCGCTGGTACCAACCGCTCCTACAACATTCACGCCGCCGATACCGCTCCCTACCTGAACATGACCTGGGATCATGGTCCGATGACGATTGAAGGGGGCGTGCGCCGCGACATCCTTCACGTGACCGGCTGGGCTGAGTCAGCCAGTGCGGCGACGACGACGACGCAGATGGTCAACGGCGCCCTGGTGTCGACGTCGACGGTCGATCCGACCACCTACGAGCCGCTGAACTACAAGGCTGCGTACAACTCGTACACCTTGGGCGGTCTCTACATGCTCAACGACAATACGACCGCCTTTGCCCGCATCAGCCGCGGTGGCCGCTTCAACGTGGATCGGAACATCCTGTCGGGGTACACCAATCCTGATGGGACCCTGAACAGCTCCGGCTCGCAGCTCGCCATCAGCATGGTGAACCAGCAGGAAGTCGGCATCAAGCGCGAAGGTCACATCGCCGACACTGCCTACAGCATCGATGCAACGCTGTTCCACAACACCTACGCCTCGTCGAACTTCGATCTGACCAAGGGCGTGGCGGGCACCTACTACGACAGTGCGTACAAGGCCACGGGTCTCGAACTTGAAGGCGGCCTCGCGCACGGTGGTTTCTCACTGGTGGGCAACCTGACCTATACCGATGCGATCATCACCGCCAACGCCCAAGGTCCGACGCCGACCACCATGGTCAGCACCGGGGTTGGCAACGAGCCTCCAGGCACGCCCAAGCTGATGTGGATGCTGGCTCCGAGCTACCGCTATGGTCCGTACAGCGGCGGTGTGATGATCGTCGGCATGGGGCGCACGAACGTCAGTACTTCACCGCAGTACTGGGTTCCGGCGGAGGTGTTGGTGCACCTGCACCTTGGCTGGCAGGTCACCAAGCGCGTGAGCGTCGGCCTCAACATCCACAACTTGTTCAACAAGCAGATGATCGGAGGCCAGTTGGATCAGGGTGGTTTGACCAATCCCTACGGCAATGGTCAGTACTTGCAAACGGTCGGAGCCGTGGATGGGCGCCTGACGACCTTGTCGGTGACCTACAAGTTCTAATCTGCATTCCATTGGTTGGAGAACGCGCAAGGAAGAAATTCCTTGCGCGTTTTTTGTCCCAGCTCGCAACATGTCGCGGTGTCATCGGCCGCAAGCAAGGTTGAATCCATGGAAGACAAACGCATTCGCAAGGTCGTCATTCTTGGTGGGGGCTCCGCAGGGTGGATGACGGCGACCGCCCTCGCACGCCTGATTGATCGGGATTGCGGCATCACCTTGGTGGAGTCGGACGAGATTGGCACGATCGGGGTCGGTGAGGCCACCATTCCGCCAATCAAGCAGTTCAACCAGATGCTGGGCATCGATGAGGCGACCTTTCTGCGCCGCACCAAGGGCTCGTTCAAACTCGGCATCCGATTCCATCACTGGGGCAGGAAGGATCATGTCTACTTCCACCCCTTCGGCAGTTTTGGACGGCCGTTCGATCTCGTCCAGATCCAGCACCACTGGCAGCGTGCGCATGCACGAGGCCAAGCCCAATCGCTTGATGAGTACTGCATGGCCTGGGCTGCCGCCAAGCTCGGTCGTTTCAATCGACCGTCGGCGGATCCGCGCCATATCGAATCGACGTTCGATTACGCCTACCACTTCGATGCTGGCCTGTACGCCGCACTGCTGCGTGAAATCGCCGTTCAGCGTGGCGTGCGCCGTGTCGAGGGAAAGGTCATGGACGTGCGGCAAAACCCGCACAGCGGCTTCATCGAAAGCCTGGTCATGGAGTCCGGAGAGACGGTCGCCGGAGAACTCTTCATCGATTGTTCGGGCATGCGCGCTCGACTCATCGAAGGGGTCCTCGAGACCGGCTTCGACGATTGGAGTCACTGGCTTCCCTGCGATCGCGCGTTCGCGGTGCCAAGCTCTGGAGGTCAGTTCCGGCCTTACACGATGTCCACTGCACACGATGCAGGGTGGCAGTGGCGCATTCCCTTGCAGCATCGCACCGGGAACGGTCACGTGTTCGCGTCCGCTTTCACCGACGAGGCGCGCGCCGCCGAAACCCTGCTCGCGAATCTCGAAGGGCCAGCGTCGGGCGAGCCGCGACTGATCAAGTTTCGAGCCGGGCAACGCCGGCGGCATTGGAACAAGAACGTGATCGCGATCGGCCTTGCAAGCGGCTTTCTTGAGCCACTCGAATCCACCAGCCTGCATCTGGTCCAGGCTGGCATCTCCAAATTGCTGGCGTATTTTCCGGACCGCGATTTTGACCCATTGGTGGTGGAGGAATTCAACCGCGTGGCGTGTGCCGAGGTGGAGCGGATTCGCGACTTCATCATCCTGCATTACCACCTCACGCAACGCGACGACAGCGAGATGTGGCGCTATTGCGCGAACATGCCGATCCCGGAGAGCCTGAAGTACCGCGTCGATCATTTCAGGCATTCCGGGCGTCTCATCCCCGGCGAGAAGGATCTCTTCGGCATGCACAGCTGGCTCGCCGTGCATGTGGGGCAGTTCAACCTGCCGCAGCGCAATGATCCGCTCATTGACTATCGAGCGTTCGATGGCACGTCTTATCTCGAACAGATGCGCCAGACCATGGTGCGCGCGGCGCAAACCATGCCGACGCACCGTGCTTTCGTTGACGGATATTGCAAGGCGCTGTAGGAAGTTCCCTGCTCAGGCGCGCGAGTCGTCGGCGTGGCATGGGTCGCCCGGAACGACAAGGTCGCGCAGGCGCAGCGCCGCTTGCTCGGGTGTGAGGTCGCGCTGCGGCTCGGCGAGCATTTCATAGCCGACCATGTACTTCCGCACCGTGGCTGAACGCAGCAATGGGGGATAAAAGTGCGCGTGGAGTTGCCACGGATTCTCCTGCTGGGTGTCAAAGGGAGCGCCATGCCAGCCCATCGAATAGGGAAAGGGGCATTTGAACAAGGCGTCATAGCGCGCGGTGACGCCCTGGAGAATCCTGGCCAGATCGGCGCGTTGCGCGGGGTCGAGCTGCGGCAGGCGCTGCACCGCGAAACGTGGCAGCAGCAGAATCTCGAACGGCCAGCTTGCCCAGAACGGCACGATGGCCAGCCAACCCGGATTCTTCGCCACGATGCGCACCTCGTTGCTCGCTTCACGTTGCGCGAGATCGAGGAGCAAGGGCCGCCCATACCGCGCGAAATACTGGCGCTGCTCACGGTCTTCCGCGACGGCTTCGTTCGGCAGGTGGTTGGTTGCCCAGATCTGGCCATGCGGGTGGGGCTGCGAGCAGCCCATGATTTCGCCTTTGTTTTCAAACACCTGAACCCAGCGATGGGTGTGGCCGAGCTCGGCGCTTTGCGCGCACCAGGTATCAACGACGGCAACCACGCCGGCGTGCGCCATATCGGCCAGGCTGCGTCCATGATCGGGCGAGTAGCAAATGACGCGACTGGTTCCTCGCGCGGGTTCGAGCCGGAACAGCGGATCGTCATCGTTGCAGGGTGCCTCCGGAACGTCACGCATGAGGGCAGCATGATCGTTCGTGAACACAAAACAGGACGCGTATTGCGGATTGACCTCGCCGCTGACACGCGTATTGCCCGGGCACAGCGCGCAGTCCGGCACATGGGGCATCCGTGGTGCCGCAGGCGTGGCCTCCTGCTGTCCTTTCCAGGGGCGCAAGGCACGCTGTGGGGACACCAGGACCCATTGTCCCGTCAACGGGTTGCGACGCCGGTGCGAGTGGCTGGTGGTGTCAAATGCCTGCATGTTCTTGGCCTCGCTGCGGGGCGGGGATGGCGGGCGCGCAGCGCGCGAGGTGCATGATGCAGACGGTCTCGGCATGGCCGCGTGGCATCGCAAGCCCGGCGTGGATCAGCCATGTCGCGTCGATCTCCATCGCATCGGGTGGCTGCAGTGTGCTCGCGGGTCGGGCTGCGTCGACCTTGGCTACCGCGGAGGATTGCGCACGGGGAGGGCGCACCGGTGTTTCACCGAGCCGATCGAAGAACGGTGCGCTCGCGTGCCGACCGGTGCCGCGCAACGTGCCACGCGGAACGATTTCAAGCACCTGGTAACGCGCGGCTGGGTCGAGCATCGGCAGGCGGACGCTGGGTGGATAGCGGTGATCGCTCGGCGCCCTGCGGTAGACCAAGAGCAGGAGCTCGTTGGCGTTCTCGTCACCGTGGGCCTGCCACGAAAGGCCATCCCCCGCTTCGCCCAACCATGTCCGGCCGCGATGGCAGCGCTCTCGCCATTGCTTGTACAGTTCGATCCATGCCGCAAGTTCAGTGCGCTGCGTCAGGTCAAGCTTGCGTACGTCGAGCTCCACACCAAAGTGTCCGCTCATGGCCACGGCTGCGCGGAACGCCACGTTCTGTGTCCGCCCGGTGGTGTGCGCGGGCGCGGTGCCGACATGCGCGCCCATGATCTCCGGTGGAAAGAACTGCAACATGCCGCGCTGAATGTCGATGCGCGAAAGGGCGTCGATACAGTCGCTGGTCCATACCCGATGCGTGTACCGCAGCACGCCGAAATCGATACGTCCGCCGCCACCCGAACAGCTCTCGATCTCGACGAGCGGGTGCGCCTTGCGCAGCCGTTCGAGCAATGTGTAGAAGGCCTGCACTTGCGCACGGTAGCCGGGGCGTCCGTCGTGCAGCCCCGCGCAGGTCAGGTCACGATTGTGATCCCACTTGAGGTAGCGGATGGGGTGTGCGTCCAGCAGCGCGCACAAGCGATCGAAAAGATAGTGCGTCACTTCCGGACGCGCAATGTCCAGCACCAGTTGATTGCGGGCCGTGAGCAACGGACGGCCCTGTAGTTGCAACGCCCAGTCGGGGTGATTGCGGTACAGATCACTGTCAGGATTGACCATCTCCGGTTCAACCCACAAGCCGAATTCCATGCCGAGATCATTGACGTGCGCAATCAGCGCCCCGAGTCCTGCCGGGAATTTGTTCTCATCGGGCCACCAGTCTCCGAGCCCCGCACGGTCATTGTGGCGGCCGTGGAACCAGCCATCGTCCATGACGAAGCGCTCGATCCCGATGTCAGCCGCAGCTTTTGCCAGCGCGTTGACGTTGACTGGCTCGACATTGAAGTACAGCGCTTCCCAGGTATTCAGGTGAACTGGACGTGGCCGCCGCACACCACCGGGCCATTGCAGGCGTCGACGCAGCTCGGTATGAAAATTGTGGGCCAGCCCGTTCAGGCCGGCGCTCGAGCAACTCGCAACGACGTCCGGCGTGCGCAGGCTCTCCCCCGGTGCGAGGCGGACTTCTCCGGGGGCAAGCCATTCACCCAGTTGCCACTGGTACATGCCATCAGGCAGCCACTCGATGGTCTGCTGATGGTTGCCAGACCAGGCAAGGTGTGCACCGTAGACAAGGCCAGCGTCTTGCGTGGCCCCCGGAACGGTCACCACGGCACCGGGAAAACAGTCGTGCGACGTGCGACCGCGACGGTTTTCACGGCGCCACAGGCTGCGTGAAAGGACGTCTGTTTGCAGCATGAATTCGTGCATGTGCTGCCCTGCATACGAGCGCACGGTGTCGCAATGCGAAGGGAGTGCCAAGGTGGCCGCTGCAAGCCAGGCCACGTCGAGCGTCCCGTCCCCCAGATTTTGCAGCCGGCTTGAGAGTACCAGCACGTCGCTTTCGGCATCGAGGTGGATGTCCACGTCCAGCCGCACGGCGGCCTGTGGGTCGACGAGGCCGAGGCGAAGGGCGGTCTGCGGCCGCAGCCACTGTACCTCGCAGTGCGTGAAAGCTTGGGCGAAGTCACGGCCGGAGCGCTGCGCGAGCAGCGCGCTTTGCCCGAACCACCCCACCCCAAAGGTCGGCGCGATACTGAGTGGCTGGTCGACATCAAGTGTGAAGCTGGGCAGCATGCGTTGTGCGCGCAAGGGCGCCGGCGGGACGCTGCAGGCATGCAGGCGCGGGCCCCAGTAGCGCCACAGGGGCGCCTCGCCGACGTTGTGTTCAAGCACGATGGTGCTGGAGCAGCCGTGCAGAACCAGGAATTCAGGAGGCGCGTGGGGCTGTTCAATGGACATGGCAGGATGCATCGGGTGTCAGAAAAGCGGTGGCGAGGCCAGATGCAAGTCCTGTTCAGGCACCAACCGGGCACAAGCGCGCCCCTTCCGGTCGAACAGGTGCAACGACTGCGGCGGCAGCGCGATGGCGAGACGCTGACCGCGGCTTGCCTGGGCAAAACCGGGCGCTTTCGCGATCCAGTGCGTCACCCCTTCACCACAATCAAGATAGAGGTAGGTTGATTCACCCAGTCGCTCCTGCCAGCGCACCTCGCGCACGATGTGCTGCACGTGGTCCGCGTCACCGAGAACCACATGCTCCGGTCGCACGCCAACCTCGACCGGCGCGCCGGGCGCAAGCGCGCGCGCGTCAACCCCGACTTCCAGCGTCTCCCCGCTGTGGAGCTGCACACGCGCACCGCTCGCGTGCGGCTCCAGCAGCGTTCCAGGCATGAAATTCATGTTGGGGCTGCCGATGAATCCGGCGACAAAGCGCGTGCGCGGATGGTGATACAAAGCGAGTGGAGTTCCACATTGCGCAATGCTGCCGTCACGCCCTACAGCATCCCCGGTGTTGAGCAGCAGGATGCGATCTGCCAGCGTCATGGCTTCGACCTGATCATGCGTGACGTAGACCATGCTGGCGTGGCCGAACTCGCGGTGCAGCTTGGCAATTTCAAATCGGGTTTGCACACGCAACGCCGCGTCGAGATTCGACAACGGCTCGTCGAACAGGAACACGCCGGGTTCGCGCACGATGGCTCTTCCGATGGCGACGCGCTGACGCTGCCCTCCCGACAATTGACGCGGCTTGCGATCGAGCAGGCTTTCCAGCTGCAGCACACGCGCCGCCGCGAGCACGCGGCGCGCGATTTCATCCGGGGGGCGCTTCGCCAGGCGCATGCCGAAAGCCATGTTCTCCCGCACGCTCAAGTGCGGGAACAGCGCATAGCTCTGGAACACCATGGCCACGCCACGCTGCGCCGGGGGGGCTTCATTCATGCGTTTGCCGCCGATGCGAAGCTCGCCGTCCGTGATGTCCTCGAGACCGGCGATCATGCGCAGCAGCGTCGATTTGCCGCAGCCCGACGGGCCAACGAAAACGCAGAATTCGCCGTCGGCGATGTGCAGGTCGACGTCGCTGAGCACGTTCGCACCAGCGTACGATTTTCTGATGCCACGCAATTCAATGTCAGCCAAGTCGGTGCTCCTGCAGCCCGGGGCCAGAGTGTCGGTTCACGGCTGCACGCTGTCCAGCAGCGCCCCGATGCGCGTGTTGGCGTCGCGCAGGGCGGCTGCAGGACGCTGCTTGCCGAGGAAAATCGCGTCCATCGCGCGTTTCATGATGACGTTGACCTGAGAGACGTGGGCCGCGATCGGCGTCAGAAACGTGTGCGCATGTCGCATGGTGAGGAAGGCGGATGCGTCGATGCCGCGCTTGCGGTCGATGTCGATCACTTGTTCCGCCAATCCGGGCAGCGCCGGGAAGGTCACGGCATGATCGGCCACCACCTGCTGGCAGGTTTGCGAGGCCAGGTAGCGTATCCATTGCCAGGCCTGCTCCTTGACTTTCGAGCCGCTCCATAGCGCATCGGTCAGGCCGTTGAGCATGCTGGCGCGGTAGCCCAGGGGCCCGATGGGAAGCGGAATCCATGCGGTGGGGAAAGGAGTATTTTTCGCGTAGTAGTCGATCATCCATGACCCGTCCGGAATCATGGCGACTTTTCCAGCTTCAAAGAGCGTGCCCGGTCCCAGGGTGCGCGTGCTTTGCACTGGCGGCGCCCATCCCCGCGCGGGCAGGCCGGCAAGCCAGCCCAAGGCTTGCGCCAGGCGTGGATCGTCGTAGTGGTAGGGGGCCCAGGGAGCGTCCTGGAACTTGAAGCCGTTGCTTTCGGCAAAACTGCTCCAATCGACCTGACCGCTCATATCGCTGTTGCCAACGGCCGCGAAACCGAACATGGCGACGTGGTGTGGATCGAATAGCGGCGACAGCGCGTTATGGCCCTGGGTGTCGACGCTCAGTTGCGCGATGACCCTGGCGAAGCTGCCGCCATCTTTCGGGTTCCAGGTCATGTTCTGCAGCTCGCGCCGGGTCAGCCCGGCCTTGTGGAGGGCGTTGAGGTTGACAATGATCGCTTCGGTATCCCAGTCCTTTGGAATGCCGTAGAGCTTGCCATCATGTCGCCATGCGTTGAGCAACTGCTGCGGGTAGCGGCGCAGGTCGACGTGGTCGCGACGTAGGTACGGCGTCAGGTCGACGATGAGGTCGTTGCGCACGAATTGGGGATAGCGGGTCAGGTGATCCGTGAAAACATCGGGCGCAGACCCGGCAATCAGGTCGATGGTCAGATCCGTCCAATAGTCGGCCCAGCCAACTTGCGTGATGTCGATATGAATGCCCGGGTTCGCGCGCTCGAAACCGGCAGCGCACTGCCGGTAGGCCGGGGCTTGTGTCGAGTCCCACAACATGTAGTGCACGGTCACGGCCGTAGCCTGACGAGGCATGGCCAGCAGTGCGAATGCAAGCGCAAGCAGCCAGGTGCGAGGGCGCATCATTTGCCTCCTGAAAATTGCACCGACTCCACGACACGTCGACCGAACGCGATCAGCAGCGCAATGGTGGGCACGATCGCGACGCTCGCCGCGGCCATGAGCCCGGTCCAGTCGGGCTGTCCCTGAGGCGTCTGCGATTTGAAAAACTGCAGCGCGACCGGGATCACCTGCAGCGATGGATCACGCCCTGCAAGGTAGGGCCACAGGAATTCGTTCCACATGTTGATGCCGGTGAGCATGGCGATGGTGGCGAGAGGCGTCACCGACAACGGAAGCACGATGCGCATGAAGATGTAGGCATGGCTGGCACCATCGAGCAAGGCAGCTTCCTCGAGGTCACGTGGGATGGAGAGAAAAAATTGACGCAGAAAAAAAACGGAAAACCCTTGCATCAGGCAAAACGGCGCGACCATGCCAGCCATGGTGTTGAGAAGGCCCAGCCGCTTGAGCAAGATGAAATTTGGAATGACCGTGACGACGCCGGGGATCATCATGGAACCAACGAACAAGGCAAAGAGCGTCGCGCGGCCGGGGAAACGTAGCCGGGCAAACGCGTAGGCGGCCATTGCGGCGCTGCACGTTTGCATGAGCACGATGACACCCGTGAACACGAGCGAGTTTCGCAAGGCGCGTACGAAATCGATCTCGGCACCCGACCCGCCCAGGGTCAGGCTGCGCTGTTTGCTCACCAGGCCCAGAACGCGCGCGAAATTGTCCAGTGTTGCGTCGTGGGGTAGCAGCGATGCTGCGTTGGCGAATAGCGATTTGTTCGGTAACAACGCTGTCTTTACCACCATCCACAATGGAAAGACCGTGATCGATAGCATGACGACAAGCGCGAGCCATGCCATCAGGCGAGCCGCACTGATGCGTGGTTTTCGCCCCCTCGCATTCGCAGACGCCTCGACGTGACGCGGCGTCATCACGACAAATCACTTTCGTGGGCGTGCATGACCCGCATCTGTACGACCGTGTACACCAGCATCGTCGCCGCCAGCGTCACCGACATGGCGGAGGCATAGCCCATCCGATAGAAGTTGAACGCGTTCTGCACGATGTACAGCACGATCACGCGCGTGGCATCCAGCGGTCCCCCCTTCGTGGTCACCGCAATGGTGTCGAAAATCTGGAACGATCCCGTCACGCTGGTGACCAGCACGAAAACCATGACCGGCCGCAATAGCGGCAGGGTGATGTGACGGAACATGCTCCACTCGCTTGCACCTTCGAGTGCGGCAGCCTCGTACAAATAGCGGGGAATGCCCTGTAGCCCGGCGAGAAACAACATGGCCACGACGCCCATGCCATGCCAGGCATTGATCAGCGCCACGGTCAGCAGCGCTTCCCCCGTGCCCCCGAAGAATGGCTGGCGCGGCAGGTGGACGGCATGCAGCGCGGTATTCACGAGACCCAGCGTGGGGTCGAGCAGCCACAGCCAGATCATCGCCACCAGCACGTTCGACAGCAAGTATGGGAGGAGGACGGTCGCCTTCACGAAGAGCGAGCGTGTCAGGCGATCCATGGCCACAGCCAGACCGAGGCCTGCCGATGTCTGGAGCGGGATGTTGAGCAACACGTAGTACGCCGATAGCCGCATACCGTTCCAGAACTGACCGTCGGCCATCATGGCGCGGTAATTTGCGAAACCGACGAAATGCGCTGGCTGCAGCAGGTTCCAGTCGGTCAGGCTGATGTCGATGGCGCGTAGCGTGGGAAGCGCGTAAAAGAGCACGAAACCGATCGTCGCCGGCAATACCATGACCCAACCAGTCAGCGTCTCGCCACGCTGCATGGCGTGCAGGAATGAATACCAGCGATTGCGGGTCATCGGGCGGTTCGCGTTGGGGGCAGCGTTGCTGGAAGCGTTCGGGGGAAGATCGCTGAATCGAATGAAATCGATTGCAGTTGTCGTCGGAATCATAGGACAATGCGCGTGGCTCCCGGTTGGTATTTACCCGGAAGCCAGGCTGCGGGAAGGCGGGTCTGCGCAATGGCGCGTTGACCGCCCAAGCATGAGGAGACTTCAGCGTGGCACCACAAGATTTTGGTTGGGCGATCATCGGCCCCGGATCGATTGCCGGGAACTTCGCTGCCGCACTGCACGCTGTACCTGGTGCCCGGCTGCAATCAGTCTGGGGGCGGGATGAGACGCGGGCGCGGGCGTTCGCCAGTCAACATGGAGTCGACCAGGACCGTGTAGCGAGCGAACTCGACGCCTTGTTGGTCGACCCGAGTGTGCACGCGGTCTACGTCGCAACAACCAACCAGGCCCACCTGGCTTTCGTGGAGCGGGCGCTCGAGGCTGGCAAGCCCGTGCTGTGTGAGAAGCCGCTGACCGCGCGCGCGATCGATACGCAGCGTCTCATTGCCCTCAGCCGCGCGCGGCGCGTATTCCTGATGGAGGCGCTATGGACCCGCATGCTGCCACTTTACCGACAATTGGATCAGCGATTGCGAGACGGCGCGATTGGCGAACTGCGCTCCGTGTTCTCGAGTTTCTGCTTCGCCGTGCCGTACGCCCCCCGGAGCCGTTGGTTCAATCCGGCGCTTGGGGGTGGCGCGTTGCTCGACATCGGCGTGTACAACGTCGCCATGTCGCGCTGGGCCGTGCAAAGTGCACACGGCGAGCCGGATACCGTCACCAGCCGCACGCTCGATGCGGTCCGTGCGCCGACCGGAGTGGACATCAGTAACGCCGGCAGTCTGCGTTTTTCGAGCGGAGTGGTGGCGCAGTTCATCTGCGCCTTCGATCGCGTCGGCGGCAATGGCCTGGTCTTGCATGGCACGCGCGGAAGTGTTTGCGTGCGAGATGCCTTCTGGGCTGCGCAAGAGGCGGAACTGATCCGTGCCGACGGCAGCCGCGAAGTCCTTGGCGCGCCGCACGCCGTGAATGGCTTCGAATACCAGATCGAGGAAGCGATGCGATGCATCCGCGCCGGCTTGCTCGAGAGTGAACACATGCCCCATGCAGAGTCGGAGGCCGTGGCGCATGAACTCGATGCGCTGATCAGCCTCGCCGGGGTTGCGCCTTGCCCGTCGCGATGAACCAGACCGACCTATTTCACAAGGAATGACGACACGATGCCGATCGATCTGAATGCACATTTGCCAGGCGTGAGCCGCGTGGCGCTGGGCTGCATGCATTTTGGCGCCCGCCAAGCAGGGAGCGAGGCCGCCGAAGTGGCGGCGGCGGACGCTGCGGTGCGTGCCGCGCTGGATGCCGGAATCAACCTGTTCGACCATGCCGATATCTACGTCCGCGGCCGCGCGGAGTCGATTTTCGGCGCCATCATCAAGAACCAGCCAGCGCTGCGCGATCGCATGTACGTGCAAACCAAATGCGGGCTGGTCGCCGAGGCACTGGGCGGGCAGGGCGACTACCGCTACGACCTTTCGCGACAGCACATCATGGCGGCTGTCGATGCAAGCCTGGCACGGTTGCAAACGGGGTGGATCGACCTTTTGCTCCTGCATCGACCGGATCCGCTCATGCAGCGCGATGAAGTCGCGGAGGCTTTCACCAAGCTGAGGGATGCCGGCAAAGTACGTCACTTCGGTGTCTCCAACATGCGCGCCGCGCAATTGCGCTGGCTCCAGAAGGCACTGGGTCAGCCACTGGTGGCCAATCAAATGGAAATGAGTCTGTTGAGCCGACATTGGCTTGAGCAAGATGTGTGCTTCAACCATGCGCAGGGCGCGGAGGTCCTCGAATGGTCCGACACACTGCACCATTGCATGGATGCTGGCGTGCAGCTTCAGGCGTGGGGGCCGCTCGCGCAAGGGCGGCTGAGTGGAGCATCGCAAGCCGACGCCGCCACCCGTGCCGCGTCTGAAATGGTGGCGGCGATTGCGGATGAGCTCGGTGTCCCACGCGAAGCCGTCGTGCTGGGATGGCTGATGCATCACCCGGCCGGCATTCAGCCTGTCATCGGTAGCGCCGACCCGCAGCGCATCCGCGCCTGCGCGGCGGCGCTCGACGTCAAGCTCACGCGCGAGCACTGGTACGCGCTCTACACCGCGGCACGCGGCCGCCGTCTGCCTTGAATGGCTGGGGCTTTCATCCCGCTCCACCCGGGACTCACCCTGCGCGATGAAGTGCTGCCCGCGCTGGGTCTGTCGGTGACCGAGGCAGCCGAGCAGCTCGGACATAAGGCGAATGCGTGCTGATGAAGCATTCCCGAATGTTCCCGAACATGCCTAAAAGAGATGCCTGCACAGTGCCTGCATGGAGACCGAGCATGGGCAAGCGGCAGCAGCGGGACCACTTCACGGCGGGGCGCGTCGCCGCCTTCACCTGCCCGCCTGACAAGCAGCAGGCCATCGACTGGGACGGCAAGCAACCGGGCTTCGGCCTGCGCGTGACCGCGAACAGCGCCAGCGCAAGCAGGACGAAGCACGCCGCGCCGTGACCACGGCCGATGCCTGGGCCGCGTATCTGGCCGAGTGCCGCGCCCGCGAGTCGCTGGGCAAGCCTGCCGTGAAATCGGATGTTGGCCGAGTGCGCATTTCAGCGATCGTGGACGCGTCGGGGGTGCGCCGGCCTTGCGGGTTGTGACTTGAGTTGCATTCCCGGAGATTGATAAGTGTTGCGTTACACTCTACAATGACGCCATGATTCGGACCTTTCGCCACAAGGGCCTTGAAGCATTCTTCCGCACAGGCGCGCGAAGCGGCATTCAACCCCACCACGCCGCCAGGCTGCGCACGATGCTGGCGATGCTGGACAACGCCAAAGGGCCGCAGGACATGAACACTGCCGCGTGGAGGCTGCATCGCTTGGGCGGTGACCTCGCGGACCATTGGTCCGTGTGGGTCAGCGGAAATTGGCGCATGACCTTTCGATTCACGGGCGATGATGCCGAACTCGTGGACTATCAGGACTACCACTAAGGAAACGAAATGAGTAGCAGGATGCACAACCCGTCGCACCCCGGCGAGGTGCTGCGCGAATGGCTGCCCGAGGGCATGACGGTGACGCAGGCGGCCGAGGAACTGCACGTCTCCCGCGTCACGCTGTCCAAGGTGCTGAATGCCAAGGCTGGGATTACGGCGGCCATGGCGCTGCGCCTATCCGCCTGGCTGGGCACCAGCCCGGAAGTATGGATTGGGATGCAAACCCAATGGGAGCTTTGGCAGGCCCGCAAGCTGCGGATGCCGAAAATCAAGCCTGTGCAGCAGCCGTCGCTAGCCGAAGTCTGACGGTTCGCGCCAGGCGACCGCGACGGCGGGAAAAGCGGGAACCTTCATCTGGCAATCGGCGCCCCGTGGGCCGGACTGGATTGCAAGCCGGCGCGCGTGGCATTCGTGAGCCTGGAGGATGACGCCGACACGGTGCGCTACCGGCTGCGCCTGACCCGCGACGCATTCGACGCCAACGAAAACGAGCGCCGCATGGTGCGCGCCTTTGTTCGGCGCCGACAAGGGCTACGAAACGCGCGGCTTCGTCAAGGCGTGCCGCACGATGAACGTCACGCCACATGTTGCGTAGAACACCAAGCGCACCGGAGGCAGCGCGATCGATGGCCGCACGACGCGACACGCCGGCTACGTCGTCAGCCAGCGCAAACGAAAGCGGATCGAGCAGTGCTTCGGCTGGGGCAAGACGATCGGCCCGATCCTCCAGGTCATGGTGCAGGGCCTGGAGAAGGTCGACCAGTTGTTGACCCTGACGATGGCGGCCTACAACCTCACGCGGCTGCGCTGCCTGGCCGCATTGCGTCCGCAGTCGGCGTGATGAGGGCGAGAAAACCATGGAAACCGCCACCCCGACCACCCACCAGGATTCGATTCGGATCGGAATTGGGGAGATTGCCCGAAAACCGAGCTCTCGATGAGCATCGCCATGCTGTTCCAGAGGTGGGAACTCGTCCGCTCGCCAGGTACTTCAACGGCCTGTTAGTCGTGGCGGCAGCGCCTACGATCGCGTGAGGCGTTAATCAAGTTTTCACAATTTGTTGCAAACGCCTGTGGCCAAACCAAGAATGTTTTGACCTCGGTCAGCCATCACAATCAGAGTGTTCCCGCTATTCACAGGACTGAGCAGAAAAGTCGAATTATATGTGGTTCCCTGGATTGTGAAGGTGAGGGTCGCAGTGTAAAGATTGGTGACTGGCACGTTGGCGGTGGTTGTCGTCGCAGGAGAAACAGAGGCTGCTGCAGTATACGGTGCAACGCTGAGAGTGCCATTGGTAATAACTGGCTCTCGGTTGGAAGGGGTGGTGGTCCCGTATCCTGCAACTTCAGCGGTAACGTCCTGAGCTGTGTTGCTTGAGAAATCCAAATACATGTAAGAAGCAACATGTACGCCAGTCGTGTTCTGGCTCGCTTGGGAATAATATGCATCCAGGCCAGAAGTATTATTCGAAATCATACAGCTGAATTGACCAGTGGGCGCGGCTGCCAGTGCGTTAGCGGCGGGAAATGCGAGGGCGACAGCAAGGGCTGCCAGCGGTTTCGCGAGTTTCTGGAATACGATTTGCATGAATCTCTCCAATTAGTGGTTAGCGAGCAGCATTCCGCCAGCAATGGTCGTTGCAGCTGCGTTTGCGGTGGCAGCCGCAGAGGCAGTGGCCGTCGGAGAGCTGGCGGCAGCCGTAGCGGAGCTGCCTCCGCCACCGCAAGCGGCCAAGCCCAGCGGCGCAGCCGCTGCGAGCAGCGCAAGCCATAGGCGTTTGTGTGTCATGTTTCCGTCCCGATTGCAGACATCATCCAGTTGAAGGATTGCAGTAGCCAAGCTGACAACCATAGCCAAAACGGCCAGCATTGGATAGCAAGATGCCCGCATCTGCGTCAACAGCCGAAAGCGTGGATCGGTAGGATGATTGTTACAGGTTGTTTCTGAGCACTTTGGCTAGCAACCGCAGTGTCATCGCGCCGACGTAGAGCAGCACGAAGGTGCCCACGAAGTCGCCGACGAACATGGGCGCCACATCCTGCCAGGGTGTCGCAATGCGATGTTGTGTCCAGAAAAACACATTGCTGGGTAGGGCGTTGGAGAGGCCGTCGGCGACAGCGATCAGGGCCATCTGGCTGACGCGGATTCCCTGGAGATCGTCGCGCAAGCGCAGGGCGCGGGTTCCCACAAACACTGAGGCAGCAGGTCCCAGTGCTGAGATCAGTGCAGGGATGATGGCTGCGGGCAGATGCCAGATTGGTGCAGCCGTCACCAACGAGCCCAGGAACAGCCCGATTGCTGCTGGCCACCCCAGCATGAGCACCGCGAGGATGCGCACGCCTGCAGGTAGGAAGATCAGGCTGACAAAGGCGGTCTTCTCTGCCGAGTGAAACGCCGACTCATTGAGATAGAAGGCTCCGATCCAGAGCAGTGCGGTGATAGCGGCTGCTGCGGCGTCCTTGATCGTGGGGCGGCGGAAGATGGATGTGGCAGTAGGCGTCAAGATCCCGAGTTCTGAACAGCTGAGGTCAGCAGCTGATCGTATCGGGAAAAATATTGTTCGGCCAACTTGGTGGGCGCAATGCGTTTGATGCGCTGATCCTTGTGGTCGGCGGCGTAACAGATCAGCCCCTTGCGTTTCAGCCCGTCGATGCGGCGCTGCACCGTGCGTGGCGAAATGCCCTGATCAATGGCCAGCGCCTCTAGCACGCTGGGCTGATGGTCCTGTCCCCAAAACGATGCAAACTGGTTCAGCAGCCGTTCCTCCACAGGATCAAGGTCGGGCAGCCCAGGCAGGGTGCTGGCCATCCTCGCGAGGCTCAAAAAACGCAGGTAGGCAGACTTCATTTTTTCCTCGACAACGTGAATTATTTCACGCCCAATGGTAGTGGTCATGTTGGCGAACGACCACACCTTGCTTCGGGGGCTGTCCGTTGAACGGACACCTCGGAGTCAAAGCTGATCATGCTGTCTGTGCTGAAACGGCCGCGAGACGCCGCGTAGCCCTGGGCCAACACGCCCTCACGCTGCATGTGCAGCCGATGCGCACGCTCATCCGCCGTCTCGACGCCAGCAGAGCGCTGGTAGCGAAGAAGCTGCTTGGCGGTAAGGTGCCAGTAGGGATTGGCAGTCGCCTTCCGCATAGCCAGTTCAACCTCGTGCTTAAGATCCGTGCCGAGGCGTTGACGCAGGAAGATGGCGTCATGCACGCGAGCCAGCACATCTCGACCATGTGCTGCCGCAATGTCCTGTACGACCTGCATGACCTGGGCTTCAGCATGCTGGTAGAGGAAGGCCAGGACCTTGGCCTTGCTGCTCTTGCCGCTATTCGTCTGCAGCTCTGGGTCTTGCAGCAATTCGGGCCACTCGGCCTTCACGGCGTCGTAAAGGTATTGATCCAGAAAATTTTGTTCCTGAATGAATTCGCGGATCAAACTGCAGGACAAAAACGCTCGGCGCTGCGCTTCGTTCTTGATGATCTTGGCAAGCGCAGGATTGCGCCATTGCCCGTGCTGATTGCGCCAGCCGTGTGTGCGATTGCGTGCACCGAAGCCGATGGCCGTGATGGCTTGTTTGATGAGCCTTTCGGCGAATTCTCGGCGCATTTCAACGCCAAATACGCTGCTCCGCAGCGTCACCATGAATCCACTGCGATCTTCGAGATAACACAATGTTGCGCTAAATAATTCCTCAGTCTGCTTGCCCCTAGTGTCCGGAGTTAGAAGTTCATTGAACTAATTTCGCTTTTCAGAGACCATCGTGTATCGTGATCACACGGTGAGGCTGAGATGAGCGGAAGACCGAAGGCACCCTTGGTATTGACCGAGGCGGAACGCCAGGAACTCGCAGCGCTGACCCTGCGGCGCAAGACGGCGCAGGCGTTGGCTTTGCGGGCACGCATCGTGCTGGCCTGCGCGCAGGGCGAGGACAGTCGCGTGGTCGCCGCACGTCAGCGCGTGAGCGAGCAGACCGTGTGCAAATGGCGCGGTCGTTTCGTGGCGCAACGCATGCAAGGGTTGCTGGACGCGCCGCGCTCGGGGGCGCCGCGAAGCATCGATGATGCGCGAGTGGACGCGGTGATCGCGCGAACCCTGGAGAGCGTGCCCAGCGGGGCCACGCACTGGAGCACGCGCACGATGGCCCATGCGATGGGCATGTCGCAGACGGCGATTTCGCGCATCTGGCATGCCTTCGGCTTGCAGCCCCATCGCCAGGAGACGTTCAAGCTGTCGACGGATCCGATGTTCGTCGACAAGGTGCGCGACATCGTCGGCCTGTACCTGGACCCACCGCGCAGGGCCATGGTGCTGTGCGTGGACGAGAAGAGCCAGATCCAGGCGCTGGATCGAACCCAGCCGATGCTGCCGTTGGCGTCTGGGATGCCCGAGCGACGCACCCACGATTATGTCCGGCACGGCACGACCACGCTGTTCGCGGCGTTGGACGTTGCCACCGGCCATGTCATTGGAGAGACCCATCGTCGCCATCGCAGCAGTGAGTTTCTCAAATTCCTGCGCACGATCGAGGCCAACGTGCCGGCTGAACTCGACATCCACTTGGTGATGGACAACTACGGCACGCACAAAACGCCGACCATCCGGCGCTGGCTCGCGGCCAGGCCGCGCTTTCAGGTGCACTTCACGCCCACCTCGGCCTCCTGGATCAACCAAGTCGAGCGCTGGTTCGCCACACTGACCGAGCGTTGCATCCGCCGTGCCACCCATCGCTCGACGCTGCAACTCGAACAAGCCATCCGCGAGTATCTGCATGTCCACAACTCCGCGCCCAAGCCCTTTGTCTGGTGCAAGTCCGCCGACGCGATCCTTGCCAGCATCGAGCGATTCTGCAACCGTGTTCAGCCTGTGGAGTCCTGAGACCATGGACATCGACACCGACGCCATCGACGAGGTCGTGCTCGCCCTTCTGCACCTCACGCTGCATGACGGAAACCGGGCCTGGAAGGGCCACGATTGGGATGCGCTTGGCCGCCTGCATGCGCGAGGACTCATCGCCGATCCGGTCAACAAGACCAAATCGTTGGTGCTGACCGCGGAGGGACTGCACGAATCCGAGCGCCTCTTCAGGCACTACTTCGAACGCTCGCAGCCGCGCAAGAAATCATGAAACGAACTTCTAACTCAGGACACTAGACGCTTGCAAGCGTGTTGGCGTTCGATTCAGAAGGACCGCTCTTGGTCGCCACGCGGCCCCTCACCGCCGAGTGCAGGCCTGAAAGTCGCAGCGCAAACGCTACGGGTGCATTTCAACTGATGGTGCAGTTAAAGACTGTCTCGGCCCTCCCTAGGGAAAGAACCTTGTAGAACGCTGTCCCACCCCACGTTCCGCATGGTTCCGCGTCCTCGCTCCGAAGCAGAAACCAGTCCCGGGCTTTTACGCAGGGCCGCGTTGATTGCCAACGGAGAGCCTGCAAATGGCTAAGAGGAGTTGATGACGCACCCGGGGATGCAGCCGTTCGGACGACTGTGGCACCCCTAAAGGTGATCCAAGGGTCGACTCGCCTTTTCAGCCAAGACCACCATTGCCTGGAGAAGTGGCAGCGGCTACACCAGCTCAGCCAGGAAGAGTCTCAAGGTTCGCCATGTAGCGGGCGTCGATTGCGACGCCCTGCCTTCAATGGCGGTCAGTGGATTCAGGCCTGCCCATGGCCAACACCGTCACACCTCCAAGCAACATCAGAGCGCCCAGGTAGATTTGTCCAGCGGCAAGACTATGGGTCACGTCCTTCAACCACCCCACGATCACCGGACTGATCAAGCCCCCGATGCCAGCCACCGTGGTGATCAGGGCGATCCCTCCCGCTGCCGCCTTCGGGCTCAGATATAAACCGGGGAGCGACCAGAAGGGCCCCATCGTCGCGAAAGTGCCGGCAGCCGTAAGCACGAGGGCGATCAGCGCCAGCGTCGTATTACCCGCCACAATCGGCAGCAGAAACCAACCGCAGGCGGCGACAATTGCGCACACTGCGGCGTGCCAGCGGCGCTCGTTCTTGCGATCGGCATGCCAGGCGACCAACTGCTGGGCCGTGACCCCCACTGCGAAGGGGATCATGGACAACACCCCGATGGTCCAGGCATCGTGAATGCCTGCCTGCTTGATGATCGTTGGCAGCCAGAATCCAATGTTGCCCGAACCCGCGATCAAAGCAATCGCCATGAAGGCCAGCATGTAGAAACGCGGGGAACGCAGCGCGGCGCCGAACGAAGGATAACGGTGACCACGGCTGCCCAGACGCGCACGGTCAGCCTCGAGGTCCGTGGCAACCTGCGCGCGCTCGGCGTCGCTCAGCCACGGAGCGGTGGCCGGCGAGTCGCTCAGCTTGTAATAGACGACCACGCCGAGCACCAATGCCGGAAGCCCTTCCAGGATGAACAACCATTGCCAGTTCTGCAGGCCCAGTGCGCCATCCATCGAATGCATGATCGCACCCGAGATCGGGCCGCTGATGATGCCGGCGGTCGGAAGCGCGGCCATGAACACGGCCGTGAAGCGCGTCCTGTAGCTGACGGGAACCCAATACGTCAGATATAGCAAAATGCCTGGGAACAGCCCCGCCTCGGAAGCGCCCAAAAGAAAGCGTGCCAGGTAGTACGTCGTCGGGCCCCGCATCATCGCCATGAGGCCCGAGCACACCGCCCAGAGCACCATGATGCGCAGCAGGGTCTTGCGCACCCCGATTCGCGCGAGCATTAGATTGCTCGGAATCTCGAACATCATGTAGCCGGCATAGAACACTCCGGCTCCGATGCCAAATACCGTGCTGTCGAAACCGAGGGAATGCATGAACCCCAGTTTTGCGAAGCCCACGTTCGACCGATCGATGTAGTTGACGATGTAGGTCAGCAGCAACCACGGCATCACGTGCCACCACACTCGTCGGTACAGGCCGGCATTAGGTTGGGAGGGAACGTACCGAGCAGGAGTGCGGTCGGTGGATATATGCTCTGCGTGTCGAGGCTCTTGCATGCTCATGTTGTCTCCGTAGGCGTGGCCGTCGGTATTTTCAGACCATCCGATGGCTTCTGGTGTCAGTGCGCCAGCATGCGCACGCCGCCATGGTGCTGGCTTGGCGACATCTGCGCCAGCCACTCGCAGCGCATAACTGGTATGCAGCCCGATGAACTCGCCTCGCCCGTATTCGAGCACAGGGCATATGGACATGAGCCGCTATGAATCGAAGCAAGCCCTCTGAATTCAAGATTGATGTTCTGGCTGATCTGAACAAGTGGCGCATGTTCATCGCCATCGGCGAGCTCGGCAGCCTGACACGCGCGGCGATGTACCTCGACAGCAATCAGTCGCTGCTGAGCCGGCAGCTCAATGCGCTCGAGCGTGAGTGCCGCGGTCGACTGTTCAATCGCACGGGGCGCGGCGTCGAGTTGTCTGAACTGGGCGCGCGGCTGTTTCCGCAGGTTCGTGCCATCCTGGAAAGCGCGGAGACGCTGGAGCAGGAAATCGTCGGGCGCGAGGTTGAACCCAGGGGGCGCGTCACTGTCGGCCTGCTTCCCTCGATCGGTTTGCCATTGATCGGGCGCCTGTTCCGCGAACTGCGCGACAAGCTTCCGCAGGTTCGACTCAAGGTGCTTGAGGGATCCAGCGGACAGGTCGAGGAATGGCTCAACGATGCACGCGTCGACATCGCGATCCTGTACCGCTACAAGACGTTGCCGGAAACCGAGCAAGCCTTGGCCATCGTTGACAGCTACCTGATTGGGCGCCCAGGAGACCCTTTGAGCGAAGCGACCGATGTTACCTTCGCGCAGTTGGATTCGCTGCCCTTCATTCTCCCGAGCGCGCCGAATGGCCTGCGCACGGCGCTGGATTCGATGGCACGCCAGATGAATATCACCCTGGAGGCCGTCATCGATGCGGACTCGTTGCCCTTGCAGAAATCCCTTGTCATGCACGAGGGACTCTACACCGTGCTGCCCCTGCACGCCGTCTGGAGCGAGGTTCGTTCTGGGCAGCTTCAGGCCGCCCGCATCACCGAACCGCGATTCCAACGCACGGTGTCGATGGCGATGGCAAAGACCAAGGGGCCTTCGCGTGCCGTCCGTGCCGTGGCGTCGCAGATCGCACAGTCCCTACAGGAGATGCAGCAGGCGGGCATGCTGTCGACCCTGAGCAGCGCTTGACCAACCGCGCATAGCAGAGTTGCGGCGCGCGTCGTGGCGGCGAGCGCCGCGCGCAGGCTAGGCTTTGAAGTCTCCAGGAGACTCCCATGCCACGCATTGAACTTCTCAGCCCGGACTCGATGAGTCCGGAGCAGTTGCGGGTCCACGACAGCATTGTCCGCGGGCCACGCGGCCGCATTCAGGGGCCGCTTCGAGCGGCGCTGCACAATCCCGAGCTTGCTGAACGCTGGTCGGCCTTCGGCGAACTGCTGCGTTACCGCACGTCGCTCACACGCCGACAGTGCGAATTGGCGATTCTGGTGACAGGCCGGCACTGCCAATCCGCATTCGAGTGGTACGCGCATCGCCTGGAAGCCGAGCGCGCGGGGATCAATGCCGAGACAATTGAGGCGCTGCTACGCCAGGTCGAGCCCACGGGACTCGACGCCGTCGAGGAAGTCGTCGTTCGATTCGCCCGCGAACTCAATGCGCTCAAGTCCGTCAGCGATGCGACCTATGCCGATGCCTTGCGGCTGCTGGGAACCACGACCGTCGTGGAGTTGACGGCGTTGATCGGCTACTACACGATGGTGGCGATGACCCTGAACGCGCACGAGATTCCATTGCCCGACGGGGTCACGCCGGCGTTCGCGTTGCCGCAGGAGTCCCTGCGATGACGGACACCGCATCAAGTACCGGCTGGGACTGCCACGCCCACCTTTTCGGGCCCTATTGCACGTACCCGCTGGCCGCCGAGCGTAGCTACACCCCAACGCAGGCCACGCTGAGTGCCTATGTGGATGTGTTGTGGCACCTGGGTCTGGATCATGGTGTGCTCGTGCACCCGAGCGCCTACGGAGACGACGCCCGCTGCGTGCTCGATGCGCTGCGCCACTATCCGTTCCTGCGCGGCGTGCTGGTGCTTCCCGGTGAACGCCCGCAGGCGGTCAGCGGGTTGCGCGCCCTCGGGGTACGGGGTCTGCGCTTCAGTCATCGCAGTGCCAGCGGCGCAAATTTCGCGGGCAGCGCGGCGCTCAACGACCTGCGCGCGCTGGCCCCCGCGATGGCGCGCGAAGGATTGCACGCCGAGTTGTGGACGGACTGCCGCGCGCTTGTCGGCATCGAGGATGTACTGCGCGGCTTGCCAGTGCCCGTGGTCATCGACCACATGGGAGGGTTCGACGTGTCGCGCGGGATCGACGACCATGGATTCCAAGTCTTGCTGAGATTGTTGAGCGAGGGCAAGGCATGGGTCAAGCTCTGCGCTTATCGCAACCTGCCGGACATGTCCGCGGCCGATGCGGGCGAGCCCTTCCACCATGCGCTCCTGCGGGCGAATCCCGACCACCTCGTGTGGGGCAGCGACTGGCCCCACCTACGCGTCGAGCCAGCACCATCGACCACGGGCCTGTTGGATCTGGCGCTGCGCTGGACCCCATCGCCCGCCCTGCGCAGCGCCATCCTGCGCGACAACCCTCAGCGTTTGTACGCTTGAGATCGGTCAGCAGCCGCGATAGACGGGGCTGCGCTTGTCGAGGAAGGCCTGCATGCCTTCCCGCTGGTCCTCCGAGCCGAAGAGTTCCACGAACAGTCTGCGCTCGAGCGCCAGCCCTTGATTCAGCGAAAGCTCGCCGCCGTCGCGCACCGCCTGGCGGATCGATCGCACGGCCAGTGGCGGCATGCGCGCGATCATCGTGGCGACCTCGATGGCGCGAGCAAGGGCTTGCCCGGAGGGCACCAGCTCGCTGACGATCCCGGCCTTCAATGCCTGCTCGGCGCTGATGCGCATGCCCGTCAGAGCCCATAACATCGCTCGGGCAGGGCCAGCGCATCGAAGGAGGCGTTGCGTGCCCCCGGCTCCCGGCATGATGCCGACACGAATCTCCGGTTGGCCGAAGTAGGTGTCGTCGGCGGCTATAACGATGTCACACGCCATCGCCAGCTCACACCCTCCTCCCAGCGCGTAGCCCTCAACGGCAGCCACCACGGGCTTCGATGAGCGCGCCAGCGTTTGGAAGACGGCGTCGGTACGCAATCGGACATGATCCTGCGGCTGCATGCCGAGCATCTCGCCAATGTCAGTTCCGGCCACGAAACATCCGCCCGTCCCGGTCAGAACGACCGCAAGAACCGAGTCTTGCGAGAACAACGTTTCCAGCGCAGCGACGAGCTCGCTCTTGACCTGCAGATTCAGCGCATTGCGCCGCTCGGGACGTTCAATGCGCACGATGCCGACCGCGCCCATTCGCTCGATGTGCACGTGCTTGGCGTGTTCAACCACGAGCATGCTCCAAGGCTTTGCGGCGCAGAAGTAGAGAGGCCGCGTATCGCTCGGCTCCACAGGTTCGCGCAAGGTGGTCCAACAGACGAAGCACATACCCGTGGCCGATGCGTTCGCCCCAGGCCACAGGCCCGATGGGATAGTTAACGCCGAGCCGCATGGCCAGATCAATGTCCTCTGGGGCGGCCACCGCCTGCTGCTGAGCGTCGAACGCTTCGTTCACGAGCATGGCCACCGTGCGAGCAACCAACATGCCGGGGATGTCGTCGACCAGGCTCACGCATTTGCCAAGAAGCTGGAACATTGCGGCGACTCGCACCAAGTGCTCTGCAGTGGCGCCCCCCGGCGCGGCGATCGCTACGCGGGTTGCCGCACGCAAGTCCAGCATCAGGTCGAAGACAATCACCGGCTCGCCGGCGTCGACCGATCGTTGCGCCGCGCTGCGGCCGTCCGTCAAAGCCACCGCATGGCCGTCGACGCGCAGTAGATCGGTCGGTGCGCCGGGGGTCACCGCAACGCCTCCGTGGGCGCGCAGCATTTCGACGATCGGGGCCAGCGCGGCACTGGCCGCATCGAACTCGATACGCGCCGGACGAGAACCGTACGCAGGCAAGCTTTGCGGCTGCTCGGGCAATGCGTCGACCGCATAGTCAAAGAAACCCTTACCGGTCTTTCGCCCCAGCCAGCCCGCGTCCACCAGCGCCTGTTGCACCGGCGACGGACGATAGCGGGCATACCCGAAAAAACCCTGATGCACTGACTGGGTCACCGCGAGATTTACGTCATGCCCGATGAGATCCATCAATTGGCAGGGTCCCATCCGAAACCCCCCACTTTCGCGCATGATGGCATCCAGCGTGGCAGGATCGGTCGCGTGCTCTTGCAACGATCGCAATGCTTCGCCGTAGAAGGGCCGCGCGACGCGATTGACGATGAAACCGGGTGAGGCATCGCACAGAACGGGAGACTTACCCCATGCGCGCGCCGTGTGCTCGATGGTCTCCAGAACACTCGGGGCCGTAGCTAGCCCGCGTACCACTTCAACCAGCGGAAGCATCGTGGCAGGGTTGAAGAAGTGCATTCCCGCGAAACGCTTCGGGCAACGTAACGCGGCCCCGATCGCGCTAATCGACAGCGACGACGTATTGCTGGCCAGAATTGTGTCGTCGCAAACCTGCTCCTCGATCGCGCGCAGGAGATCAATTTTCGCCTCGAGCTTTTCCACGATCACCTCGATGACCATCCCCACCTGAACTCTGGTTTGTCCGGCATCCCAGGCGCTGACGCGCTCGCGTATGGCAACCGCCTGATCGGAGGCCATGCGCTCACGCGCCACCCCTCGCGCGAGGCTGGACGCTATCCGTTCCAGGCCAGCGACAACGGCTTGCGGATTCGCATCGTGAAGGTACACCGGATGACCGGCCGTGGCCGCTACTTCGGCTATGCCACACCCCATGGTGCCAGCACCCAGGACCAACACCGCTTGGCTCATCGGCAGCGCCGCGCGCGTTTGCATGTTCGAGTCAGCCATCACACGGCTCCGTGGAAGCAAAGGACGGTCGCGAACTGATTTCGCGGCTCCAGTTCGCCACTGCCGGCACTTGCGCCCGCCAATCGATGGCAGAGAATCGGTAGTCGAGGTAACCGAGCGCGCAACCCAGTGTGATCTGGCCGATGCAAAGTGGCCCTTGGCGCAGAACCGGCACTTCCCGCTCCAGGCTGGCAAGAGAGGCACCGAGCTTGGCTTCGAAGGCCGCAAGCAGAACGCGATCCGGCTGTTCACGTTCGCGCTCGTTGCGCCAAAGGATCAGCGCGTCCAGCAGGCCATTGCCCAACGCGTGCCAACGCAGCACCTGCCAGCGCCGGGATCCAGAGGCTGGAAATAGCGTGCCCTGGGCCAGATCGTTCAAGTATTCGCAAATGACGAGTGAGTCATACAGAACGCGGCCGTCGGCCAGAACCAGTGTCGGGATTTTCGACAATGGATTGTCGAGCATGAGATCAGGGTTCGGAGCACGCATAGCGGCGACCGAACGCACCAACTCAAGCCGCTGCGCGAGGCCGAGTTCATGGGCACAGATCATGACCTTGCGCACAAACGGCGACTTGGGCGACCAATGCAGACGCATTTCCGTCATCCGATGACTCCCGCGTCGCGCAGTCTGCGAATGCTGTCCTGCGTATAGCCCAGGCCGTGCAGGATCTCCTCGTTGTGCTGTCCCAGCAACGGTGGAGCTGCGCTGATCCGGACGTCTGCGTCGGCAAAACGCATCGGACTTGCCACCAGGGGCACGTCGACTCCAGCCGGATGCGGCACCCGCTGAAGCAAATCCCTGGCGACGACCTGAGGGTCGGCAAACACGTCTGCGACGGAATTGATCGCCCCGCAGGGGACACCGGCCGCATCGAGCGCCTCAATGAGTGCCTGGCGTTTCCAACGCGACAGGTCGTCGCGCAGCATTGACGAGAGTTCGCCGATGTTGCGCACACGCTGGGCGTTGGTCGCGAACCGCTCGTCCGTGGCCCAGGCGTCACGGCCCAGTACGCCGCAAAGTCGCGCGAACTGACCATCGTTGCCGACCACCAGGATGATCTCGCCGTCGGCGCACACGTACACGTCCTGCGGTTGGATGTTCGGGTGCGCATTGCCGTTGCGCTTGGGGATCTTTCCCGAGATCAGGTAGTTCATCGCTTGATTGGCCAGCGTTGCCACCTGCACATCGAGCATGCCAATGTCGATGTGGTCGCCGAACCCCGTGCGCTCACGCCGCGCCAGCGCCGCAAGCACGGAGACCGCTGTGTACATGCCCGTCATGAGATCGACAATGGGAACGCCCACCTTCTGCGGACCGCCACCGGGAAGACCGTCACGCTCGCCGGTGACACTCATCAAACCACCCATGGCCTGGATCAGGAAGTCATATGCAGGCTGCTCGCGTCGCGGACCGGTCTGTCCAAATCCGGTGACCGAACAGTAGATGAGGCGAGGATTGATCGCGCGCAGACTGGATTGATCCAGACCGTAACGGGCGAGCGTACCGACCTTGTAGTTCTCCAGCACGATGTCGGCCTGCGCGGCGAGTTCGCGCACGATCTTCTGGCCCTCCGGGGTGTCCAGGCTGAGGGTCAGCGAGCGCTTTCCGCGGTTGACCGCCAGGAAGTATCCGGCCTCGCGCGTGTCAGCTCCCTGCGCATCCTTCAGGAACGGAGGCCCCCACGAACGCGTGTCGTCGCCGCAGCCCGGACGCTCCACCTTGACGACGTCGGCGCCCAGGTCCGCCAGGATCTGCGATGCCCATGGCGCTGCGAGGATGCGACTAAGGTCGAGTACCTTGATGTGAGAAAGTGGACCCTGCTTGTCGGCCATGCTTGAATCTCCTTGACGGTCAAGGCACCAATGTACCCAGCACCCCAAACGCCACCAAGGCGACGTGCGCACAATCCTGCCATGCGTTCGCGGACATAGCGAAGGGCTCGATCGGCACGCGCCCGCAATATCAAACGCGCTCCAGCACCATCGCGATACCTTGCCCGACGCCTACGCACATCGCGCACAGCGCATAGCGCCCCCCTGTGCGATGCAGTTGGTGCATCGCAGTCAGCACCAACCTGGCACCGCTGGCGCCAAGCGGATGGCCAAGAGCGATGGCGCCGCCATTCGGGTTCACGCGGGGGTCGTCTTCGGCAAGATCGAGCATGCGCAGCACAGCAACAGCCTGCGACGCAAACGCCTCGTTGAGCTCAATCACGTCGATCTGCCCCAGGCTCAACCCGGTTTGCTCGAGAACCTTGCGCACGGCCGGCGCCGGTCCGATGCCCATAACGCGTGGCGGGACTCCGGCGCACGCCATGCCGAGCACACGCGCACGCGGTTGCAACCCGTGCCTCGATGCGGCTTGCTCGCCAGCCAGCAACAGCGCACAGGCGCCATCATTGACTCCCGAGGAGTTGCCCGCGGTCACCGTTCCATCTGGACGGACGACGCCCTTGAGCTTGGCCAGGCCCTCCAACGTCGTCTCGCGCGGATGCTCATCCTCCGCCACAAGCAATGAAGAAGTCTTTGCGCGACGAACAGATACGGGAATGATCTCCTCGGCGAATCGGCCCGCGGCTTGCGCTGCAGCGGCCTTGCGCTGACTTGCCATGGCGAACCGATCCTGCGAAACCCGGTCGACTCCGAATTCTGTCGCCACGTTCTCGGCCGTCTCAGGCATCGAATCGACACCGTAGGCTGCTCTCATGGCCTCATTGACGAAGCGCCAGCCAATTGTCGTGTCCTGAATCGAAGCGACACGCGCGTACGCGGATTCCGCCTTTGCCAACACGAAGGGCGCACGGCTCATGCTCTCAACACCTCCCGCAATCATCAGGCCGGCCTCGCCAGCGCGTATGGCGCGAGCGGCTGTGCCTAACGCGTCCATGCCCGAGCCGCAAAGGCGGTTGACGGTCGAGCCTGAGACTTCCACCGGCAGACCTGCGAGTAGTGACGCCATGCGCGCCACGTTGCGGTTGTCCTCGCCAGCTTGATTGGCGCAGCCGTAGATCACATCCGTGAGCGCCGCCCAGTCGAGCTTGGGATGTCGGGCCATCAAAGCCCGGATCGGAACTGCCGCCAGATCGTCGCACCGAATCGAGGAAAGAGAGCCTGCATACCGGCCAAATGGGGTACGCAGTCCGTCGCAGATGAAAGCTTGTTCGCGCATGTCGTGGTCTCGGTTTATTGGTCCGCCGTCGTTTCCGATCGAGGCGCAACCTTGATCGGGTTCAGTCTAGAAGCCGCTGTTGCGCCCGGCTACGCATGTGCGCTCAAAACAGGCTTGTCGCCGCGAGCATGTCCGAAGACTTGTCCGAACGGACAAGGCAGGCATCGCGCGGGTGATCTAGGCAGCGCGACTAGCTTGGCCCTAGAGTCGCCAGGCAGGTATATCTCACGTCCACCAATCACGGAGGCAAAGCATGCGTGACCTCACGCAACTCAAGATCCAGGTCGACGACCACGTCGCAACACTCATGCTCGATGCGCCGCCAGTGAACGCGCTCACACGCACGCTCAACGACGAACTCACCAGCACGCTCGATCGCATCTCAGAACTCGACGACATCCGCGCTGTCGTGCTGACCGGCCACGGAAAAGTGTTTTGCGCGGGAGCCGACCTCAAGGGCCGCGCCGAGCTCATCAAGGAGCCTGGAGCTCTATGCGCGCACTCGCGCAGAACACGCGAATGCTTCCACGCGATCCGCGAATGCGCGAAGCCCGTGATCGTGGCGATCAATGGAGCGGCGCTGGGATCGGGTCTGGCCATGGTGGCGTCAAGCGACATCATCGTGGCATCCGAAGCGGCTTCGCTCGGGCTGCCCGAGATCGATGTAGGCCTCATGGGCGGTGCTCGCCATGCGATGCGGCTTTTTGGGCACTCCCGCCTGCGCCGCATGGCGCTGACCGGTCAGCGTGTCTCAGGAGCCGAGTTGTACCGCCTTGGCGTGGCCGAGGCTTGTGTCGCGCCCGAGGATCTCATGGCCACGGCGCTGGAGCTAGGCCGCGTCATCGCATGCAAGAGTCCGCTTGCCACCCGAATGTGCAAGCAGGCACTCAACGTGGTTGAGGAGCTCAGTCTGCGCGACGGGTACCGCTATGAACAGGACATGACCGCAGTCATTGCCAGGACGGAAGACGCGCGGGAGGCGCAAGCGGCATTCCGGGAAAAGCGGGCACCGGTGTTTGTCGGACGCTAATGCCTACGCATGTGCCCACTGGCGCAACCATGACGACTGACCCGCGGCCTGTATGCCTCCAGCCCTACACGAGACCGATCCCATGAGGCTCGCGATTCTCGACGATTACCAGAACGTCGCCCTCGACCTGGCCGACTGGAGTCGCTTGGGTACCGACATGGAGATCAAGGCCTTCAACAGCCCGGCACGCGATGAACAGCTGCTCGTTGAGCGCCTGGCCACGTTCGATATTGTCATTGTCATGCGCGAACGCACGGCCTTCCCGCGCCATGTGATCGAAGCCTTGCCACGCCTGAAGCTCCTCGTGAGCGCGGGCACGCGTAACGCCTCCATCGATCTGGATGCCTGCGAACGCGTGGGTATCGCGGCTTGCGCCGCGCAGGGTTCGTCGCAAGGCGTTGCATTTACTGCTGAAATGGCGTGGTTGTTGATCCTGGCGTTGTACAAGCGATTTCCGCATTCGGATCGCGCGCTGCGTGCCGGGCGGTGGCAACCGGACCTGGCACGCGGACTTCATGGGCAAATACTTGGACTCGTCGGCCTCGGCAGAATCGGTAGTCGCATGGCCAATATCGGGAGAGCCTTCGGCATGCTGGTTCTTGCCTGGAGTCCCCACCTGACATCAGAACGCGCCGAACAGCTCGGAGCTACTGCAGTCGACAAGGCTGAACTGTTCGAATGCTCTGACGTCGTGAGCCTGCACCTTGTCCTCTCCGCGCGAACCTCGAACATCATTGCCAGGAGCGACCTTTGCAGGATGCGAAAAGACGCCATTCTTGTGAATACGGCTCGAGCCGGTCTGGTGGATGAGCAGGCCTTGCTCGAGATCCTGCGAACCCGGCGTATAGCGGGTGCGGGGCTGGACGTATTCTGGCAGGAGCCGTTGTCAAACGAACACGAGCTGTGTCGGATGGACAACGTCCTGCTAACCCCGCATCTCGGTTACGCGATCCGAGAGAACCTCGCCAGTTTTTACGCACACGCAATCGAGGTCGTCGACGCGTGGAGGCGTGGCGAAGCCGTGCCGCAGCTTCAACGTTGATCGCTATCGCCTCCGGTTCTCAGTCGCGACGCCGTTTGCAACCCCCGTGAGATGACGGTATCCACGCGGATACCAACAACTGGGCACACGCGACGCTGAGCGGCGGCCAAGTGCCGCATGCAGCCGGTCGACGACGTGAACACGCGGACATTCGAGCGAGCGCTGAGCCCTGAAAGTACGCACAAGGCCAGCCCGCGCCAAGACGGCGAAGGTGATCCTTGGCCGATCCTGTACGCGACTGCTGTGCCGAGCGCAAGGCAGTACGTCCAGGGCCGGTAAACCGGCATCGCGACCGCGCAGGGTCGTCGCGTGTTCTAGGGTTGCTTACGAATTTGACCGACCCGCGGGTGCTTGCGGGCAATGCGCCGGCCCGCTCGACGCGCACCCGCTAGGCCGGCCGCGCTACCAACTACCGTGCCAAGGCGGGCTTGACCGTGACGGACTTGCGGAAGATCAGGGTCAAGAGCGCGGATGCCAGGAGCGTCACGCCGACGACATACAACCCAGCAGAGTACCCACCGGTCGTCGATTTCAGCCACCCGATGGCGAAGGGGCCGACGAAGCCGCCGAGATTGCCGATCGAATTGATCGCCGCGATGCCGGCCGCAGCGCCCTCGCCGGACAAGAACATGCTCGGCATCGCCCAGAGCGGTGCCTTCCCGGCGCTGACGCCGACGTTGACTACGATCAGGGCCAGGACGACACCGATGGCACTGGACGCGAGTCCGGCGAACACAAGCCCGAGTGCCGCCAGGGCACACGGCAGGACGACGTGCCAGATGCGCTCGCCAGTGTGGTCCGAATGCCTTGCCCAGGCCACCATGGCGATCAGCGCGGCAACGCTGGGAATGCCGTTGATCAGGCCGACCTGGAAGGCGCTGAATCCAAACTGTTTGATGATCAGCGGCGCCCACAGCCCGAGGGTGTAGAGGCCGGCTGACGTTCCGAAGTAGATCAGTGCCAGAACCAGCACGCGTGGGTCGCGCAAAGCGCTCAAGGCGCTTTCGGCATGGCCTTGCACATGGCTGCGCGCAGTGGCCTCGGACTTGAGCTTTTCCTGCAACCAAGCCTTCTCATCCTGCGCGAGCCATGTCGCGTCTGCCGGGGAATTGATCAGCAGCTTCAGCACGAAATAGCCGAGGACGATGGCGGGCAGCGCCTCGAGCACGTACAACAGTTGCCAATTCGCCAGCCCAAGGGCCGAGTGCATCTGCATGATGGCACCCGAGATCGGCGACCCGAGCACTGTAGAGATCGGCACCGCGGCCATGAACCAGGCCGCCGCAGCAGCGCGTTGGCGCCCGGGGAACCAGTTGTTCAGATAGAAGATGATGCCTGGGAAGAAGCCCGCCTCGGCAGCTCCGAGGGCGAAGCGCGCGAGGTAGAAGCTCTTGGGCCCGACGACGAAGGCGGTTGCCGCGGAGACCAGGCCCCAGGTGATCATGACCCGCGCGATCCAGATCCGCGCCCCGACGCGATGCAGGATCAGGTTGGACGGAACTTCAAAAAGAAAATAGGCGACGAAAAACAACCCGCCACCGAAGCCGAAAGCGGCCGATGAGATCCCCAGAGCCTTGTTCATGCTAAACGCGGCGAAGCCGGCGTTGACACGGTCCAAGAAGCTGATGAAGTACAGCAGCATGACGAATGGAATGATCCGCCACATCAACTTGCTGCTGACTCGTGTTTCGAGTTCGTTGTTCATTGGTCTCCTCCTTTGAAACGGGCATGGCCCGGATTGGGTATCGATGCTGTGGCCTGTACGACCTCAGGCGGGGGCTCCTGCGAGCTTGGCCTCAATCAAGAGCAGGCGGTTGTATTTCGCGACCCTGTCGGATCGGCACAGTGAACCGGTCTTGATCTGGTTGGCGGCGGTGCACACGCTCAGGTCAGCGATCGTCGTGTCCTCGCTGTCGCCGGAGCGATGCGAGACGATCGAGGCATAGCCGGCGGCGCTTGCCTGCGCGATGGCGTCGAGAGTCTCGGTCAGCGTCCCGATCTGGTTTGGCTTGATCAGAATGGCATTGGCGACGTCGCGCGCAATTCCTTCGGCGAGGATGCTGGTGTTGGTGACGAACAGATCGTCACCGACCAATTGCACCTGCCTGCCTAGGCGCTTGGTCAGTTCCGTCCAGCCGTCCCAGTCGTCCTCGGCCATGCCGTCCTCGATCGATGTGATCGGATAGGCCCGGACCAGTTCTTCCAGGTAGTCAATGAAGCCGCTGCTGTCGAAGCGCCTGCCTTCCGAGGTCAAGCTGTAGGTTCCATCGCGATAGAACTCGGAACTTGCGACGTCCAGCGCCAGACTGATGTCGTGGCCAGGCCGCAATCCCGCGCTTTCGATGGCCGCGATGATGATCTCGAGCGCTTGCTCGCTGCTCGCGAGATCGGGGGCAAAACCGCCTTCATCGCCGACCCCGGTGCCGAGCCCGCGCGCGCTCAGCAAACCGCGCAGGGCCTGGAACACCTCGGCGCCCCAGCGCAGACGCTCGCCCAAGCCTTCGGTGCCGACGGGGACGATCATGAACTCCTGAAGGTCCACACTATTCGCCGCGTGCGCGCCACCGTTGAGGATGTTCATCAGCGGCAGCGGGAGCCGTGGTCTTGGCGTCGTGGCGAGGTGCTGATACAGGGGCAATCCGGCAGCCTGGGCCGCGGCCTTTGCCGTTGCCAGGGACACGGCAAGAATGGCATTGGCGCCAAGACGCGACTTGCCGGGCGTTCCATCGAGTCCGATCATCCGCGCGTCGATGCCCGCCTGGTCGCTGGCCTCGAACTCGAGCAAGGCTCGGCGCAATTCCCCGTTCACATGGCTGACCGCGGCGCGCACGCCTTTGCCGCCGAAGCGGGCGCCGTCGTTGTCGCGCAGTTCGGTGGCCTCACGCGAGCCGGTTGATGCACCGGAGGGCACAATTGCGAAGCCCTCTGATTCGTCGTGTAGCGTCACCCGCGCCGCAACGGTCGGGTTGCCCCGCGAATCGAGCAGTTCAAACCCCTGGATGTTCCTGATTCTCGCCATGGCAAGCCCCTCGTTCACTGGATCTGCGCAATGCGCAGCAGGTTGGTGTTTCCCGGCGTGCCGAATGGGACGCCAGCCGAGATCACGACAATCTGTCCGGCGCGACCGAAACCTTCTCGGCGCACCGTGTTGCAGGCGACTTCGCTGACCTCGACAAAATCAGCCACGTCGTGGCACAGCACCGGATGAACGCCCCAGACCAGCGCCAGCCGCCTGGCGACGGCGCGGCGCGGCGTCATACCGACGATGTGCGTCAGCGGCCGCTCGCGCGCCATTCGCATGGCCGAGGAGCCTGAGCTCGTGTAGGCCACACAGGCGCACACGTCGAGCAGTCCGGTGACGTGACGCATGGCCAGGCCGATGGCGTCGGCGATTTCGGCTCGCGGCGCGGCGCGGGAAGCCTCGATCGCGTCGTGAAAATATGGATCGGCCTCGGTCTGGGCGATGATGTTGTTCATCATCCGCACCGCGTCGAGCGGGTGCTGGCCACTGGCCGATTCGGCCGACAGCATCACCGCGTCGGCGCCGTCGTAGATCGCGGTGGCCACGTCGGACGCCTCGGCGCGCGTCGGCACCGGCGATGTGATCATCGACTCGAGCATCTGCGTGGCGACGATGACCGGCCGTCCAGCGTTGCGACAGCTCCGAACGATGCGCTTTTGAATCGCCGGGACTTGCTCGGCGGGCATCTCGACACCGAGATCACCGCGCGCGACCATCACCGCATCTGATTCGGCCACGATGGCCTCCAGGGCGTCAATCGCCGCTGGCTTCTCGATCTTGGCGACGATCGCGGCGCGGTCCCCGACGAGTTGCCGTAGTTGCCGCAGATCATCGGGACGTTGGACAAAGGACAGGGCAACCCAGTCGACGCCGAGCTCGAACCCGAACTCGAGGTCGGCCAGGTCCTTGTCCGTCAGGGCGGACAGGGGGAGCACGACGTCGGGCACGTTGACCCCCTTGCGCTCGGACAACTGACCGCCGACGCGCACCGTCGTCTGAGCAAAGTCCTCGCCGCAGGCCTCGACATGCAGACGCACGCGGCCGTCGTCGAGCAACAGTGCCGCCCCCGGCTTGAGTGCGGCGAAGATCTCCGGATGCGGCAAGGCGACGCGTCGCCCGTCCCCCGGGGTCGTGGTGTCGAGATCGAGCCGGAATGCAGCCCCGGTCTCGAGCATCTCGGGACCTGCGGCAAACGTTCCGATGCGCAGCTTCGGTCCTTGCAGGTCGAGCAGCACGCCGATCGATCGACCGGAATCGCGCTCGATGGAGCGGATGTGCTCGAGCCTGCGCCGGTGGTCGTCGTGCGTGCCGTGGCTGAAATTGAGCCGGAAGACATCGACTCCGGCGTGAAACAGATCGGCGATCAGCTCCCGGCTCGAGCTTGCCGGGCCGAGGGTTGCGACGATCTTGGCGTTGCGTTTGCGGGTCATGCTCATGGGTGACTGTTGGATCGAGTGGGTGGCGCAACCAGGATGGCGCGAAAGTCATTCACATTGGTCATGGTTGGGCCGGTGACGACCGAATCGCCGAGCGCCGAGAAGTAGCCATGGCCATCGTTGTCGAGCAGGCTCTGCGCCGCCCACATCCCGAGCTGGCGTCCACGTTCCAGCGAGTCGGGGCGCAACACCGCGCCCGCGATGTCCTCCTGTCCGTCGACGCCGTCGGTGTCCCCCGCGATGGCGTACACCCCGGGTTCTCCGTTCAGGGCCAGCCCCAGCGCGAGCAGGAATTCGACATTGCGCCCGCCGCGCCCATCGCCTCGAACCGTGACCGTCGTTTCCCCGCCAGAGAGCAGGACACAGGGCGCGGCAAAAGGTTGCCCGCGGCGTCCGACCTGGCGCGCGATGCCGGCCATCACGATGCCGACGTCGCGCGCCTCGCCCTCGATCGAGTCGCCCAGAATGTGCGCGTCGTAGCCTGCGGCCCGGGCGCATGAGGCGGCGGCTTCCAGGGCCATCTGAGGGGTCGCGATGAGCCGGGTCTCGACCCCGGCCAGCCGTGCATCCCCGGGCTTGACCGACTCGCCGGCACCACCCGCGAGCAGAGCGCGCACGGCGGCGGGCGTGTCGATTCCGTAGCGCTCGAGGACGGCCAGTGCGTCGGCGCAGCTCGTCGCATCGGCAATCGTCGGCCCTGACGCAATGTCGCTCAGAGTGTCGGTCGGGACGTCGGAGATCACCAGGTTGAGCACCCGCGCCGGGTAGGCGGCGGCGGCCAGCCGGCCGCCCTTGATAGCCGACAAATGCCGGCGCACGCAGTTCATTTCGGCGATGGTCGCGCCGCTGGCGAGCAGGGCGCGGTTGATCTCCTGTTTCACCTCCAGTGTCAACCCCGGCGCCGGCAGTGGCAGCAGCGACGACCCGCCGCCCGAGATCAGGCTGCTGCCCAGGTCGTCGGGCCCGCGGCCGGCCACCATGTCGAGCATGCGCTGCGCAGCTCGCAAGCCGTTGAGGTCCGGCACCGGGTGGGCCGCCTCGACAATATCGATGCGCTGGCATGGCACACCGTAGCCGTAGCGCGTGACCACCAGCCCACTCAGGGGGTGGTCCCAGTGCTCCTCCAGGGCCCGCGCCATCGCCGCCGACGCCTTCCCGGCGCCGATGACCACCGTGCGGCCTCGGGGCGGATCGGGAAGAAAGGCCGGGATCCGGATCGAGGGCTGCGAGGCGGCGATCGCGGCATCGAACATGGCCCGCAGAAGGCCGTCGAATCGGCGATTGGTGAGCGTATCGGCTTCGCGGGCGATCATGACATGGTCCAGGTCGTGTGGGTCGTTGCGTTGCCGTCGAGCCTGCGCGGGGCGTACTCGCCCCCGCCCCGCCGCGTTAGGCTGCGGGGCAGGAAAACCGGACGGCGTGGCGGCGGCGGGGAAGCGACTTAGGCTGGTACGCGCGCCTTGGCCTCGATCAGGCGACACACAGCCGCCGTGACTTCGGCCGTGGTTGCCCGCCCGCCGAGGTCCCCGGTGTGCAGGCGCGGGTCTGCGGTCACCGCCTCGATCGCGCGCATGAGTTGCTGCGCGGCCTGCGCTTCGCCCAGATGCTCGAGCATCATCACCACGGACCAAAAGGTCCCGACCGGATTCGCCAGGCCACGGCCCATGATGTCGAAGGCCGAGCCATGGATGGGCTCGAACATCGACGGGTAACGACGCTCGGGATCGATGTTCCCGGTCGGCGCGATGCCCAGGCTGCCGGCCAAGGCGGCGGCCAGGTCGCTGAGAATGTCGGCGTGCAGATTGGTCGCGACGATGGTGTCCAGCGACGCAGGCCTGTTGACCATGCGCGCCGTGGCCGCGTCGACCAGTTCCTTGTCCCAGCGCACGTCGGGGAACTCGAGCGACACCTGCTGGGCAATCTCGTCCCACATCACCATTGCGTGCCGCTGGGCGTTGCTCTTGGTGATCACGGTCAACAGCTTGCGAGGCCGCGACTGGGCGTGGCGGAAGGCGAAACGCATGATTCGCTCGACTCCTGCGCGGGTGAGGATGGAAACGTCTGTCGCCGCTTCGATAGGGTGCCCCTGGTGGACCCGGCCACCGACACCCGAGTATTCCCCCTCGGAGTTCTCGCGCACGATCACCCAGTCCAGGTCCTCGGCCCGGCAGCGCTTGAGCGGGGCATCGATCCCCGGAAGGATCCGGGTCGGGCGGACGTTGGCGTACTGGTCGAAGCCCTGGCAGATCTTCAGCCGCAGTCCCCACAAGGTGATGTGATCCGGGACGTCGGGGTCGCCGGCCGAGCCGAACAGGATGGCATCGCTTTCGCGGATCTGGTCCAGGCCATCAGCGGGCATCATGACGCCGTGGATGCGGTAGTAGTCCGCGCTCCAATCGAAGCGGCGGAATTCGAACGTGAAGGACTTGCTCGTCCGGGCGAGCGCATCGAGTACTTCCTCACCGGCGGGAACAACTTCCTTTCCGATCCCATCGCCGGGAATGGTCGCGATTCGATAGGTCTTCATGTCTGGCCTTACTGTGCGTGGATGAACGTGAGCGCACTTTAGCCAAACCATGGATCAATGAACGACCGTAAAATTAAGCCATCTTCAACTGTGTTTCAACAATACTCATGAACCCCTCCGTTCTCGCGGCTGACCTCGGCTTCTTCTCCGTCCTGGCCGCGTCCGCGAGCCTGAGCGCTGCGGCACGGGAACTCGGGATCACGACCGCCGCGGTTAGCAAGCGCCTGACCCAGATGGAGCAGCGGGCCGGTGTGGCCCTAATCAACCGGACCACGCGTCGCATGACGTTGACGCCTGAAGGCGAGGTCTACGTCGAGCATGCGCGGCGCATCCTCGACCAGATCGACGACCTCGCCGAACTGCTCGGTCGTTCACAAAGCATGCCGCAGGGGCTGCTGCGGGTCAACGCGACCCTGGGCTTCGGGCGAAGTCACATCGGGCCAGCCATATCCCGCTTTGTTGCCTTACATCCCCAGATCGAGGTCCAGCTCCAGCTCTCGGTAGCTCCGCCGCCCATCACCGACGATACCTACGACGTCTGCATCCGCTTCGGGGAACCCCCGGATGCCCGGGTGGTGGCGAGGAAGCTCGCCGCAAACCGCCGCCTGCTGTGCGCGGCCCCTGCCTATATCGAACGCCATGGCATGCCCGCTACCCCCCAAGAACTCGCGCAACACAATTGCATCGGAATCCGCCAAGGCGATGAAGCCTACGGTGTCTGGCGCTTGACCAACAGGCGCGGCTCCGGTCGAGAAGCGCAGGCGGTTCGCATTCATGGCAATCTGACGACCAACGATGGCGAGATCGCCGTCAAGTGGGCGCTCGACGGTCACGGCATCCTGATGAGAGCCGAATGGGACATTCGGGACTACTTGGCACAGGGACGGCTGATGCAGGTTCTCCCCGACTTCGCGACCCCCGCGGCCGACATTTATGCGGTGTTTGCGCAGCGACACCAACTTTCAGCAAGGATCCGCGCCTTCGTGGCTTTCTTGGGCGTTGAGCTGGGTCGATCCGCCACGACGGCGATGCCTTGAGCAAACGATCCAGCCACTGGCGCTTGTCGCCACAGGCCAAATCCCACGCGAGCCACGGCCGTGTCGATCGGCGCCCCGGCCGAATGACTGATCCTCGGCCGAAGCGGGCACTTGACACTGCTCGTGGTGGCGACAGCAATGCTGCAGGCAGCGGTCAGTGCGATCGTCAGCACCCTTGCCAGTCAGGCCGCCATCCCGGCATGAATTAAACCAACCGAACTCCGCTGAACCAGGGACGGTTTCAGTAATGATGGAGACGACGCGGTGTGGCAGGTCGATGAGTAGGCGCAACAGTACACTGGTGTACAACTGGCGGGCAGCAGGCGGCAATAGCCTTTCCTCCTGAGCCAAAAATAGATCGGTGCCAACAACCAAAACACTCGACTGGATCGGCACAACGCGATGACGCAACGCGCACTGTCGAAATGGCTGACCGCAGTGAGCATCGCGACCTTGCTGCCGATCCTGCTGTTTTCTGTCTACGCCGTCGCGCAGCTTGCCGATGTCAGCCAGCAGGCGCTGACCCGGGAACTGGTTCAGCGCACGGAGGCGTTGAGCACTGACGTACAGGTTCTGTTGAGCGCTGCCGAAGGCCGGCTCGCCGGGCTTGCGACGTCCGATGCCGCCCAGCACGACGACATCCCAGCGCTGTATCAGGGGGCGTTGCGCGTGCTATCGACTTTCCACGCCGGGCGCGCCATCACCCTGATCGCGCCCGATGGAAGAATCTTGTTCTTGACGCTGCGCCCGCTTGGTACCGCGGGGCTGCAAAGCGGCGATTCAGCATCGATCAAACAGGTATTTCTGACCGCACGCCCGTCTGTCTCAGGTCCGTTCAAATCCCCGATCAGCAACCAGATCGTGGTCGCGGTCAGTGTTCCGATCATTCGAGATGGCAAGGTTGTCTACTGCTTGCGCATGGTGTTGCTGGCTTCCAGCCTGAGCAATCTGCTCGCGGATCAACGGCTGCCCAATGAATGGAATGCAGCGATTCTCGACCAGCGTGGCCTGATCGTGGCCCGGGCCCACAACTCAGATCGCTATGTCGGCACGTTGGCGCCCAATTATCTCGTGTCGCGACTTCACGTCCGGCCCGCCACTGTGTTCGAAGGCGTGACGCGCGAGGGAACCGCCGCGACGGCAAACCTCGAGCCGGTCCCGGGCTGGGGCTGGAGCGTCATGATCGGCGTGCCGACATCCGAGTTCAGGGGTCCACTTCGACGGTCCCTGGCCACGATTCTGCTCGCGGGCATCGTGTCCTTGGTCATCGGGGCCATTGCATCCAGGTGGATTTCGCTCCGGATCATTCGTCAGGTGACTCAGATCACAAGGATGGCGATCGCCATGCGCAAAGGGGATGTAGCGCCAGCGCAAGGGCTGAGCATCGCAGAACTCCGTGATCTGGCCGCGACGTTGTCGGCCGCAGACAGTCAGGCGCGCCGCCAACAAGACGAATTACATCGCGCGCGTCGAGACGCATTGACGGGACTTCCCGGGCGATTGATGTTCATGGAGGCTGCCCGGGCGCTGTCGTCCGCGACCGGCACCACGGCTGATTCCCAACTCGCGTTGCTCTACATCGATCTCGATGGATTCAAGGCTGTGAACGACAGCCTGGGGCATGGGCGGGGAGACCAGATCCTGATCCAGGTCGCGCAGATCCTGAAAGAGCAGACCCGTGACCAGGACGTTGTCGGCAGGATCGGTGGGGATGAGTTTCTCGTGTGCCTGGCCGCACCGCCGAGCATGATTGGGCCCACGGCCCGCAACGTCGCCGAGCGTGTCATCGAGCAGATTTCATCCCTCGGCATGGGCCTTGGGTGCAGCGTGGGCATCTGCATTCCGACCGACTTCGACCTCGACAGGGCCATCGATTGCGCCGACCGCGCAATGTATGAAGCCAAGCGCCGCGGAAAGGGTCGTTTCGTGGTTTTCGGCGAGGAGGGGTGACCGTTCGTCACGCCATTGCCGTCGCAGCCACAGGCAGCGCCCAGTGCCCGGTTTGGCCGAACTCCAGACGTTTGGCCTGTGTCGGTACGGTGGCCACGGGCGGCGCTGTGCACACCCGGTGGTGGTGACACCAATGCCACACGCAGCGGTCGCAGAGATCAACTGCTCGCTTGGCCGCCCGAGCCGGCTCCAGCCAATCGGGCTCCACGGAACCCTCGGGGGCTTAAAGAGATTGGCGGGTACGCACGATTCGTTCACATTTTGCAGCCGGCGTCGCCCGCTGCTGATGTCGGTCCCCGACTGGGCCAGGTCCGGTGGCGAGGGTCGAGTCCACGCCTTGAGGCAGATCGGCGCGCGGACGTCATATCTACTTCATTGCGAACCGTTCATTCATGTCGATTGATTTCATTATTGCGACGCGTTGATTTGACCGGGTTCATTGCGGCCCGGGGATTTGGACATCATTTGTCAGACGCACGTCGGTCGTGTGCCGCGAGGCCGTTCTCGCAATCGCTGGAAGGGGCTCGCGCAGAAATTTGACCCGAACTACTACGAGGCGGTCGGGCCACGCCTTCAAACCGCGGCACCGCACGCGATCTGAACGACCAATGTCACCCCTTGCCTAGAGCAAGACTCCAAAACCACATGGAGTCACCATGACAGATCAAATGCAAGGACCCATCGACCGCCTGATCAACGAGCGCGAGGTGCGCGCACTTCTGGGCGGTTGTGGCCGCACGACAGTCTGGCGGCTGTCGCGCGCCGGAGCACTGGAGATCGTCAAGCTGGGCCGCGCGACCCGCTACCGGATGAGCAACGTGCAGAAACTCATCAACGAGGGGATCCCGGCGCTTCCGCGTCGTTGAGCAAGCACGCGCTTCCACGGAAGCGCGGCCATCGCAAGCCTACAAGCGTGGCTTCACGCACTCGGCACAAGCATCTTCCCAAGCATTGCACGCCCCCCAAAGCGGCCCCTGCGGGGGCCGCTTTGCTTCCTGTTGTTCCCTGGAAGCCAGCGAGAAACGGCAACGAAACGGCAACGAATGCATTGTTTCTAGATCTTCAGCTTATGAGAAAGAATTCTAAGTTGTTGAATTCAATGGTAGGCCGTGTTGGACTTGAACCAACGACCAAAGGATTATGAGTCCTCTGCTCTAACCATCTGAGCTAACGGCCCGCTACGCCGGTAACCCCGGCCACCCCGTCATTTTAGAGGCCATCGCGGCTTCGCTTGTGTGCGTGCCCTGTTGACCCACACAATCGAATGATTGCGTGATGGCGGCGGAGGGGTGTGGTGTTGCGGGTGCGAGTACGAAGCGCGGGGCTCACCCTGGTCGAGGTGCTGTGTGTGTTGGCGCTGGTGGCGATGACGACGGCGGCGGCACTGGCCGGATTCGATGCCGCGGCGCGTTCCGCGCGGGTGCGGTCGGCTGCCGCAATGCTGGCTTGGGATTTGCGTCGCGCGCGCGTCGAGGCCGTGCTTCGGGGGCGGCGCGTGAGTGTCTGTGCGAGCGCCGACGGCATGCGTTGTGGTGGGCGCTGGGGGCAAGGCTGGATGGTGTTCGACGATGCTGGTGGAGGCGGGCAGCCGGCATCAGGGCGCTGTGTGCTGCGGGTGCGCGGTCCGTGGCGTGGTGTCGACGTCCATGCCGCTGCGCCGGTGCGGGAGGTGGTGTCGTACACCGGGGAAGGCTGGCCTCGGCAGGCTGGCGGAGCGCTGCAGATGGGCAGCTTTGTGTTGTGCGCGCCGCCCGGCGCAGGGCGGCGCGTGGTGTTGTCGGCCAGCGGTCGGGTCCGTGTCGAGTCCGACGTCGACCCCGGCGCGTGCAGTGTCAACGCTGACTGAGGGTGCTGCCGACGAGCTTGGCGGTGATGTCGACGATCCGGATCATGCGGTCGTAGTGCATCCGTGTCGGGCCGATCACCCCGAGCGTGCCGACGATCACACCATCGACTTCGTAGGGCGCGGTGATGACCGAAACCTGCTCGGAGGGCACGATGTCGTTTTCCCCGCCGATATAGATCCGCACGCCTTCGGCGCGTTCCGATACGTCCAGAAGTTTGAGCAGGTGGGATTTCTGCTCAAACAGGTCGAAAAGTTGCCGCAGATCGGACAGATTTTGTGAAAGATCGTCGACCTTGAGCAGCTGCTGCTGGCCTGAAATGACCACTTGGTCAGGTTGCTCGGCAGCGCTGCTGCCCATGGAGACGGCGGCCTGCATCAGCTCCGCGATCTCGCCGCGCAGATGTTCGACTTCACCGCGCAATTGAAGAGTCATTTGCTCGAAACTCAGACCGCTGTAGTTGGCATTGAGGTAGTTGGCGGCTTCGATGAGCTGACTTTGCGTGTAGGTCTGGTTGGAGACGATGATGCGGTTTTGCACGTCACCTGCGGCGTCCACCAGAATGACCAGGGTGCGCTGCTCCGACAGACGCAGAAACTCGATGTGCCGGAACGCGGCATTGCGACGCGGCGCGATGATGACGCCGACAAACTGGGACAGATTGGAAAGCAGCTGTGCGGCCTGCTGGATGACGGCCTGGGGTTCCATCGAGGCCAGACGGTTGCGCAGGCTTTGCGTGACTTCTCCCGCGTCCTGGTCGGGGTGAGCGGTCAGCATGGTATCGACGAAGAGGCGGTAGCCGCGTGGCGTAGGGATGCGGCCGGCCGACGTGTGCGGGCTGGCGATGAGGCCGAGGTCCTCGAGGTCGGCCATCACATTGCGGATGGTCGCCGCCGATAGCTCCAGGCCCGAGGCGCGCGAGAGCGTGCGCGAGCCGACAGGAAGCCCATCGGCGATATATCGTTCGATCAGGGTCTTGAGCAGGACACGAGCACGTTCATCCATGGCTTCATTCTAGGATTGCACGGCCGGGTATGTGCGTCCGGCCGCCTGCAGGTATCCGGCATGCGGTTTGACGCCCGGCTGTGCTGTAATCCGCAGGGAGCGACTTCAGTGCGCGAATCCATCGATACCCTATGCCAACGTCCGTGTTTCAGCATGCAGTCCTGGTCGGAAAACACCAGGCCGGCGGCGTGGCCCGCACCCTTTCGGAAATCGCTTCATGGCTGGCAGAAGCAGGCGTCGAAGTCTGGGTGGAAGCGCTGACCGCCCATCATTGCGATCTTCCCGGCCATGCGGAGCTCGCGCTCGAGGAGGCTGGGACGCGAGGTGCTGACGGTGGCTGGGTCGCCATCGTGGTGGGCGGCGACGGCACCATGCTGGGCGCGGCAAGGCGACTTGCGCCCTACGGGGTACCCCTGGTCGGTATCAATTCGGGGCGGTTGGGGTTCATCACCGACATTACCGAAGCCGACTGGCGGCAGGCCATTGGTGCAATGCTGGGCGGGCATTTCGAGCGCGAGCATCGTTCGGTTCTCGGCGGGCAGGTGCTGCGTGGCGGTCGCCCCGTCTTCGAAGGCATTGCGATCAACGACGTCGTGGTCAACCGCAGCGGCGCCACCGGGCTGCTGGAGTTGCGTGTCGACGTCGACGGGCGGCCGATGTACGTACAACGTGCGGACGGCTTGATCGTCTCGACCCCGACGGGCTCCACGGCCTACGCCATGTCGGCGGGCGGGCCGATCCTGCATCCCAGTCTTCCGGGTCTGGTCCTGGTGCCGATCGCGGCGCACACCTTGTCGAACCGACCGATCGTGTTACCCGAGGGCGTGCATGTCGAAATCGAAGTCATGTCCCACAAGGACGTCGGCGTGAACTTCGACATGCAGCATTTCGCCGATCTGCTGGGTGGAGATCGGGTCAGCCTGCGGATATCGCCGCATCGCGCGGTCTTCCTGCACCCTCCGGGGTGGAGCTATTTCACAACTTTGCGCAAGAAGCTGCATTGGCACGAAGTTCTTGGCGAAGAGGACTGAAGATCGATGCTTCGACGTCTCGATGTTCGTGATTTTGTGCTGGTGGCAGCGCTCGAACTGGAGCTGGGGCCGGGTTTCACAGTGCTCACCGGCGAGACTGGAGCCGGCAAGTCCATTCTGGTTGATGCGCTGAAGCTGGCCTTGGGTGAGCGCGCTGACGTTTCAGTGCTGCGGCCCGGTGCCGCCCGGGCCGAGATTTCGGCGGAGTTCGATGCGCCGCCCGCGCTTCAGGACTGGCTCGAGGCGCAGGGGTTCGAAGCCCAGGACACGGTTTTGCTCCGCCGTGTCATTGACGCGCAGGGCCGCTCGCGCGCCTTCGTCAATGGCAGCGCCGCAACATTGGCGCAGCTTCGCGCTGCCGGCGCGATGCTGGTCGACATCCACGGCCAGCATGCCTGGCAGAGCCTGGCGAGGCCGGATGCCGCGCGCGATCTGCTGGATGCACACGCGGGCGCGCTTGTGGCGCGCGCCGCATGCCACGCTGCATGGCAGAGCTGGAAGGAGCTGCATACGCAACTGGACGCCGCGCGCGCTGACGCCGGGCAGCTCGACGCGGATCGCGCGCTGCTGACCGCCCAGCTGGTGGAGCTGGAGCGTCTGGCACCCCAGACGCAGGAATGGGAGCCGCTGAACGCCGAACACCATAGACTTGCACACGCGGTTGAGCTGGTTGAGCACTTGCAGGATGCATCGGCGCAGATCGACGATGACGAACTCGGCGCGCGCACGCGTCTGGCGCGAGCGCAACAGGCGCTCACCGAGGCGGCGCGCATCGATCCCGCGCTGGCGGTGCTGTCAGAACAGCTGGCCTCGGTGCAATCGCAGGTTGACGATCTTGCGCACGAGATCGCTGGCCGGCTGCGCCAGTCCGACCTGGATCCGGCGAAGCTGCAGCAAGTCGAGGAGCGCCTGTCGGCCTGGATGACACTGGCGCGGCGCCACCGCACCCCGCCGGCGGGGTTGCCGGCCCTGCTCGACGCGCTGCGCGCGCAGCGCGACGCGCTCGATCGCGGCGCCGATATCCCAGGCCTGGAGCGCGCGCTTGCGCAAGCGCAGCGCGTCCTGCACGACGCCGCGCGGCAGCTGAGCGGGTTGCGTGCGGCGACCGCGCCCACGCTGGCGCGCTCCGTCGAGGCGTTGATGCAGGAGCTCGGCATGATGGGTGGGCGTTTCGAAATCGGTTTGCAGGCTTTGCCAGAGCCGCAGGCGCTTGGTGCCGAGGTGGTTGAACTGTTGGTCTCGGGTCATCCGGGCGCCGAACCCAGGCCGCTGGCGCGCGTTGCATCCGGGGGGGAGCTTTCGCGGATCGCGCTTGCGTTGGCGGCGACCATGGCAGTCCGACAGCCGGTCGATACGCTGATTTTTGACGAGGTGGACGCTGGTATCGGCGGGGCGGTGGCGCAAACGGTCGGCCGTTTGCTGGCGCGCCTGGGCGCGGGCGGGCAGGTGCTCGCGGTCACGCACCTGGCTCAGGTCGCAGCGCATGCGGACCGGCACCTCCGGGTACGAAAATCAAGCGGGGCCGACGTTACGCATTCGCGTGTCGACGATCTGGACGCCGACGCACGGGTGATCGAGGTTGCCCGCATGCTTGGAGGTGACGCCGAATCGGCGGCGGCGCGAAGCCACGCCCAGGAGCTGCTGGGCGCTGCGAGGGGGGCATGATGTCGAACAGCGTGGACGTCGAAGCGCCGAAGGTGGTGCTGCTGTCTGGGGTATCCGGGTCAGGAAAATCCATCGCACTCAATGCCTTGGAGGACGCTGGCTACTATTGCGTGGACAACCTTCCGCCCCAGTTGGTTGACAGTCTGCTGGACGTCGCAGCGCTGGCGGGCCACCGGCGACTGGGCATCGCCATGGACGTACGCAGCGCCGCGAGCCTGGACGAGCTGCCGGCCCTGACGCGCCGGATGCGTGCGCGCTGTGATTTGCATTTCGTGTTTCTCGATTGCAGCACCGAAACCCTGGTGCAGCGTTTCTCGGAAACCCGGCGGGCGCATCCGCTGACGTCGCGAGTTCTCCACCAATGGGAACCCGGGAAGCCGCTGCCGGGATCGCCACCTGCATTGATCGAAGCGATCGAACTCGAGCGCGAGCTGCTGGCGCCCGTCGCCAGCCTCGGTCTGCACATCGACACCAGTGGCTTGCGCCCGGCGCAGTTGCGGACCTGGGTGCGCCAGGCCGTGGGTGTCGATGCGGCGCAGATGACACTGGTGTTCGAGTCCTTCGCATTCAAGCGCGGCGTGGCGCTCGATGCCGACTTCGTGTTCGATGTGCGCATGTTGCCCAATCCTCATTATGACCCGGCCTTGCGGGCGTTCAGCGGACGCGACGAACCGGTGGCGGACTTTCTGCGCGGCCAGCCGGCGGTGGTGCGGATGCAGGATGATGTCCAGGGCTTTCTCGAACGCTGGTTGCCGGCGCTTGCGGAGGACCAGCGCAGCTACGTGGTGGTGGGCATCGGATGCACCGGCGGGCAGCACAGGTCCGTGTTTCTCGCCGAGCAGCTGGGACGGAAGTTTGCCGTGCGATACCGCGTGCTGGTTCGCCATCGCGAGCTCGACGCCTCTCTCACGACCACCACGCCGCGCCTCGAGCACTGAGCGCGGGGGGAGTGCCGCGCTTCAGCGATCGATGATGCTCAACAGCGCCCGGACCGGGGCTGGCAGGCCCAGCGCGAGCGCGTCCGCAAGTTTGAACCAGCCGGCATGGTCGGCGGTGTCATCGACGGCGGGGTGCGCTGCAGCGGTCAGGGTCACCTCGATCGGGGCCAGACGCAAGTCGAGATGGGTCAGTGGGTGCAGGCAGGTGGGCCGCGCCGTCTGCGTCAACACCGCACCGAAAGTGTGTGCCTGCGCAAGCGCCTCGCCGATGCCGTCATGGCGCGGCAGGCACCAGAGCCCGGGCCAGATGCCGTGGCTGTCGCGCCGTTCCAGCCAGACCGCGTCACCCAGACGCGCCAGCAGAAGCACCCACGTCTGCACCCTGCGTGGGCGGGGCGCGGACTTGGGGCGAGGCCGTTCCAGGTTGGCGCCACCTGGCAGGTGTGCACGGCAATCGGCGGCGAACGGGCAGGCCTCGCAATGCGGGCGCGAGGGTTTGCAGACGGTCGCGCCAAGGTCCATCAGGCCCTGGGTGTAGGCGTCGAGGTCGGCGTTTGGCAGCAGGTGCTCGGCCAGAGCCCAGAGGCGGGCGTCGGTGAGGGTGTCGGGCAGGTCGAAGGCGCGTTTGAGAACGCGCTTGACGTTGCCGTCGAGAATGGCCGCGCGTGCACCAAAGCAGAACGCCGCGATCGCCGCCGCCGTTGATCGTCCGATGCCCGCCAGGCGCTGCAGATCCTGTTGGGTACGCGGGAAAATCCCATCATGTTCGTGCCATACCTGCTGCGCGCACTGGTGCAGGTTGCGGGCGCGGCGGTAGTAGCCCAGGCCGCTCCATTGCGCCAGCACGGCGTCGAGGTCGGCTTCGGCGAGCGCCCGCAGGGTTGGAAATCGTTGCAGGAAGGGTTCGAACCGCGCCTGCACGACGCTGACTTGCGTTTGCTGAAGCATGATTTCCGACAACCAGACACGGTAGGGATCGCGCGTGGCTTGCCATGGCAAGTCGTGGCGACCATGCGCGCGCTGCCAGGCAATCAGCCGCTCGGCGAATCGCTCGGGGCCGGGGGGCAAGGCTGGGATGGAGGTCATAGGGGGGACGTCAGCACGGTCAAGCGTGGCGCAAGGGCTCAGGCGCGTTGACAGCCAGCACAAAAATACGTGCTTCGCTGGCCCTGCACGATGCGCTGCAGTGCGCGCCCGCAGACGTCGCAGGGTGCGTTTGCCCGCCCATAGACCCGGGCTGCGAGCTGGAAGTGCCCGCTCCCGCCGTCGGTATGCGCGAAATCCCGCAGTGTGCTGCCGCCCATGGCGATGGCCTGGTCGAGGATGGTTCGGATGGCTTCCGCCAGTCGCCGGCAACGCTTCGCCGACAGGTTTCCTGCCGGAAGCCGGGGATCGATTCCGGCGGCAAACAGCGCTTCGCACACGTAGATGTTGCCAAGGCCTGCAACCACCGACTGGTCCAGCAGGACCGCCTTGATGGGCGCGCGGCGTCCCGCAAGGGCGCGGTGCAATGACCCACCGTCGAAGCCCGGAAGCAGAGGTTCAGGCCCCAGCCCCGCCAGCAGCGGGTGCTCGGGCAGGTTGGAGGGGTGCCAGATGACGGCGCCGAATCGACGCGGATCGCGCAGTCGAAGTCCCCCGCGATCGGTGTCGAGCCCGAAATGCTCGTGAGGGCCAAGCGGAACCGGCAAGTCGGCCCAGCGCAGCGAACCCGACATGCCAAGGTGGACGATCAGACACCCGCCCTCGATCGCGAAAAGCAGGTATTTCCCGCGCCGCGCCAGCCCCGTGATGTGGCGGCCCGCGAGCGTGGCATCGGCGCATCCAAGCGGCCAGCGCAGCGGCTTGCCAACCAGCGATGCATGGATGCGGCGGCCCACGGCGGCGTCCAGAAGGCCGCGGCGTGTGACTTCGACTTCCGGTAATTCAGGCATCTTCACATTGTGCTTGAGCCGGTGAGCGCGTGTCGCGACCGTCTGTGTCCGAAAGGATTTGGGGTATCCCATAAAATCAGGAGACCTTCAGGATTCGCCCATGCGCCAACCCGTTCTCGCCGTCGCGTTCTATGCACTCATCGCCTGGGCGCCATGGGCGCTGGCGCAGAGCCCAGCCTCGCACAACGGTGCCGTGCCGGCGGCGTCCGCCCCCGAACCTGGGACCAGGCGCGACGATCCGGACGAGCTCGCGCGCTGGTTCTATTCGGTGATGGTCGGTGAAATCGCCGCCAACACCGGGCATCACGACCTTGCCTATGCGGAGCTGCTGCAGGCAGCGCGCGACATGAACTCCGCCGCGCTGTTCGAGCGCAGCGCCACCGTGGCACTGCAGGCGGGAACGTTGCAGGACGCCCTGGTGGCAATCAATGCGTGGCGTGAGCAGCAGCCGGCCTCCGCGCGCGCGCAGGAATGGGCCGCGCAACTGCTGGTCGCCATGGGACGCAACGCCGAGGCAACCACGGCATTGACGCGCATGCTTTCCCGCACGCCAGCGCCGCAGCGCCCGGCCGTGCTGCTGACGCTGCCGGCGCTGTTCGCGCGCATGGGCGACACCCAGGTGGCGCTGGCTTCGGCGCGCAAGGTGCTCGCGCCGTATGCGCAACTTCCCGCGGGGGCGGTGGCGCTGGGGCAGTTGCAGGTTTGGGCTGGTGACCCCGCGGCAGCTTTCAGCCAAGCCACCGCTGCCTTGCAGGCCGAGCAGGATTTCCCCGCCGCCGCGGTCTTGCTGTTACAGAATTACAAGGTCGACCCGCAGCGCGCGGACGCCCTGATGGCAACGTATTTCAAGGCCCGCCCCGATGACGCGGATCTGCGCATGGCGTGGGTTGCGTCCGCACTCGATCAGGACCGTACCGGCGTGGCTTTGGCGCAAGCGCAAGAGCAGACCCGGATGCGTCCGGAATTCGCCCCCGCATGGCTCGTGGTTGGCACCATTCAGCTCGATCGTGGCGCGCTCTCCCAGGCTGAAGACGCCTTGTTGAACTACCTGCGGCTCGCGCGCGACGACAGGACGCAGGTGGGGGGAGTTGCACGCGCGTGCCTGGCCATGGCCGACGCGTCATCCCGACAAGGCAATCAGGACGTCGCCGATGGCTGGCTGCAGCAGGTTCCCGCGGGCCAGGAGCCGCAGAGCGTCGCGCTGCAGCGCGCCATCGACCTGGCACGCCGAGGCCGGTTGCAGGCGGGGGTTGCACTGCTCGACAAGTTACCGACGTCGACGCAAGACACCCGACGGGCACGGCGCTTGCTGCTGTCGCAGTTCTACCGCACGCTGCAGCATCCAGGCGCGGCGTACCGCGTTCTGAAGGCCGGGCTTGGCAAGAACGCCACTGACACCGAGTATGTCTACGAAACCGCGATGGCGGCCGAACAAGCCGGCCGCTTCCGTGAGATGGAAGGTTTGCTGCGTCGCCTGGTTGCGACCCAGCCGCGCTTCCAGCCGGCGTTCAACGCACTGGGTTACAGCCTGGCGGACCGGAATCGCGATCTTCCCGAGGCCTCGCGGCTGGTTGAGCATGCACTGCGTCTGGCACCCGGCAATCCGTTCGTTCTCGACAGCATGGGATGGATTGCATTCCGCTCGGGCGTCCTCGACAAGGCGCAGTCCTGGCTCGAGCAAGCATGGACCGCGCGCCCCGATCCCGCCATCGGCGCGCATCTTGCCGAGGTGCTGTGGCATCGCGGCAATGCGGCGCGCGCCCGTGCTGTGTTGCATCAGGCCTGGCTGCAAGCTCCGCATGACGCTGGCGTGACGGGCGCCATGCATCGCATGGGCGTGTCGTTTTGATCTCCCTTGTCAGGCTTGCGCGGACGGCCGCCGCGGGGGTGCGGAGCCGCTGGGCGGCGCCCGCGCTCGCGGTGGTCGCGTCCTGCCTCGGGGGTTGCGCCCACCCGGACCTGGCATCAACCGTTGCGTCATCGGCACACGCATGCGGCAGGACGGTACTGGGTGGACGCATCGCCGTCACCGGTGCGGGTATGCGAGGAATGTACGGTGGTTTCGAGCTCGTACTGGCCGGCAATTCCGGGCGCTTCGATGTGCTGTCGCCGCTGGGGCAGATACTGGTGCAAGCGCGGTGGAGCGCTGACGGCGCGAAACTTACCGATGGGCATACTGTCCGCCGCTTTCCGTCCTTTCCTGACATGACCATGGCGGCGCTTGGCGTCGCTCTGCCACAGGTGGCGATGCAGGACTGGGTACGCGGGGTGCCGGCGTCGTCGATGGCCTCGGTCGTGCTGCCAGACGGCGGCTTTGACCAACTGGGCTGGAGGGTGCGGCCGCAGCCGGTGGGAGGGCCGTTGCATATTTTGCGTGCCACGCGGGATGATGGCGGCGCGCGGGTCGACATGGTGTTCGATCCGGATGGTTCCAAGATGTGCGGCGATGGTGACGCTCCATGACCCCGATCGTGGAGGCCTTGTATGGCGTGCCCGCGCCTGCCAAGGTGAACTGGTTTGTTCATGTCCTCGGGCGGCGTCCCGATGGCTACCATCAGCTCCAAACGGTATTTCAGTTTATTGACTGGTGCGATCTGCTGGATTTCGAGCTGCGTCCGGATGCGCGCATTTCCCGCGCTGCCGTGGAGGGCTTGCCCGACGATGACCTCAGTGTGCGCGCGGCGCAGTTGCTGCAGCGCGCCAGCGGCTGCGCTCGCGGCGTGCACATCACGCTGCGCAAATCGATTCCGTCGCAAGCTGGTCTCGGCGGCGGCAGTTCCGATGCGGCCACGACCTTGCTGGCCTTGAATCGGTTGTGGGGGCTTGGCTGGTCGCGCGAGGCGCTGTGTGACCTCGGCCTGCAACTCGGCGCCGACGTGCCGGTCTTCGTGGCTGGCCGCAATGCGTTTGCCGAGGGAGTGGGCGACGTGCTCGCTCCCGTGACGCTGCCCGCATGGGATCTCGTTGTTGTCTGGCCGGGGCAAGGCTTGTCAACAGCGACGGTGTTCGGGGCCACATCCTTGCGACGGGACACCTCCCCGGTGAGTGTGCGCGCGTTCGAGGCCAGTCTGGAGCATCCGTGCGGTGCTTCGGACGGCGCGGACGCGTTGGAACAGGTGATCAGCCGCGGGCTCGGCTTCGGTCACAATGACTTGCAGCCGGTGGCTCGCGAGGCCCTCGCGACCCTGAACGAGGTGGAGGCTTGGTTGCATCGGCGGACCGGGAGCGAACGCGTGGCGATGAGCGGGTCAGGTTCGGCGATGTTTGCGCCGCTGACGGCGCGTGCCTGCCACGAGGTCCCCGTGCCGGATCCGGAATGGCGCTTGCGAACCTGCAGGGCATTGCCGATGCATCCGTTGCATGCCTGGGCTGCGGATGCGGTCACGCACCCGCACATGCGGGAAAAAGGGGTGGACGGGGCCGAATGAAATCTTGTACACTTTTGAATTCGGCAGCTTAAAGCGTGCCAACGTTTGACAACAACGCGCCGCGCCGCATCACCAGACGCTGGCATGCGGCTTGCTTGTTGAAAAACCGCTTTTGGGGAGTCGCCAAGTTGGTTAAGGCACCGGATTTTGATTCCGGCATTCGAGGGTTCGAATCCTTCCTCCCCAGCCCCTTCAAGGTTGGTATCGGGGTTGGTCCCCGCCACTGCCGTACTGGTCAAGCGGCAAACTGACGCGCAGTCCGGCCAGGCGTGACCGACCGGACCAGTCGGTGGCGCTCATTTTCCTCTGTCCACAACATGAATCAGAACGCGGCCGATTTTGTCGTTTTCACCGGAAACTCCAACCCCGCGCTGGCGCAACAGGTGGTCGAGCAACTGGGCATCGGTCTCGGGCAGGCGTTTGTCGGCCGATTTTCCGACGGTGAGGTCACGGTCGAAATCCAGCAGAACGTTCGCGCCCGCGAAGTGTTCATTGTGCAGTCGACTTGCGCGCCGACCAACGACAGCCTGATGGAATTGCTGGTCATGGCCGACGCTCTCAAGCGCGCGTCAGCCGAGCGCATCACCGCGGTTATTCCGTATTTCGGCTATGCGCGTCAGGACCGTCGTCCGCGTTCGTCGCGTGTGCCGATCACCGCCAAGGTGGTCGCCAATATGCTGCAGGCGGTCGGCATTGCCCGCATGGTGACGATGGACCTGCACGCGGACCAGATCCAGGGGTTTTTCGATATCCCGGTCGACAACATTTACGCATCGCCGATCTTGTTGGGTGACCTGCGTGCGAAAAATTATTCCGACCTCATCGTCGTGTCCCCAGACATCGGTGGTGTCGTGCGTGCGCGGGCGCTGGCCAAGTTGATGGAGTGCGATCTCGCCATCATCGACAAGCGCCGCCCCAAGCCGAACGTGTCTGAAGTGATGAACGTGATCGGCGACATTGACGGTCGCAACTGCGTGATCATGGACGACATGGTCGATACGGCGGGGACGCTGACCAAGGCAGCAGAGGTGCTCAAGGCGCGGGGTGCGAAACGGGTGGTTGCGTATTGCACCCACCCCGTGTTCTCGGGGCCGGCGATCGAACGTATCCACGCCAGTGATCTCGACGAAGTCGTGGTCACCAACACCATTCCCCTGCGTGACGCGGCACTCGACAGCCCCAAGGTACGCCAGGTGTCGGCCGCCCAGCTGATTGCGCAGACCATGCTCCGCATCGCCCAGGGTGGTTCGGTGCTGCAACTGTTCAACGACCAGGAAACCCTGTTCTGATCTGAATTCGCACCCGATAGGTGCGTTCCGTGCGGGATGCTGGTCGCAAGCATTCCGTCGTGCAAACCGGGGCTCATGCCCCATCTCAGGAGTCGACATGCAAGTCGTCGCATTTGAACGTCAAGCGCAAGGAACTGGTGCGAGCCGCCGCATGCGCATCGCCGGCAAGGTTCCCGGCATCGTCTATGGCGCGGACCAGAAGCCGCAAATGATCGAACTTGATCATAATGCGCTTTATCACGCATTGAAGAAGGAGCAGTTCCATTCTTCCGTGCTCGATCTGGCAATCGGTGAGCAGACCACCAAGGTGCTGCTGAAAGCTTTCCAGGTGCATCCGTTCCGCCCGATCGTGCTGCATGTCGACTTCATGCGCGTCGCCGCAGATCGCAAGATCCACATGAAGGTGCCGGTGCATTTCGTGAATGCAGAGGAAGCCCCGGCGGTCAAGCTCGAGGGTTGCATGATCAGCCACGTGCTCAATGAGATCGAAATCATGTGCCTGCCGGCCGATCTGCCGGAGTTCATCGAAGTTGATCTCGGTGGTTTGCACAAAGGGCAGTCGGTGCACGTCAACGACCTCAAGCTGCCAGGCTCTGTCACGGTGGTGACGCACGGTGCTGAAAATCCGGTCATTGCATCCGCGCTGACGCAGGCTGGTGAGGTCTCTGCGGAATCAACGACTGAAGGCGACGGGAAGTAATTCCGTCACTGGTTTTCGAAACCGCATCGGAAGCCGCATCCTCACCGGTGCGGCTTTTTTGCGGGTCAGCCGGCGCGGCGTG
>DAICZP010000139.1 GCA_027311065.1 Thiomonas sp. | reverse complement strand
CTCCCGCCCCTGCCCGGGGCCGGCGCCGAGGTGGTGCTGTTTCCAGGCGTGGCTTCCTTCCCCTACGCGCAAGCGATGGAGTGGCGTTTCTGGCGCGGCGGCTTCGATACGCTGGGCCCCGCCACCGTGTGGGCGCGTCCGCGCATCGGACTCGTCGACAGCGAAGCCACGACCGGACTTGATCGCCTGCTGCTGATGCTTGATTCAGCCAACGGTGTCAGTGCCGAACTTCCCCTGCGTGACTGGACCTTCGTTCCCGTCGACTTGCAGCTCAGCCTGCACAGACCGGTCGCCGATGATCGTGACTGGACGGGCATGGACGCGCGCAGTGTCATCGATCCATCAGGCGTCGGCACGACCGACGCCACGGTGTTCGACAGCGGGGGGCCCTGTGGGCGCAGCCTGCACACGCTGTTCGTACGCCCGCGCTGAAACGCGGCACGCCGTGTTCCCGCGACTCTCAGGGGTCGATGGCGTCGGCACAGACGTCGGTCGGAACGGCAGCGGCATGGCCGACGACCGGAACGACCTTGATGACTGCCGACGCGATCCGGCACGGTGCCGCCACCACGCCACAACCCGACAACGCGGTACCCACGCCGAGCAGCAAGGCCATGATGAAAATGGATCGCATACGATGTCCTGTCGGTTGCATGGGCTTCAGATTCTCGGTGGAGCCCGCATCAGCGCCACCTGCTCCTGCAGTTCGATGATGCGCTCCTGCCAGTAACCGGCCGTACCGAACCACGGGAACGCGGCCGGAAAAGCCGGGTCGTTCCAGCGCCCGGCGATCCAGGCGCTGTAATGCAGCAGGCGCAGGGTACGCAGCGCTTCGATGAGGTGCCGCTCGCGGTCATCGAAAGCGGAAAACATTTCGTAGCCACGCAACAGGGCTGCAAGCTGCCTGCGCATGGCATCCTCGTCACCCGAGAGCAGCATCCACAAGTCCTGCACCGCCGGGCCGGTACGGCTGTCATCGAAGTCGACGAAATGCGGTCCATCGTCGGTCCACAGCACGTTGCCGATGTGACAGTCACCGTGGAGTCGCAGCATACGGACATCTCCGGCACGCGCATAGGCAGCGCGCACCCCATCGATGGCCTGTGTCGCGACATCGCCCCATGGCGTCCGCAACGCTCCCGGCAGCCAGTCGCCGGCGAGGATGCGGTCGCGGCTTTCGACACCAAAAGATTGCACGTCCAGGGCGGGGCGTGCCCGGTAGGCCTGGGCGCCACCGACCGCATGAATGCGGCCAAGGTAGCGCCCCAGCCACTCTAGCGCCTCCTCGCGTTCAAGTTCGGGGGCCCTTCCGCCTTGCCTCGCGAACAGTGCGAACCGGTGGCCCGCGATGTGATGCAGGGTACTGCCGCCGACGTCCAGGGGCGGCACGGCCGGAATTTCGCGGTGCGCCAGCTCGAGGGTGAAGGCATGCTCTTCAAGGATGGCCGCATCGCTCCAGCGCCCGGGACGATAGAACTTGGCCACGCATTGGCCGCCATCCTCCAGACCGAGCTGGAACACGCGGTTCTCGAAACTGTTGAGTTGAAGCAGCCTGCCGTCGCAGCGCGGCCCGAGGGCGTCGACCGCGTTGAGCACGTCGTCCGGCCCCAGGTCGGCATAAGGAGTTTCGTGGTTCACGGGGCAGGTTGGGAACTCAGCGCGAACGCGCCAGGAGGTCGCGAATGGCCGCCACCGTCTCGCCCGGGGCCTCTTGCGGCACGTTGTGTCCGATCCGCGGCAAAATGCGTCGCGCATAATCTCCGGTGAACATGCGCGCATGGGCATCGGGTTGTAGCGGCTCTCCGAGGCCGTCGCTGGCGCCGTGCAGGTTGATGGTGGGAACCGGAATGACCGGCTGGGTCGCCAGCCGCGCCTCGATCCGCTCCAGGGCCGGATCGCCCGGGGCGGCACCATGACGATGACGGTAGGAATGAATCACGACGTCCACGAAATCAGGGTTGTCGAACGATGCTGCGCTGCGCATGAACGTGGTCTCGTCGAAACTCCAGTCAGGCGACCACAACGACCACAGCAGCCGCGCGATATCACGCCGATCCTGTTCCAGACCGGCACGACCTCGCGCCGTGTGAAAGTAGTATTGGTACCACAGCCTGTGCTCCTGCGCCGCCGGCATCGGCTTTGCCGCCGCCGCGATATCCTGGATGTTGTAGCCCGTGCAAGTGACGAGCCCTTGCACGCGCTGCGGCCACAAGGCAGAGACGATGCATGCGGCGCGTCCACCCCAGTCATAACCCATGAGCACCGCATGCTCGATGCCGAGAGCATCCATGAACCCCAGCAGGTCATGGGCCAGCGCCGCCTGCTGGCCCGAACGCAGCGTCGCGTCGGACAGAAAACGGGTGGAACCGTAGCCACGCAGGTACGGCACCAGCACGCGGCACCCTTCTGCGGCCAATGGCGGTGCAACCGCGTCAAACCCTCGGGGGTCGTAAGGAAACCCGTGCAGAAGAATCACCGTTGGGCCGGACGTCGGGCCGTGCGCCTCAAAGGCAATCTCAAGAACATCGGTGCGAAGTGTGTGATGGTGCATGATGGGTGCATTCTTGCACTGTCGAAAAAACGCTGCTCGGGGACGGCAAAGCACTCCGCAGGAACTGCGCGTCGATGCAATCAACGCTATGCTCGATCGCATGGATGCCCGACACGTCCGGAACGACCCGACCGAAGCGCACGGGGACGCCTCCATCCGGCACATCGGAATCGACTGGCGCGGACGACGCGTGAACGTCGAAGTCGAATGGATCGGCGCCGCCGCAGACACGCCGCTGGTGGTCTTCCTGCACGAGGGCCTGGGGTCGATCGCAATGTGGAAGGATTTTCCGCGCCGCGTGTGCGAAGCCCTGGGCTGCCGCGCCCTCGTGTACAGCCGCCCCGGCTATGGCCGATCGACGCCGCGGGCACCCGAGGAGTTCTGGGATACCGACTACCTGCATCGCCAGGCATGGGAGGTGTTACCGGCGCTGCTGGAAGCCATCGGCGTGGCAAACCGGCGCTATTGGCTGTTCGGCCACAGCGACGGCGGCTCGATTGCCCTGCTCCACGCGGCACGCTTTCCCGATCGCGTCGCGGGCGCGGTGGTGCTGGCGCCGCATATCATGGTCGAGCAGATGACTCTGGACGGCATCGCCGTCACGCGAGACGCTTATGCGCGTTCCGGTCTGCGTGCGCGTCTGGCACGTTATCACGATGATCCCGACTCGGCATTCTGGGGCTGGAACCGGATCTGGCTCGACCCTCGCTTCCGGACCTGGTCGATCGAGACCGACCTCGCGAACATACGTTGTCCGCTGCTGGCGGTGCAGGGGATCGATGATCCCTACGGAACCCTGGACCAGGTTCGCGGCATCGCCCGCCGCCTGCCGGGAACCCAAGTGCTCGCGTGGGAAAACTGCGGCCATGTTCCCCACCGCGACCAGCCTGAGGCGCTGATCGCGGCCACCCGCGCCTTCATCACCGGGCGCTGAGGCCGCCCTGTGTTCCATCCGGGTCGGTACGGCGCGCCGCGAACGCGCGCGCCAGCGGCGAGCAGACGTGCACCACGCCGACCCAGTCCGTATCGCCAAGACCCAGCTCAGCGGCAACCCTGGCCGGCCGCGGCGGTCGTCGGCTCCGCAATGTATGCGCGGCCGCGGCGGCGCGCTCAGCCCCCACCTGCTTCACGATCCAACGCGCAAACGCGAGATCGCCCGAGCTTTGAATTCTGAACCCCAACGCCACCAGGTGCTCGTGCGTGTAGTGTGCATCAGTCAATGTACTTCCTTTTTTGCTTCGTCAGGCGCCCCCGCTTTCAAGGAGTGTAGGTGCACGCGCCGGCGCCTTGCGCAAACACGTCGCAACCCGCTTGCGCGAGATCAAGCTGGAGGCGAAACCAGGTCTGGCATCGCAGACTCAAAGCAGATGCAACACCTGCCCCGGAAAGGCCCAGTCGATCCCGGCGCCGATCGCCCAGCACACCACGGAAGCGGCCACCACGACCAGAATTTTACGGGTACCCCCGGGCTCTAGGACGTCCTCGAGCCTGCGATGCATCCACCAGGCGACGATGGGGTAGGCAAGCGTGGAAATGATGAGCGAATACATGGTTGAAGCGTGCCGGTCGGCAATGTCCGGCTCGGGGTGCCGGCGTCGGAACTCCGAGCATAGTCCACCTGGATACGCGAGATGCCTTTCAGAATGACATCGGCGTCGCTGAGTGCCCTTGACAGGTGAAGCGCTCGTCAGTTTTGTACTTTCTTGACGCGCCTCACGGTCCAGTGGCGAGATAATGCAACGCGCCGGTTGCGTTGCGTTTCACGATCCCATAGAGTGGGAACAATCATCAAACCTTCGGACACGGCACCACGTATCCCGCGCCATGAAAAGCAGCCCCCACGCAAGTGTCCCGAACGCCCCGGCGCCGTCCTCCCGGAATACGCCGGGAGCGCAACCATCCCGTGGGGGGAGGCCATCGCGCGAGGCCGCTGCCGAACTGGGTGCGCGCATTCTCGATACCGCCACCGAACTGATGCTCGCGCATGGGTATGGTGCCACCACCATCGAGGCGATCGCAGCGCGCGCCGGGGTCTCCAAGCGAACCTTCTATCACCGCTATCCGGACAAGGCAGCGCTGATGCGTGCGGTCGTCGGCGGCCTCATCGATGCCGCCCGCCCCACCACCGGCGCGTCAGGTGCGAGTGACACGGATCTCGAAACTGCCTTGCAAAACCTCGGCGCACGCGTGCTCGACGCGGCCTTGACACCCCGGATTCTTGCCTTGCATCGACTCATCGTCGCCGAATCGTCCAGGTTTCCGGAATTGCTCGAGGCGGTCACGCTGTCGCGCGGACGGGAAACCGTGGTGGCTCATGTGGTGGGACTGCTGCGATCCAGGCAGGACCTCCCACCACAAACCGCAGAATTCGCGGCCACGCAGCTTTTGCAGTTGTTGGTTTCGCTGCCGCAAATGCAGGCGCTCGGGCTCGGACGAACCTTCTCGGCGGCGCAGCGCACGCGCTGGGTCAGCGATAGCGTCGCACTGTTCCTCGGCGGACTCGATGGCCTGGCCGCCACGATGCCGCCGACGCCACCGACGCAATGAACAAGCGAGCACCGACATCCATCCCGCCAGGGCGGCGCACGGGTTCGGGGCGCACGGAGGGCCTCGGCTCTCACGACCGGGCACGTTGCTCGCGTACCGCGCCGATCCAGGCTTGCGCTGCCTGTGAGAGATAACCTCCCCGGCGCCACACCAGGGCAATGTTCCAGACCATTGCCGGGTCGTCGATGGGAATTCGGCACACGCCCGGCGGCAGGCGCTGCTGGGCAATGAACCTCGGCAAAAAGCCGACGCCAAGCCCGTCGGATATGAGCTCAAGCACGAAATCGATCTGACTCGATCGGGCCACGACGGTCGGAACGAAGCCCTGCGCGGCGCAGGCGTCGATGATGACGGGGCTCAAGGCGAAGCCTTCGCCAAACAGGATGAAAGGCCGGGTGGCGAGGTCGCCGAGCACGACGCTCGCGCGCGCGGCGAGAGAGTCGGTGGCTGCGACGAGGAGATCCAGGGGCTCGCACCGTACCTCCTCCCACGCGAGCGACGCGGGCACCGGGAGCAACGATGCTGCCAGATCGAGTTCCCCGCTCAGGATCAACTCCTCGAGGCGCTTGCTCCCCTGCTCGACGATGCGGACGTCGATGCCAGGGTAGTTTTTCCGGTAGATCGAGAACACCGGGGCAAACAGCGCGCTCGACCCTATGGCCGGCAGCCCCAGACGCAGCGTTCCGCGCTGCAAGCCTCGCAGGGCGTTGAGCTCCTCGATCAGACTGTCGCGTTCGGCGAGCATCGCGAGCGCGCGCCGAAACACGATCTCGCCCGCCGCCGTGAGCGACTGACGGCCGCCCGCGCGGTCGAGCAAAGGCAGTCCAAACTCGTCCTCGAGTTGCTTCACCGCCTTGCTGATCGTCGACTGCGTCAGGAACACAACCTTCGCCGCACGCGTAAACCCGCCGTGACGAACCACCTCGACAAATGCGCGAAGCTTGCGAACATCCATGACGTCTCCATTCTTATAACGACTTCAACATAGTCAAAGAATTCATTTTATGCATTGTGCTATGCGGCATACACTTGGTTTCCATCCAGGGAGCTCGTCATGCAACTGCGCAACGTCCTCGCGGCGGCCCGCCGCACCATCAGAACGCACCGTCCGCTGCAAATCGCGGTGGTCATCGGGTTCTGGCTCGCCGGCAACGCCATCGCCGAACGCACACACGTACCGATCCCCGGCGGCATCATCGGCATGGCGCTGCTGCTGGCGCTGCTCGCCAGTGGGGGCGTGCGGGAAACGACGGTTCGGGGAGGCGCCAACTGGTTCGTCGCCGAGATGCTGCTGTTTTTCGTTCCGGCCGTGCTGGCGATCCTGAACCACCCCGAGTTGATCGGGATGCTGGGTCTCAAGGTCCTGACCTTGATCCTCGTCAGCACGATTCTGGTCATGACAGTCACCGCGCTCACGGTCGAATTCGGCATGCGGCTGCACGCCCAACCCACGGAGGACCATCATGCTGCTGCAGAACCCCGTTCTTGACGCCATGTTCTGGTCACTCGCGACCATCGCGAGCTACCAGATCGGGCGATGGCTTCATGCGCGTCTGCGGCAATGGTGGTCAACACCGCTGCTGCTGGCCCCGGCCTTGTTGATCGCGATTGCGCTGGCCTTGCACGAACCTTATGTGGACTACATTCGTCGCACCCACTGGCTGGTCGCCCTGCTCGGCCCCGCAACCGTGGCCTTCGCCATTCCGCTATGGGAACAACGCGGTCTGATCCGACGCCATTGGCCCGTACTTCTTGGCGGCGCGGTCATCGGCAGTTGCACCGCGATGCTCTCGGTGTGGGCACTGGCCGATGTGCTGGGATTGGATCGAAGCCTGTTGCTGAGCCTGCTGCCACGGTCGATGAGCACTCCGTTCGCGATGACCGTATCGGGTGACATCGGCGGCAAACCCGACCTGACGGCGGTCTTTGTCGTTTTCACGGGCATCCTGGGCAGCGCGCTGGGAGAGTTGGTGCTGCCCCTGCTCCCGCTGCGCTCGCGGATGGCCGCGGGCGCGCTGCTCGGCATGGGCGCCCATGGCGCGGGTGTCGCGCGAGCCCATGGCTTTGGACGCGAAGAGGGTGCCGTCGCCGGACTGCTGATGGTCCTGGTGGGAATTCTCAACGTGCTCATCGCTCCGATTCTCGGGCACTGGTTCTGAGCTGGAGGGCTGTTGAAAACGGCGCTCGCTCCGCGCCGCCTATCATGATGTCGGTGGCAAACGCGGTGGACATCGATTGCACCCGCCACATACGGCGCGGCAACGCGACCGGTTCGGAATCGAGACCTGGCAGGAGCACGTTGATTGGAACAATCTGAAGCGACGATGTTCATTCACAAGGCCTTGGGCGCGTTGATGTCACGCGGCGGGTCTGATCTTTTCATCACGGCAGGATTCCCCCCCGCGATCAAGCTCGACGGCCACGTCGAGCCGCTGTCAGCCCATCCGCTGAACGAGCAGCAGACCAAGGCACTCGCCATGTCGATCATGAATGATCGCCAACGCGCGGATTTCGAGCATCGACGCGCGACGAATTTTTCCATCGCCCCGAATGGGGTCGGTCGGTTTCGCTGCAACGTGTTCACGCAACGCGGCAGTGTCGCCATGGTCGCTAGAACGATCCCCCTCGAAATTCCAACCATTGCGCAGCTTGGCCTGCCGCCGATCCTGGCGGAGCTGTCCTTGACGAAACGCGGGCTGATTCTGTTCGTGGGCTCGACGGGGAGCGGCAAGAGCACCTCCATGGCGGCGCTTCTCGACTACCGCAACGAGAACACGCAGGGGCACATCATCACGATCGAGGACCCCATCGAGTTCCTGCACCGTCACAAACGGTGTATCGTCAATCAGCGCGAGGTCGGCCAGGACTCCGAGGGCTGGGACGACGCTCTCAAGGACACACTGCGGCAGGCTCCTGACGTCATTCTCATGGGAGAAATCCGCGACCGCGAAACCATGGACCGCGCCGTCGTCTTCTCCGAAACCGGACACCTGGTGCTCGCCACCCTCCACGCGAACAACGCCAACCAGGCCATCGACCGCGTCCTCAACTTCTTCCCGGAGGATCGGCACGCGCAATTGCTGATGGATCTGTCCATGAACATTCGTGCGATCGTGTCGCAGCGTCTGATCCGCAACGATGACGGCAAAGGGCGTGCGGCGGCGGTGGAAATCATGATCAACTCCCCGCTGATCGCCGACAAGATCATGTCAGGGCAAGTTGCCGACATCAAGACGGTCATGGCAGGGTCGACCAACATCGGAATGCAGACCTTTGACCAGGCCCTGTTCGACCTTTACGAGGCTGGGCGAATCGGCTATGAGGATGCACTGCGTGCAGCCGATTCGGTCAACGACCTGCGTCTGCGAATCAAACTGCACGGCAAGCGGTCGCCTGGCAAGATCGACAGCGGGAACGACCTTGCATTGATCTGATCCACTGGGACGGGATTCTGGCCCCCTGCGCTTCAGCGTGCGAGGAAGGCCAGAATCCAGTCGGCCACGCGACCATACGGCGGGCGCAGAAGGCGCAACGAACTCCAGCGCGCCTGTTGGAACACGGGCCGCAGCTTGGAAAACGTCTCGAACCCCTCCCGGCCATGGTAATGGCCCATCCCGGAGGCGCCCACGCCGCCGAATGGCAGGTCGTGCTGTCCAACGTGGAACAGCGCATCATTGACCGACACCCCCCCCGACATCACCCGCGCGAGCAGCTGGTCGAGGACGCGACCGTCGTGGGTGAAAGGGTAGATCGCGAGCGGCCGGGGACCGGCGTTGACACTGGTGATGACCTCTTCGAGTGAGTCGTAGCCTCGAAGCGGGAGAATCGGACCAAAAATCTCGCCTTGCATCAACGCACAGTCAGCCGGTGCGTCGAGCACGATGTGCGGCGCGATGCGCCGCGTGGCGCGGTCGTATGCAGGCCCGGGGAGCAACTGCACCACGGAGGCGCCGCCTGCCCGCGCCTCATCGAGCGCGGCGACGAGACGGTCAAAAGCGGCCGCGTCGATGATCGAAGTGTAGTCGGGTGAGTGCAGGTCCTTGAAGCTCGACGGCACGATGGATTGCGCCAGTTCGACGAAGGCGTCCAGCCGTGCTTTCGGTATCCAAGCATGGTCGACCGTAGTACATATCTGCCCAGCGTTGAGAAACTTGACGAACAAAATACGCTCCGCCGCGGTGCTCAACTCAAAATCGTCGCAGACAATCGCGGGCGCCTTGCCTCCGAGTTCGAGCGTGACGGGGCATAAATTGCGGGCCGCTGCCGCCATGACGGCGCGGCCCGTCTGCCCAGATCCGGTAAAGAGCAAGTGGTCGAACGCCAGCTGCGAAAACGCCGCGCCGACGCCACCCGTCTCGTCAAAGAAACACAGCTTCTCGGGTGGAAAATAGCCTGGCATTTTCGCCAGGAGCAGGGCAGCGAGATGACGCGAGTTTTCACTCATTTTCACCATCGCGCGGTTGCCGGCCGCGAGAATGCAGGTCAAGGGAACAAAGCTGAGATTGACCGGGAAATTCCACGGCACGATCACCCCCACGACACCCAGGGGCTGTGGAATGACACGGTTGCCGGCCAGGCCGAACATCAACCGATCGACCTCGCGACGCCGTGGCCGCATCCAACGACGCAGGTGCCGCACGGCGTGATCGATGCCAGCCAACGCCGGCACGATTTCCGCCATCATCGTTTCGTGCCGCGACCGATGGCCATAATCGGCGTCAATCGCCGCGCACAAGGCGTGCTTGTGGTCGCGCAGGAAGCGCTGCAAGGTGCGCAAGTCGGCTATGCGCTGCCCCAGGTCGGGGAACGGGTCGCGCGCATATGCGTCACGCTGCTGGCGAAGCACATCGATCAACAATTGTGCGGTCTGGGCAGAACAGCTGGAATCCATCGTGGTCACCCGAACGTTGCCGGCGGCACGGACCGCACGGTCCACACCATCGCCAGGAGCCACCTATTTTGCGCCGGGGCGGAGCCATGCCACCGCACCGCTTGCACAACATGTTCAGCCGACGGCCGCCCGTTTGAGGGCCTCGAGCGCAATGTCCACCGCCATCGCCTCGGTGCTGAGGGTCATGGCACCGTCTTGCACCAGACATTGCAATCGCATCGTCCGCGCGGCCAGCGCTGCCAGCGCTTGCGCCGCCACCGCTGGCAGGCGCAGCACGGTGAGGTTGCGCAGACGGGTCAGGCGCCCCTCGATCTGCTTCCACCAGACCTCGCAGCTGCTGGCGTGGCAGACCACGACGACCTGGTCGGCACGGCCGCAGGCCTTGCGCAGCCTCGCCTCGTCGGGCTGACCGATATCGATCCACAGCTTGATCGCACCGGTCAGGTCCTTCACCCAGATTTCTGGCTCGTCGACGTCGAACAAGCCCTTTGTGAGCGCGATTCCTTCCTGCGCGTACAGCGCGTACATGAGCACCCGCACCATCATTCGCTCATCCGTTTCCGACGGGTGGCGGGCAATGGTGAGTGCCAAATCCTCATAGTGGTTCCGGTCCATGTCGGCGAGTTGCAACTCCGCCTTGTAAATGGTCGCCTTCAATGCCATGTCTTGCTCCGTGCACGTGCGATCGCCAACGCGTCGTCATCGCGGGGCCGATGGTACGCGTCGTCGCAAATGTCAGCGATGAGCGCGACAGAGCACGCGCCGTGTGCGGCTTTTCACCCAGTGACTTGCGTCCCCACGGGGCTGACGCGCACGGCGACCTCCAGCGTATGGCCGCCACCGCCGCGGATCACCCCTCGCAGCGGCGACACGTCGGCGAAGTCGCGCCCCAGCGCAAGGCGCACGTAGTCGTCAGCCGGGCGACGGTTGTTGGTGGGGTCGAACTCGACCCAGCCGTTGGCCGGGCACCAGACCTCCACCCAGGCGTGCGACGCGTCGGCACCGACCAACTGCTGCTGCCCCGGCGGCGGACGCGAACGCAAATAGCCGCTGACGTACCGCGCGGCCAACCCCAGGCTGCGCAAGGCCGACAACATGACATGCGCGTAGTCCTGGCAAACCCCGTGACGCAGCTGCAGCGCCTGCGGCGCTCGCGTGTGCGCCTCGGTACTCGCGGGGTCATAGGTGAAGTCGGCATGAATGCGATGCATCAACGCCAGGGCACCCTGCAACAGCGGCCGCCCAGGCGGAAAACTGGGTGCGGCGTAGTCGCCGGCGTCGGCGAAACGCGGCGCAAAATGACTTCCGAATGCGAATTGCGCAGCGCGCTCGCCGGGCTGCCCGGCGCGGTAGATGAGACGGTTGCGCACAAACTCCCAGGCCTCGCTGCCGTCCCAGTCCGGGTCTGCGGGCGCCTGGACCCGCACACGGCTGCGCGCGCTCACCACGAGCGTCTGGTGGGGGGCATAGCAGGAGAAATACAGGCGTACATTTCCCAGTACGTCGACGCTGCTGCTGCTGTGTGCCGGGGCGGGGTCGATCCGGCAGTCGTGATACTCGCACGCCTGCACGCGGCGTATGGTCAACGGCCGCAGGTGGGCCAGGTGGTAGGCAAGCTCAACCGACGTCTCGTAGGCGTAACGCGTGTCATGGCGTACCTCGTACAACACACCGTGGCTGGTCAGTTGCGCGTCGTCCATCGCATCGGCCTCAATAGCCACCCAGCGAGCGCGCCGGCGCGGCCGCATGCGCGAAGTAGCGCAGACTGATTTCGTCGGAAATCCGGTAGGCGCCTTGCACCGCGTTTGCCAGGCTGTTCTCGAGCCAGGCATGACGCCCGTCCTGCCCGTGTGCGCAAAGCTCGGTCAGCTGCCAGCCGTCGGGATCGGGTGCCATCTCGAGCAACTCGTCGATGTCCTCGCGCCGCCCTGGCAGCTTGCGTATGCGCGCGATCAGCGTCTGTGCCACCCAGCCCAGACTGCGGGGATTCTCGCGGTCGAGCATCAGCAAATCGAGCAGCGGCGGAACTTCCAGGCGCTTTTGGTAGAGCGCGCGGTAGGTGATGGTGCTGTCGAACAGTGCCAACAAATGGTTGAAGCCGCTGTCGGCATGCACGCCGCCACTGGCGAAGGCCACCCGTAGCGCTTCGCCAAGCAGGGTCAGACGCTCGATGTGACGCCCGATGCTGAGCAGACGCCAGCCGTCGTCACGTGTCATGCGGTCGGTCTGCGCGCCAGTGATGGCGCCGAGCAGCTCGCTCAGTCGCTCGAGACCCTGCAACGCCTGCAGGGCGCTCGGCGCCTCACGCCCTGTCGCATTCGGCATCAGACGCAACGCCGTTGCCGACGCGATCCATTGGCGATGCTCGCCGCCCAGGCGCTCACGCACCTGCGCCGCGGCGTGTCCCATGGCACGCAGGCTTTGCAGCAGGCCGCCGGCGTGCGCGCCTTGCTCCAGCCCCTCGACCACGCTGCGCGCGAATGCGCTGCGGTTGTTGGTCAGCGGCGGCGATTCGGCGGAAACGAGGGCCGCCTCTCGGCACCACGTGTCCAACATGGCGCCGGGGCCGGCCCTGAGATCGTCGTCCTCGGCGATCGCCCGCAGCGTCAACTGCGCCAGCCGCGCCGCGTGTTCAGCCCGCTCGCAGTAACGCCCAGCCCAGAACAGATTTTCGGCAGCGCGGCTGGTGACGACACGGTGCCGCGCGATCACATCCTGCGGACGCATGGGCGCCGGCAGCAGCGTCGATGCATCCACCGCCTCTCCGGTGATGACCCAGGCGTCCTGACTGCTGCCGCCGTGCTGCATCGACACGGTGTTTCCGCCGTGCGTGGCGGTGCGAACCAGTCCGCCGGGGAGCACACGCCAGCCACCATTGCCATCGGCGAGCGCATACACGCGCAACATCGCGGCGCGCGCGCCCATGCGCCCATCGCGCCATACCGGGACCTGCGGCAACGGCATGTAGCGTTGCAGCGTCACTTCATCGGGCTGCTCCAGCACCCGCGCACGCCAGGACGGGAGATCGTTGGCATCGATGCTGGCCATCACCGTGGCATCGAAGCCGCACTCGGCATGCACTGGCTTGACCACCCAGTTGCGCAAATCCTCCAGCGGAGCCCGGCACACGCCGGCCTCGCCACACCACCAACTCGGAAGCGATGGCAACAACAACTCCTCGCCTCGCAGCGACAGGCACAGCTTGGGCAGAAAACCTTGCAGTGCCGGCGACTCAAGGAAGCCGGCTCCGAGCGCGTTGGCGAGCAGCACATTGCCAGCACGCACGGCCTGCAGCAGACCGGCAATCCCCAACATGGAATCCGGGCGTAGCTCCAGCGGGTCGCAGAAACTGTCGTCGAGTCGGCGCAGCACCGCGTGCACCGGCTCCAGTCCACGCACCGTCTTCAGGTAAAGCCGATCCTCGCGTACCGTGAGGTCGCTGCCCTCGGCCAGCGTGATGCCGAGGTAGCGCGCAAGAAATACCTGTTCAAAATACGTTTCGCTGTACGGGCCGGGCGTAAGAAGGACCACACGCGGCGCGCCGTCGCCGGGCGCCAGGCGTTGGAGGTTGTCCATCAACAGGCGGTAGCTGGCGGCCAGGCGTTGCACGCGCAGCGCAGCGAAGGCATCGGGGAAAAGACGCGACACCAGCAGCCGGTTCTGCAGCAGATAACCCAACCCGCTGGGCGCCTGGACGCGCTGATTGATCACGCGCCAGATGCCGTCGGGACCACAGGCGAGATCGAATGCCGCCACGTGCAACCAGACGTCACCTGGCGGGCGGTGGCCGTGCAGCGCACGCAGGTAGCCGGGATGACCGTGCACCAGCGCGGCCGGCAGCAGGCCGCGCGCCAACACATGCTGTTCGCCGCAATAGACATCGCGCAGAATGCCGTCAAGCAGCGCGGCGCGCTGGGCAGCGCCGGCAGCGATGCGGGCCCAGTCAGCGGCATCGACGATCAGCGGAAACAGATCAACGGACCAGTTGCGCGCGGCGCGCTCGCTGTCACCATGCACGTTGTAGGTGACACCGTCGTCAAGAATGTGCTGGCGCAGGCTGGCCTCACGCGCGTCCAACTCATCGAAACCGTCGCCACCAAGGAGGTCGAAAAACCGCTCCCAACAGCCGCGCAAGGGTCCTCCGCCGCGACCGTCGGAGGAGGTGCCGCGCAGCACATCCCAATGGCCGGCCGGCACCGGCGCCGCCAGATCGCGGGCCAGTGCGCTCAGCCGGGCACCGGATTCATAGGGGAACAGACTTGCCATGCCGGTGATTGTGGCACGCGCCACGCGAGCCGCGTTCAGCGCCGGCGCAGATCCAGCGTGGAAGGAAACTCCAGGCTGGGTCGGCACGGCGCCACCACCATACGCCCTGGTGTATGCCCGATGCGCTCGAACCGCGCCATCCGGCGGCTCTCGGCTTCGTAGGCATTGACCGGAAACGTCTCGTAGCTGCGCCCTCCTGGGTGCATGACGTGGTAGCGGCATCCGCCGAGCGAACGTTGCGCCCAGGTATCGACGAGATCGAAGGTCAGCGGGGCGTGCACCCCGATCGCCGGATGCAGCGCCGAGGGCACCTGCCACGCGCGATACCGGACCCCGCACACATACTCGCCGGTGCGCCCGGTCGGCTGCAGCGGCGCCGCGCGACCATTCACGGTGACGACATGACGATGATCGGTCAGGCCGCTGACCTTGAGTTCGAGACGCTCCAGCGAAGAGTCCACATAGCGCACGGTCCCGCCGGCCGAACCCTCTTCGCCCAGCACGTGCCATGGCTCCAGCGCCATGCGCAGTTCAAGCTGCACGCCGCGCACCGCACGGTCTCCAAGTAGCGGAAACCGGAACGCAAAATGCGGCGCGAACCAGGCGTCGTCAAAACCGAATCCGCACTGACGAAGCTCGTCCAGCACGTCCTCGAAATCCATGGCGATGAACGTGGGCAACATGAAACGGTCGTGCAGCGCATTGCCCCAACGCTGCAGACGTGCCTCGTAAGGCTGCTCCCAGAAACGCGCCACCAGGGCTCGCAGCAGCAACTGCTGGACGACACTCATGCGCGCATGCGGGGGCATCTCGACAGCGCGCAGTTCGAGCAGACCCAGTCGTCCGGTCGCGCTATCGGGACTGTAGAGCTTGTCGATGCAGAACTCGGCGCGGTGGGTGTTGCCGGTGACGTCGATGAGAAGGTTGCGCAGGCTTCGATCAATCAGCCACGGCGGCACTTCGCCGTCCGGCGGAACGCGGTTCGCACGCAATTCTGCCAGCGCGATCTCAAGCTCGTACACCTGATCGTCGCGTGCCTCGTCAAGACGTGGCGCCTGGCTGCTCGGGCCTAGAAACAGACCACTGAACAGGTAACTCAGACTCGGGTGATTGTGCCAATAGGCAATGAGGCTGGCGAGGAGGTCGGGGCGGCGAAGGAACGGGCTGTCGGCAGGGGTGGCGCCCCCGAGCACCACGTGGTTGCCGCCGCCGGTCCCGGTGTGACGGCCGTCAAGCTGAAACTTCTCCGCACCGAGCCGGGTCTCGAACGCGGCTTGATACAGGAATTCGGTGTGTTCGACCAATTGCTCCCAGTCATGCGCCGGATGAATGTTGACCTCGATGACCCCCGGATCGGGAGTCACTTGCAGTTGCTCGAGGCGCGGGTCGCGCGGAGGCGGGTAACCCTCCAGAACGATGGCAGCGCGCAGCCGCTGCGCCGTCACCTCCACCGCCGCGAGCAGATCGAGGTAGTCATCGGCGCTGGCCAGCGGGGGCATGAACACATGCAGCACACCATCGCGTACTTCGACGCAAAGGGCAGTGCGTATCGTGGAACCCGCCGAGCTGAACCGCTCCGGGACTGCTTCGGGCAGGCCCCGCGGCACCGAGGCGCCGGCTGCGTCCAGGGGTTGGTCGCGCACGCGCAAGCGCGACGCCGGTGCCAGCGGTGGAAAACTCGAAAACGGGTCCGGGGGAATGTCGAACTGGCGCTCCGACTCGCGCGCCCAGGGCAGGGTGTCGAGCGGCAACCGCCAGCCCATCGCCGAATCCCCCGGAATGAGGTAAAGACGCCCGTCGCGCATGAACCAGGGCCCGGAGACCCAGCGTCCATCACGCCGCGTCGGCACGCCGGCGTCGCGACGAAGTGGCAACACGTAACCGATGACCTTGCGCAGCCCCTGCTCGAACACCTTGCGCAGACGCGCGCGCTCAAGCTCATCTTCGACCCGCGAGTCGAAAGGATCGACGTTCACTGGAAGCCGTCGTTCGCGCCACAGGTAGTACCAGGTGTCTTCGTAACCCTCGCACACATGCCTGGGTTCGACGCCCAGGGCATCCACGAGCGCAAGCATGAACATGCGCGCGTCCTCAGGAGTGGCGCTCCCACTTGCGCGCTCGTCCGCGAACAGCCGCGGATCATGCCAGCAGGGCTGTCCGTCGCGGCGCCAGACGGCTGTCAGCGCCCAGCGCGGCAGTTGCTCGCCCGGATACCACTTTCCCTGCCCGAAGTGAAGAAAGCCGCCGGAGCCGTAACGCGCCGCCAGCCGCCCAATCAACGCTGCGGCGTAGCCGCGCTTGGTGGGACCGATGGCGTCGGTATTCCATTCCGGAGCATCCGGGTCACCGGGCGCGACGAACGTCGGCTCGCCGCCCTGCGTCAGCCGGACATCGCCGGCGCGCAGCCGCTCGTCAACTTGCGCCCCCAGCTCCAACACGTGCTGCCACTGCTCCTCGCGGTATGGCAGGGTCACGCGTGGCGATTCGCGCAAGCGGGTAATTCGCATCTCGTGATCGAACACGACCTCGCAAGCATCGACCGCACCCTCGACGGGAGCGGCGCCAGCAGGCTGGGGCGTGCAAGCCAGGGGAATATGGCCTTCGCCCGCAAACAGGCCGGACGTGGGGTCGAGACCGATCCACCCGGCGCCCGGCAGGTAGACCTCGCACCACGCGTGCAGGTCGGTGAAATCCTGCGCCGCACCACTCGGACCTTCGAGCGGCTTGACGTCGGCGGTGAGCTGGATCAGGTAGCCGGAAACGAAACGTGCCGCGAGGCCGAGGTGGCGCAGAAGTTGCACCAGCAGCCAGGCGCTGTCACGGCATGAGCCACTGCCGCGTTCAAGTGTCTGCTCCGGGCTCTGGACCCCCGGCTCCAGGCGGATCAGGTAGCGCACCTCCGCGTGCAGACGCTGATTGACGTCGACGAGGAAGTCGACGGTACGGCGCCGGCGACGGTCGATGCTGTTGAGCAGTGCGTCGAGCCTTGGTGTCAGCGGTTCGTGCGCGAGGTAGGGGGTGAGGTCGGCGCGCAGCGCTGCATCATATGCAAATGGCACATGCTCAGCCTGGGGCGCAAGGAAAAAGTCGAACGGGTTGTAGACCGCCATTTCGACCACGAGGTCGACCGTGACGACGAGCTCCGTCGTGCGCTCTGGAAAAGCCACCCGCGCCAGGTAATTGGCGAAAGCATCTTGTTGCCAGTTGACGAAATGCAGCTCGGGCTCGATGCGCAAGCTATAGGACAGTACGCGGCTGCGGGTGTGCGGCGCCGGCCGCAGTCGCACCACATGCGGGGAAAGGTTCACCGCGCGATCGAAGCGGTAGCGAGTGACATGGGTCAGGGCAACGTGGATCGACATGCGGGATCGGGACGCAAATGAAGGCGGGAGAAGACGGGATCTGGACAGTGTCCGGCGTTTGACCGTCTGGGGCGGCGACCGCGTTTCACGCGGCGAGAAAATCCTGGCTGATGCGGCTGGCCAGATCGTTGATACGCAACAGAAAGCGCGTGAGGTAAGCGTGCAGCCCCGTGGCCATGATGTCGTCGATGCGACCGTAACGCAACTCGGCATCGAGCATGCCGGCGCTGCGCAGCGTATCGGCTGACTGCGGGTTGGCCACCTTGGTCAGCGTGTCGATGATGTCCATGGTGCACGCCGCCAGCGAGCGTGGCATGTCAGGCCGCAGAATCAGCAGCTCGACCACGCGTTCCGGGGTGATGGCATAGCGATAGAACTTGCGGTAGATCTCGAAGCCCGACACCGACCTCAGTACGCCCGACCAGTGGTAGAAATCCTGCTCCTGCATCCGTGCCTCGGCAGTCTGGGCCTGTTCCACCTGAGGGGCATGAAACTTCACGTCAAGCAGACGTGCGGTGTTGTCGGCACGCTCGATCAGCGTGCCAAGACGCAAAAAGTGAAACGCCTCGTCGCGCAGCATGGTGTCCGCGGTGACCCCGCGCGTGAGGTGCGAACGATACTTGACCCACTCGAACAGTGCGCCTGGATCGTGCAGCGGCTGGTGCAACATGCGCATCAGTTCAAGCCAGGTCTGATTGACCGTTTCCCAGGTCTCGGTCGTGATGGCGCCGCGTACCGCACGTGCACTTTCGCGAGCCGCTCGCAGGCAGCTGAAAATCGACGACGGGTTTTCCGGATCCCGGACCATGTAGTCCAGCACGCGCCGCGCGGTGACATCGCCATGACGCGCGCGGTAGTCGGCGCTCAACTCGGACAGCCCCAGCACTGCGGCCCATCCACTGCCGGCATCGCTCCGTGATTGCTGCAGCAATTCGTGCTGCACTTGTACATCGAGCATACGCGCGGTGTTCTCCGCGCGCTCGGTGTAGCGGGCCATCCAGAACAGGTGATCGGCAGTGCGGCTGAGCATGGTGCGGGTTTCCAGTCGGGGGCGCGGGCAGCGCTTCAGCGCTCGAGAACCCAGGTATCTTTCGTGCCGCCACCCTGGGAGGAGTTGACGACCAGCGAGCCCTCGCCGAGCGCGACGCGGGTGAGTCCGCCAGGAACGAGTGCGACGCTGCGACCAGACAGGACAAACGGGCGCAAGTCGATGTGGCGGGGGGCGATGCCCGACTCGACGTACGTAGGGCAGGTCGACAGTGCCAGCGTGGGCTGCGCGATGTAGCCTGCAGGCGCTGCACGGAGCCGTTCCGCGAAGGACGCGATTTCGGCACGGCTGGCGGCCGGACCGACCAGCATGCCGTAGCCGCCGGCGCCATGCACCTCCTTGACAACCAGCTCGTGCAAGTGCGCCAGCACGTAGGCCAGCGCTTCGGGTTCGCGGCACTGGTATGTGGGAACGTTGGTCAGAATGGGCTTTTCGCCGAGATAGAACTCGATCATCGCCGGAACGTACGGGTAGATCGACTTGTCATCCGCCACTCCGGTACCGAGGGCGTTCGCCAGATTGATGTTGCCTGCGCGATAGGCATCCATCAGACCTGCGCATCCCAGCGCGGAGTCCGCGCGGAATACCAGGGGGTCGATGAAGTCATCGTCAATGCGTCGGTAGATGACATCGACACGCTGCGGGCCGCGCGTCGTTCGCATGTACACGAATTCGTCCTTCACGAACAGATCACCGCCCTCGACCAGTTCGACCCCCATCTGTTGTGCGAGGAATGCATGCTCGAAGTATGCAGAGTTGTACATCCCCGGCGTCAGCACCACCACGGTCGGGTCATCCACGCCCTGCGGGGCGACCTCGCGCAATGTGTGCAACAACAGGTCCGGATAATGCGCAACCGGAGCGATGGCGTAGCGCGAAAAAAGGTCGGGAAACAGCCGCATCATCATGCGCCGGTTCTCCAGCATGTAGCTGACCCCCGACGGGACGCGCAGGTTGTCTTCCAGTACGTAATACTGACCTTGGCCATCTGCATTGGCGGCACGCACAACGTCGACACCCGCAATGTGCGCGTACACCTGATGCGGCAGGTTCAAACCCATCATCTCGGGCCGGAACTGCTTGTTCCCCGACACCATCTCGCGCGGCACGATCCCCGCGCGAAGGATGTCCTGTCCGTGGTAGATGTCGTGAATGAAGCGGTTCAAGGCGCCGACCCTTTGCACCAGTCCCGCTTGCAGGGTCGTCCATTCCGACGCGGGAATGATGCGCGGAATGAGGTCGAAGGGAATGAGACGTTCGGTGCCGGCGTCGTCGCCATAAACGGCAAAAGTGATGCCAACCCGCCGGAATATCAATTCGGCTTCATCACGTTTGGCCTGCATCACATCGGCTGGCTGATGTTTCAGCCAGCCTTCGTACGGCGCATAATGCCCGCGCACTGTGCCGGCTGCATCGCACATCTCGTCAAAAAAACGCATCGTGGTCTCGCGCATCGGGTGCCGCATTCGCGGCTTCAGTCTCAGGGAATGCAAGTAGCGGGCCAGGAACCTTCGCAAAATCGGTGCGGCACGAAAATCAGGGCACCGTGCGCGCGCCCCACATCATGGCACCGCGGGTCTCCGTCTTGGTGCGCGCGCACGGTCATGCACCAATGGTGTGCGTATGCGGGCGTGGATGCCCCCGTCATGGTCCGCACAACGCCCTTGCCATCCCCGATCACGCCTTCTCTGAAACATGCCCCGCCACGATGACCGATGACCAGATCACGATTCCACCATCGTTCATTGCGCTGTTCGTCGAACCCGGACGCATCAAGCCTGGCGCGTCGCGCGAACACATCACCCGTCGTTACGATTTTTGCGAAGACCTCGCGACCATGTTGACCGAGAAGGCGATCGATCTCAAGTGGGAGTTGCAAGTCACGGAATACGATGTCCTCGTGCGGATTCGTCGTGGCCTGCTCGCCGGGGAGTCGGGTCTCGACCACAAGGAAGCCTGGTGGGTCATGACGCGGTTGGCCGAATTGCTGGGCTGGCCACCCGCGCCGGTCGAAGTTTGATTGTCCGGTCGGGCAGCGCGCCGCCCCATCGACGTCGGTTACGGCGCAAAATGCCGGCATGAAAGTCCCCAAACGGCTGCAACCCCTGATCGACGAAGGCTTGATCGACCACGTCGTGCGTCAACTCACGAGCGGCAAGGAAGCCATGGTCTACGTCGTCGGCCTTGGCGACGACACCTTCTGCGCCAAAGTCTACAAGGAGGCAACCCAACGCAGTTTCCGCCAGGCCGTCGACTACACCGAAAACCGCAAGGTCAAGAACAGCCGCCAGGCCCGCGCCATGGCCAAGGGATCGCGATTCGGACGCGAGGCGCAGGAGTCGGCGTGGCAAAGCGCCGAAGTCAACGCGCTGTACCGGCTGGCATCGGCGGGCGTGCGCGTGCCGCGGCCGATCAACTTCCACGACGGAGTGCTGCTCATGGAGCTGGTGGTCGGTGAAGACGGCAACGCGGCACCCCGGCTCAACGACGTGGAGTTCACGCCGGAGCTGGCGCGCGCGCACCACCAGACCCTCCTGCGTGAAGTCGTACGCATGCTGTGCGCGGGCGTGGTGCACGGCGACCTCTCCGAGTTCAATATCCTGCTCGGCGCCGAGGGCCCGGTCATCATCGACCTGCCGCAGGCGGTCGACGCCGCCGGCAATCATCACGCCGCCCGCATGCTGTCGCGCGATGTGGCCAATCTGAATGGATTTTTCGGTCGCTTCGCACCGGAGTTGCGTGCCTGCGAACATGCCAATGAAATCTGGGGGCTGTACAGCCGCGGCCTGCTCAGTCGCGAAGTGCCGCTCACGGGGCGCTTTGAACGCCCGAAGGGCGCGGTGGATCTGAACAGCGTCATGCGCGAGATCGATGCCGCGCGCGACGAAGAATTCGATCGACGCCTGCGGCTGCGGTAGCGAAATTGCATCGGTTCGCGCCGGGGCCGACATGACCCCGCACGGTGCGAGTCAGTCAATACGTCTTGTAGGGAAGGAACTTTCCCGACAGAACGATATTCACGCGGTCTCCCTTGGGATCCGGCTCGCGCTGCAAATCCATCCTGAAATCGATCGCCGACATGATCCCGTCGCCGAACTCCTCGTGGATCAGCGCTTTGAACGTGGTGCCGTAGACGCTGACAAGTTCGTAGAACCGGTAGATCAGAGGGTCAGTGGGCACCGCGGCCGGCAGCGACCCTTTGTAGGGAACCTCCTGCAACAGCGCCACCGCCTCGCCAGACAGGCCGAATATTTCAGCGATCACCGTCGCTTGTTGTGCGTCGAGTGTCATCTGGCCCAGACAGGCCGCGGTCACCCACTCTTTCGACAGACCAAGGCGCTTGGCCACATCGGCCCACTTGATACCCTTGGCGATCCTGGCGGCGATGATCGCCTCGGTGACGTCGTTGCGGTTCATTTCAAGATTCCTTTCACGTGAGGGTCGGGGTTGATGGCGCGAACGCGCGCGTGCGTGACCACACGCCGGGTTCGCGCCGAGCGCCTCTCGCATGCGAGCATTTCGCGTGCCAGCCCGACATCGCATGAAACAGCAGCCGGATGCCGCCGAAAATCAGCCCCTGTCGCCAACATCACCTGCCGGAAACGCCTCGCGGGACGCTTGCATGGCAGGGAGCGGCCAGGGATGGACAATGCAGCGCGGTGCGGCGGTGCCGCGGCCGCGGTTCACCGCTGGCCAATTCGAATGGTGCCGAACAAGGCCTTGTGCGCCACCGGCTGGCAACGCCAGTACTGTGGCGGTGCAACGACCTGCGCGCCCAGGCGCGCCGCTGCGTGCCAGGGCCAGCGCGGGTTGTAAAGCATCGCGCGTGCCAGCGCCACGAGGTCGGCGCGGCCTTCAGCGACGATAGCCTCGGCTTGCTCGGGTTCGGTAATCAGGCCGACGGCAATCACCGGAATATCGACCTGGCCGCGGATCGTCTCGGCAAATCCGACCTGGTAACCCGGGCTGGCCGTGATGGCCTGCCGTGGCGACAAGCCGCCGCTCGAGACGTGGATGTAGGCGCAGCCACGCGGCTCGAGGGCTGCGCAAAGCACCGCGCTTTGTTCCGGATCCCAGCCGCCGTCGACCCAGTCTGTCGCCGACAGCCGCACGCCAACGGGAATACGGGCCGGCACCGCTGCGCGCACCGCGTCGAAGACCTCGAGCACGAAGCGCATGCGGTTCTCCAGGGAGCCGCCATAGGCATCATCGCGCCGGTTCGATAGCGGCGACAGGAACTGGTGCAGGAGGTAACCGTGCGCGGCATGGAGCTCGATCAAATCCAGGCCCAGGCGCACTGCGCGAACCGCGGCGTCGACAAACGCCTGGCGGATACGCTGCAACCCGTCGGCATCGAGCGCGTGCGGTGGTGGTTCGTTGTCAGCATGCGGCACGGCGGAGGGCGCCACGCATTCCCAGCCCCCATGGTCCGGCGCAAGCAGGGCACCGCCCATCCAGGGAGCGCTGCTCGATGCCTTGCGGCCGGCGTGCGAAAGCTGTATCCCGATCGGGGTTGGCGCATGGCGCCGCACCTCGGCCAGCACACGGCGCAGCGCGTCCTCGTTGGCGTCGGACCATAGGCCAAGGTCCTGTGGCGTGATACGGCCGACCGGTTCAACCGCGGTGGCCTCGAGAATCAAGAGGCCGGCGCCTGAAATTGCCAGCTGACCCAGGTGCATCAAATGCCAATCGGTGGCACAGCCCGCGTCGGCGGAATACTGGCACATCGGCGCGATGACGATGCGGTTCGCCAGCTCGAGTTCACCGAGCCGGATGGGAGTGAATAGTGTGCTCATGGGGTAAGGGCCAATAGGTCGTGGATTTCAATCCTGGAACAGCCAGGGTTCGCTGACGCGCCGGCGCTGCTCGTAGGCGCGAATGTGAGGGGCCTCCGCCAGGGTCAGCGCGATGTCGTCGAGTCCTTCGCTCAACGCTCGCTTGCGATGCGCATCGACGCGGAACTCGAAAACGTCGCCTTCCGGGGTCGTGAGCGTCTGCGCCATCAGATCGATGCTTGCGCGCCAGCCAGGCCGCACGGTGACACGGCGGAACATTTCGTCGATGCATGCCGCATCGAGCGTGATCGGCAGCACCCCGTTCTTGAAGCAGTTGCCGTAAAAGATATCCGCGAAAGTCGGTGCGACCACCGCACGGAACCCAGCGTTTTCGAGTGCCCAGACCGCGTGTTCGCGGCTCGAACCACAGCCGAAATTCTCCCTGGCCAGCAGAATCGAGGCGCCGGTGTAGCGCGCCTGGTTCATGGGGAACGCAGGGTCGGGACGACGCTCCGACGGGTCCTGGCCCGGCTCACCCCGGTCCAGGTAGCGCCATTCGTCAAACAGATTGGGCCCAAAGCCCGTGCGCTCGATGGATTTGATGAATTGTTTCGGGATCAGCGCGTCGGTGTCGACATTCGCGCGGTCGAGCGGCATCACCAATCCGTCGTGCAGGGTAAAAGCTTGCATCACGAGACCCTTCCGGCATCAGGACCGACGAGGCGACCAGCCAGCGCCGACGCTGCCGCGACGGCGGGGCTCACAAGATGGCTACGACCGCCGGCGCCCTGCCGGCCCTCGAAGTTCCGGTTCGATGTCGACGCGCATCGCTCGCCGGGCTGCAGACGGTCGTCGTTCATCCCCAGGCACATCGAGCAGCCCGGATCACGCCATTCGAATCCAGCATGCAGGAACACCCGATGCAAGCCCTCGGCTTCAGCCTGCTCCTTGACCAGCCCGGAGCCAGGGACGACCAGCGCAAGCCGAATGTTCGCAGCAATGCGCCGCCCCGCCAGCACCGCGGCGGCGGCTCGCAAGTCTTCGATCCTGGCGTTGGTGCAGGAACCGATGAACACTTTGTCGAGAACAATGTCACGCATCGGTGTGCCGGCCCGAAGGCCCATGTATTCGAGCGCCCGGGACATGGCCGCGGCTTTCACACGGTCGCGCTCCAGCGCCGGATCTGGCACCTCGGCGTCGATCGAGACCACCATCTCGGGCGACGTGCCCCAGGTGACCATCGGCCGGATCTGGCGCGCGTCGATGTCAATGCACGCATCGAACACCGCGCCAGCGTCGCTGTGCATGCCGCGCCAATCGCTGACCGCACGCTCCCACAACGCCCCCGACGGTGCATAAGGGCGTCCCTTGAGATAGTCGATGGTGGTCTGGTCGACACCGATCAGACCGACGCGAGCGCCCGCCTCGATGGCCATATTGCACAGGGTCATGCGCCCTTCCATGGACAAGTGCGACACGGCCTCGCCCGCGAACTCGATCGCATGGCCCGTCGCACCGGCCGTGCCGATGCGACCAATGATGTGCAACGCCAGATCTTTCGCGCTGACGCCAGCGGGGAGCACCGGATCGATACGCACCAGCATGGTTTTCATGCGCCGCACCGCCAGGCATTGGGTGGCCAGCACATGCTCCACCTCGGAAGTGCCGACACCGAACGCCAGGGCACCGAACGCTCCATGCGTGCTGGTGTGGGAATCACCCGCGACCACGGTCATTCCGGGCAAGGTCGCACCCTGCTCGGGGCCGACAACGTGGATGATGCCTTGGCGCCGATCGCCAAGCCCGAATTCAGTGATGCCGAACTCGGCGCAGTTCCGGCCGAGCTGCGCAACCTGGCGCCGCGACAACGGGTCGGCGATCCCGTCCACCCCGAGCCCGCGCGCCGTGGTCGGCACGTTGTGGTCGGCGGTCGCAAGCGCTGTTGCGGCGCGCCAGGGCTGGCGACCCCCCATACGCAGGCCTGCGAAGGCCTGCGGGCTGGTGACCTCGTAGATGAGGTGGCGATCGATATACAGCAGGCTGGGGGCCTCGGGGTCCGCGTCCGCTCCTGTGGGAACGCGATGACGCTGCCAAAGTTTGTCGAACAGGGTCTGCGCCGTCATGCCGCGGCTCCGCGGCAGGCTGGTACAGCCCCCGCGAGGCGGGTCTGTCCGAGGTCATCTGGCAAAGGATATCGCCGGCTCGCCGGTCCCGCCCTGGCGACCTGGCCGGGCACATCATGGCCGACGAGGCCGGGAAGGATGCGCGAACATTCGATGAGCGCGGTCAGGTCGACGCCGGTGGCGTAGCCCATCGCGTCGAGCATGTGGACCATGTCCTCGGTGCAGACGTTGCCGCTGGCGCCGGGCGCGAATGGACACCCGCCCAGTCCTCCCAGCGAGGCGTCGAAACGGTCCACACCGGCTTGCAGCGCCGCGAGGACGTTGGCCAGGCCCATGCCTCGGGTATCGTGAAAATGCGCGGTCAGTGACAGCTCCGGGTGACACGCGATGACTGCGGCGCAGAGCTGCTGCGCCTGCGCGGGGTTCGCCATTCCAGTGGTGTCGCACAGCGTCAAACGCCGAATGCCAAGCGCGGCGATGCTGTCGACCAGCCGCAGCACCTCGGCCTGACGGACCTCCCCCTCGAAGGGACAGCCAAACGCCACCGACAGCGAGGCATTGACCTCGCTGCGCCCGCGCGCCAGCGCGACGATGTCAGCGAACTGGGCCAACGAGCGCTCCTGGTCCATCCGCAGGTTGGCACGGTTATGGCTCTGACTGGCGGACATCACGACGTTGATCTCGTCAATCCGGCAAGTCATTGCGCGCTCGGCGCCCTTGGCGTTGGGCACCAGTGCGGCATACTCGACACCGTGAACACGCTCGATGCCAGCCATGACCTCGACGGAATCGGCCAAGGCTGGAATCGCCTTGGGCGAGGAAAACGACGTCACCTCGATCTTCGCCAGCCCGCTGCGCGAGAGGCGATTGATGAGCGCGATCTTGTCGTCCGTCGGGACGAACACCGGCTCGATCTGGAAGCCATCGCGCGGCGAGACGTCCTGGATGTAGAGGCGCTTGCCCCGGGATGCTTGCAGCATGGCGAATCTCCTTTAGATCGCACCGTCGGCACGCAGTTGCGCGCGCGCCTGAGATCCGTATCCGAGTTCCTCGAGTATCTGATCGGTATGCTCACCCAATGCGGGACCGAGCCACCGCGTGCGGCCAGGCGTCTGGGACAGCTTCGGCACCACACCCGGAAAGTCGACCTGCTGCCCTCCCGGGAGCGCGTGCGGCTCGATCATCGCGCGCGCGCGATAGTGCGCGTCGGCATGGATATCGGCTGCCGTGTAAATGCGCCCCGCGGGCACCTCTGCGTCTTCGAGCACTTTCAGCACGTGCTCGAGGTCGTGGGCCTCCGTCCACGCAGCGATCGCACCATCAATGGTGTCGACATGGCGCACGCGCCCTTCGTTGTGCGCGAATCGGGGGTCATCGGCGAGGTCTCCACGACCGATCGCATGCATCATGCGCCGGTAGATGCTGTCCGCATTGCCGGCAATGATCACGTAACGGCCGTCCCGACAGGCATAGGTGTTGGACGGTGCGATACCAGGCAGCGTGGCGCCAGACGGCTCGCGCACGAAACCGTGGGCGGAGTACTCGGGGATGAGACTCTCCATGATTCCGAACACGGATTCGTAAAGCGCCACATCGATGAACTGGCCGCTGCCACCGTTGACTTTCAGGTGGTGCATGGCCATCATCGCCCCGATCACCCCGTAGAGCGAGGCCAGGGTATCCCCCAGACTCACGCCTGTGCGTACCGGCGGTCGGCCGGGCTCGCCCACGAGATGGCGAAGCCCGCCCATGGACTCAGCGATCGCCGCGAAGCCCGGACGGTCCTTGTACGGTCCGGTTTGCCCGTAACCCGACACGCGCACCATGATCAGCGACGGGTTGATGCGATGCAGATCCTCCCAGCCCAGACCCCAGCGTTCGAGGGTTCCCGGGCGGAAGTTTTCAATCACGATATCCGCGGTGCTCGCGAGTTCGCGCACGATGCGCTGCCCGTCGGCATGCTTCAAATTGACCGTCAGCGATTTCTTGTTGCGGCTTTGCGCATACCACCACAGCGACGTGCCCTGGTGCAACTTGCGCCAGGAGCGCAGCGGGTCGCCGAGGCCGGGTGACTCGATCTTGAGGACTTCAGCTCCGAACTGTGCCAGCAGGGAGGCTGCATAGGGTCCGGCGATCAGGGTTCCGAGCTCGACGACACGGACTCCCGCCAGGGGAAGGGGCGCGTCAGGCCCGGGAGCAAAGGCTTTTTCTTGCATGATGAAAGACCCTCACAGGACAGTGGTCCCGACAGCGCGGCACGTTCAATCCGGCAAACCGGTCTCCGCTGTCTCTGGCAGCATCCACGGCAGAACCAGCCCCAGGATGTAGACAGAGCCCATGATCAGCGCCGCCTGGCTGATTCCGCCAAACGAGTGGATCAGCGTGCCGGCGATGATGGGAAACACCCAGGCGATGAGTCGCGCCGCATTGAATACAACGCTGATAGCCGTCGAGCGCACGGTCGACGTGAAGAGTTCAACCGGATAGATCGCCATCCACACATAGGCACAGCCAAGGGTGAAAAACCCATTCACTGGCGCGACGAGCATCATGCCGTCAACCGTATGCGTGAATTTGTAGGTCATGATCGTCGTCACCAGGCAGCCGACGAACGTCAGGAACATGAACCATCGACGACCCATGGCGTCGGCGATGAAACCAGCGACCAGATAGGCCACGATGGCGCCCACCGTATAGGACATGGAGACGCGCGCTCCCCACACGGGAGCGGCAGCCAGACCCTGCGCCTTGGCCAGGCCGATGGTGTAGATCGGCAGCCAGCTGGAGATCGCCCACCAGCCGACGGTGGTGACGATCGACAGCACCGTGGTGATGATGGTGCGCCGGCGGGCCACAGGATCGCGGAACAATTGGGCCAGCGAGAACGGTCGCCGGGCGACCTTGCTGCCGCTGCCCAGGCTGGCCTCGGTCGGCGCCCAGCGGCGCTCACGCACTGCCTCGCGCCACTTCTCCGACTCGTCGATGCCATGTCGCAGGTAGAACACGAAAAATGCCGGCAAAGCCCCAAGAATGAACATCAAGCGCCAGCTCTGCGCCCCCAGTGGAAGCGTGGTCGAAAGCACGTACCAGGCCACCGACGCCAGCAACGTGCCCCAGCCGAAACCCGATTGCAGAAAACCGGCGCCCTTGGCGCGCGCCTTTTGAGGCCAGGTCTCGGCCAGGAGTGAAATGCCGGTACTCCATTCACTGCCGAGCGCCAGGCCCGTGAGAAAACGCAGCGCGCACAACATCGCAAAGCTGCCGGCGAACGCCGTCAGCCCGGAAAATACGGCATACAGAAACACCGACCACAGCATCATGCGCTTGCGGCCGATGTAATCCGCGAGCACGCCACCAACCAGACCCCCCAAACCCCAGCCCAGGAGGGTAATGCCGATCGCCGTCCCCGCGTACACCGGAAACGACGTCAGCTGCGCGGGTGTCAGCAGCGCATGCAGCATGGGCACCAGGACCATGACCAGGGCAATCGCCTCGTAACCGTCGAAGACCCAGCCGAGGAACCCCCCCGCGAGTACCCGCCAATGCATTGTCGTGAGCTCAGCATTCCAGCGTCCCTGGGCGGGCTGCGCCACCATCGTCTTGTTTGTGTCCATCGTCTCCTCCTTATGCTTTGGGCTGGATCTCGGTCGCATATCGCAACGCCCGCCAGTGTTGATGAGCTTACGCGCAGATTTTTGTTGTCGATTCGAAAGTGGTTGACCTATCCTTAACCATTGATTAACCAAACAATGGAAAAGACGATCAACCCGGCCCGATTCGACCTTACAACCTTGCGGTTGTTTGTCGCAGCAGTCGAAACCGGGAGCCTGACGCTGGGTGCCGAGCACCTGGCGATCAGCCTGCCTGCGGCCAGCAAGCGGCTGGCCGAACTGGAAAGCCACATCGGCAGCGTACTGCTGGTGCGCAACAAGAAAGGGGTCACGCCAACAGGCCCGGGACTGACGTTCCTGCGCCACGCCATCAGCATCGTCGCCGGCGTCGAACAGCTGTCGATGGCCATGCTGGACTACCACAAGGGCGCGGGCGGCCACCTGCGCCTCTGGGCTAATACGTCCGCGTTCACCGGGTTTCTGCCAAACCTGCTGGCGCTGTATTCGGCGACCTATCCGTCGGTCATGCTCGACCTGGAGGACGCCCTCAGCGAGGAAGTGGTGCGGGCCGTCGCGCGCGGCAATGCCGAGCTGGGGATCATCGGCCACAACACACCCATCGGCGACCTGCAGTCGCTGGATTGCGACTGCGACGAGCTGGTGCTGGTGCTGCCGGCAGCGCATCCCCTCGCCAGCCATGAGGTGGTTCCCATCGATGTGGTGCTGGGCCATGACATCGTCGGCCTGAACCGCGCCACCTCGCTGATGCGCCAGGTCGCGGCGGTGGCCGACGCCAGGGGCTTGCAAATGAAGATCCGCGTGCAGGTACGCGGTTTCGACGAGGTCTGCCGCATGATCATGGCCGGCCTTGGTATCGGTATCCTGCCGATGGCCGGCGCGGAACCTCACGTCAAGTCGATGGGTCTGGCACTGCGAAAGCTGTCCGGCATGCAGACTCGCCGTCAGCTGCTGCTGGTGATGCGTGACGAGGCCTCGCTATCGTCGTCTGCGAGGGCTTTGGTGACCATGGTTCGCGATCGTGCGCGACGCACGCCGCCCGGCGCGGCAGAACGCTCCAGGGTGGTGGTCCGCACAGGTTAGCCAGAAAGTCATGGGGTCATGGATCACCACGAGAACTTTTCCCTGGACACCGTCGCAACCCGGTGCAGAGCGCGCTACGCGCTGACCGTCGGGATGCTCTCGGCATCGCCGCGGAAATGCGCGTACACCGCGGCGACGATTCCAGGCAGCGCCTCGGCGATGCTTTCGTGTTGCTCGGGTGTCAGTTGCAGCCGCTCGAGTTCGGGCCGGCCTTCCTCGGTTCCGTACAGGAAAATCGGACCCAGCATGTCCTTCAGCGCATCCGGAAGGCGCTCGAACACGTCGGTCTGCAGTTGCAGCCCGAGTACGAAGCCATAGCACCAGTCGTCGATGATCGAGACCTCCTCGCCATCGACGAAGACGTCGCCATCCGCATCATCAGCGCCCTCCAGGTACAGCACGGGCTCGTAGTCTTCCGGGCTGTCCGCCAGGATGTCGGCGGTGTCATGCCAGTGCTGACCGATCAAGGCGATCAGTTCTTGCGCCTCCTCTTCACTGCCGAAGCCGACATCCTGTTCGGTACGCTCCGGATCCAGGATCCACGGCAAGACGTCGGCGAGTCGGGGTTGATCGGGACCCGCAAGTGCCGCTGCAATGAAACCGTCCAGGGTCGAGATATCCATGACATGCTCGGGAGAGGCGTTGCTGCCGAGCAGCTCGGCAAGGCGATCAAGGTCGGCCGTGGGGGCAATGGCGTCGGTCATGGCAAGTGGCGGTAGGACAGTGGGACCACATTGTCGCCCCAAGCGTGAGGCAGGTCATTCCGCGGGTATCTGAGGCACAGAGAATCTTGCGCACGCGCACGGGCGACGCGGATGCGTGCGCAAGGAGCTGCATCGGTGGTCAGTATCGTCCACGGCTCGGAGGAAACGGCAAGGTTGTCGTTCATAGCAGAGCCCCCGTTCCCAGCGCGTCGACCAGAAAGTCGATGAATACCCGTACCTTGTTTGGCAAATGACGCTGACTCAGGTAGACCGCGTACAGGTTCAGGTCGAGCGTGCGGTACTGCTCCAGCACGCATACGAGGGTGCCGGCACGTAAGGCCTGCGCGACGATGAAGCGCGGTTGCAGGATGATGCCAGCGCCCGCGATGGCAAGCTCGCGAAGCAACTCGCCGTTGCTCGAGTGCACGTTCGGATGCACCCGAACCTGTTCACGGCGCCCATCGGCGCCGATGAATGGCCATTCATCACCGGCCCACAAATAGCTGAAGCTCAAAGTATCGTGGTTGGTGAGTTCGGCGGGTACGCCAGGTCGGCCACGCCGCTGCAAATAGGCCGGGGCAGCGCACACCACGGCGTCCAGCGCCACGATACGACGCGACACGACCCCGGGGTCGAGCCGTGTCGCAATGCGCAGTGCGATGTCGACGCCCTCGTTGGCGAGATCGACCAGACGATCGCTGAGATCGACGTCCAGACGCAGGTGCGGATACCGCTCGTGGAATCGAGCCAGCAATGGCGCGAGGTGGGAGATTCCGTAGGACAGCGGTGCCGACAGTCGCAGCAATCCCACGGGACTGCGCGCGCCCTGCGCAGCCACCGCCTCGGCTTCGGCGAATTGTTCCAGGATGGAGCGGGCACGCGCGTGAAAATCCTCTCCCGCTTCGGTCAGCGACATGCGCCGCGTGGTTCGATGAAGCAAGCGCGCACCCAGATGGGCCTCGAGCGCGGCTACCTGCCGGGTCACCACGGCATTCGACACATCCAGCGCATCCGCTGCGCGCGCGAAGCTGCCCGCGTCAACCACCTGCACGAATATCCGGGTTGCGGCAAGAAGATCCATGATCAGGCAAAGTTTATTGCCAAATTAGAAATAGTTTATTGTCTTTTAGGATCTTTTTTTGCATAAAACACGAGCCTAAAGTGTCGTTCATGGCACGGCCGATCATCCCAAAGCCGCGCACGGACTGGACGATCCAGGCACCCTTGAAGGAAATCCATCATGAACATCACCATCCTCGGCACCGGCAACATGGGCAGCGCGTTCGCGCAGCAGTTGCATGCGGCCGGTCATGCTCTCAACATCGTGGGACGCGACCGCGCCAAGGCACAGGCCCTCGCCGCCCGTTTCGGCGCCAGCGCAGACGTTGCGCGCGCAGGTTCCAGCGACATCGTGATCCTCGCCACCGGGTTTGGCGACGCAGTCCAGGCGCTGCGCGGCGCCGAACTGCCTGCGGGAACCGTGGTCGTGGACGTCACGAATCCGCTGACGGCCGACTACATGGGTCTGACACTGGGACATTCGACATCCGCAAGCGAGCAAATCGCCGAGGCCCGGCCGGAACTGCGGGTGGTCAAAGCCTTCAACACGGTGTTCGCGCAACGCCTGGCCGCCGGTGCGCAGGCCACACCATCCCAGACCATCCCGGTGTTCGTGGCGGCCAACGACGCGCAGGCCAAGGAGCGCGTCGCGGAGCTGGCGCGCTCCTTGGGATTCGATGTCATCGACGCCGGACCTCTGCGCAACGCCCGCTATCTCGAGCCGCTGGCCGCGCTCAATATTTATCTCGGCTACGGCGCCGGCCTGGGCACCATGATCGCCCCGACCTGGCTACGTCAGGCCTGAGCCCCCTAACCGACATCGAATCTGGAGCAAACCATGCATCGTTCATCCACGGCCCCTTATGGCATTGCGCTGCTGCGCATCAGCCTGGGCATCTTGTTTCTCGCGCACGTCGCCCTCAAGGTGTTCGTGTTCACCATTCCGGGTTTTGTCGCCTACTTCGCGTCACTGCACATGCCAGCGATCCTCGCGTACGGAACCATCGCCCTCGAGGCGCTGGGTGGCATCGCGCTGGTACTGGGCATCTACGCGCCCTGGATAGCCGTTCCACTGGCGCTCGAAATGCTGGGAACCATCGTCATCGTGCACGGCGCCAACGGATGGCTGTTCACGAACAAAGGCGGAGGCTGGGAGTATCCGGCGTTCTGGGCTGTTTCGCTCATTGTGTTGAGCCTGCTCGGCGATGGCGCATTCGCACTTCGGCCGTCCGGCGCGCATCACGGCGACACGCGCTAGCTGGGCGTCGCCATCGCGCACCGCCGCGCATGATTTGCCCGGCATGACCTCCGCCCGGTCGCGCCGGGCGCGCCACTCAGCCCCCAATCACCTCGATCTGCACGTCGACGTTGTTGCGCGTGGCATGCGAATACGGGCAAACGCTTTCGTGCGCCTCCATCGCCAAGGCCTGCAATTCGTGCTGCGGTAACGAGGAGTCCTCGATCCGCAGTTGCACCGCCAGCCCAAAGCCGCCCTTGTCGCGCGGCCCAATGGACACCTGGCAGGTCACCGAAGCGCCCGCCGCGTTCTTGTGGTGCTGCTTGGCAACGAAATCCAGCGCGCCACCGAAGCAGGCCGCGTAGCCTGCCGCGAACAGATCTTCCGGGGTGGTCGTATCCGGCCGCCCTGGTCCGCCCATGGCCTTGGGCACCGACAGGTCGACGCTGACCTGCCCATCATGCGAGCTCGCATGCCCGTTGCGGCCTCCGGTTGCGGTGGCGCTGGTGGTGTAGACGACCTGGATGCTGTCCATGCTGCAAATCTCCTGTCTCGTTTTGTCGGGAACGGCGGCGCCGAAGCGCCCCAACCCAGTCTAGGACGGTTCACGCAATGCTGCAGTCACGTTGCCGGAAGAACCCTGGATCGGCCGCCGCTGTGGACGCACCGGCGGCCGATCCGCGATCAGAATGCCTTGCCGGCGGCGAACGCGTTGATGAACTGGCGTTGTGCCTTCAGATGGTCCCCGGTGGCGTGCACGCGGTCCAACAACAGGGCGCCTTCCAACCCGGACATCAGTACCGCGGCGAGTCGACTCGGCGGCAGGGGGGATCGCCATTCGTCGGCGTGCCGCTCCATGATCCGGACCAGCCAGGCTTCCGCATGTTCGAAAAAACCGCGCAAGAGGGCGCGGGAATGCTCGTCGAGTGACGAAATCTCGGCTGCCAGCATGCCGCACAGACACAGCTTGTCGTCTTGCGCGGCTTCTTCAAACAAATCGGCGAAGGCGGAGAGCTTGCGCGTCAAGCTGACCGGCTTCTCGGCGATGGCGGCCAGGCGTTGCGCGAAGGCTTCGCTGTAACCGGCGATCAGCGCGGCGGTAAGGTCGTGCTTTTCCGGAAAGTAGTAGTGCACGCTCGCCGACTTGACGCCCGTCTGTTCGGCGAGTTGGCGAAAACTCAGCGCGCGCACACCCGATCGCTGGACGATGGCCTGCGCCAGGGTTTGCAACTCGGTGCGTTTCTCGGACATGGGCCGCATTGTCGCAAACGCACGGATCCTTCCCAACCGCACGTGCTAGGGATGCTGTTCAAAAGTCGTGCGGCCCGCGGCGGCGGCTGGAGGGGCTTCCACCGAGCGCAGGTGACGCGTCTTGACCCAGACGGTCGCACCTTGCGGCCCGGCGACGGCCGCGAGGCGACCCCCACAAGGGATGCGCAACCAAGACCAGACGCGCAATGCGTCCTCGCCATCCGTGAAGCTGCCGGCGACCACCAGCAGCTCAGCGCCGTCGGGCATCACGGCGTCAAGCCGGGCGCCGGGTTGCCAGACCTCCAGAGTCACGGACTCGCGCTTGTCCTCGAACAAGGGCGTCACCGCCACCCCGGGGCGGGTGGCGTCATTCACGCGGCCGATCTTGTTCGTGTCGATCACCGCCGGGGTGCGGTCCGCGGGGTCGAACTGCCACAGCTTGACGAAAATCACACAACCGGTCTGCGAGCCCGGCGTGTGCCGTGTGGTGGGCGGGTTTCGGATGTAGCTGCCGGCAGGATAGTCACCATGCTCGTCCTGGAACACGCCGTCCAGCACCAGAAACTCCTCACCGCCGTGGTGGGTGTGCGGGCTGAAATGACGACCGGGCGCGTACCGCACGATGGACGTGGCACGAGCCACCTCGCCGCCGATGCGGTCGAGCATGCGACGCTGCACGCCCGCCACCGGAGAGTCCACCCACGGCAGCTCGCCGCCGTGCAAGAGCACGCGTTGGTCGAACCGGGTATGAAGGTCCACGGGTGTCTCCGGTTGGGTGTGCACGTGAAGTCGTTACCGTGGTTCGGGTCAGCCGCCCATGCTGGGACGCTCGGCCATGCGGGCGCGCCAGGCGGTCAGATGCGGCAAGTCCGACGGAATCTCGATCTTGGCGAAGTCAGCAAAGTTCAGACCCACGAACAAGGTGATATCGGCGATCGAGAAGTTCTGACCGGCGGCAAACGGTTGCGAGGCCAGCACGCCGTCGAAGTGGCGCATGCCGGCGACGGCGCGCTCGCGCTGCTTCAAACCCCATTCCTTGTTCTGGTACAGCTCCAGCGCACCGAGGCCGGGCGTGGCATGGTGAAAATAGGTGCCCACGGCGTCCATCACGCCCTGTTCGGCGCGGCACTGCATCATGTGGATGACCGCGCGGTCCTTGGCGGTCTTGCCGGTCAGCGAAATGCCGTCGAAAGCATGGTCAATGTACGCGGTGATGGCCGTGCATTCACTGATGAAGGTGCCATCGTCCAGCTCGAGCACAGGCACGGCCGCATTCGGGTTCATGGCCACAAAGGCGGGCAGGCGGTGCTCCCCCTTCATCACGTCGACGTGCACGAACTCCACCTTGTCGGTGGCCCCTTTTTCAGCCAGGGCAATGCGTACGCGGGCGGGGTTGGGGAAGCCTTTGAAGTCGTGGATTTTCATGGGGGTACCAGCGAGCCGGAAGTGGTTGACAGGGGTTCGCCTATACGTCGCCGCTGCAGTTGCAGCCGGTATGGCGGATGTTTCATCTTACCAAGACTATCTATCAGTAGGTAGATACACGTGGTCGTCGGCGCGGAGCAGCGATCACGCTGGATCGCATGGCGTCAAGGACCGCGATTGCTCAGCCTCCGGCCTGGAGGGCGCAGAGCAATGAAACGTCTCGTGACATCTTTGCGTGATCGCCCCTGTCGCCGGTGCCACGTCGACCCGCGTTATTGCAACACCTGCGGCAAACGCCAAGGCAGTCTCTGTCAACGTGACCCACTCTGGAGCAAGATCATGTCAAACCATCGCCCACTGATTCCCAGCATCGTCGCCGTGTTGCTTGGCGTTGCCGCACTTACCGCGGTCACCGCGGCACAAGCCGCAACCCACTGGGAAGCTGCGCACCCGCGGCGTGACCAGGTTCTCGACCGGACCCATAACCTGCTGCGTCGAACCGCCCAGCAGCGGCGCGAAGGCGAGATCAGCCCGCGCCGCGCGCGCGCCCTGCGCATGCAGGATCGACACATTCGGGCGGAGGAACAGGCGATGGCGCGCCGCAATGGTGGCTACATCACGCCGCAGCAGCAGGCTGCCTTGAATCGGCAGGAAAACGGTCTCAGCCGGCGCGTCGGGAACTGAGCCGGGCATGCGTCGTATCCGACTCGCACTGCTCGCCGCCATTGCCGCCACGGCGCTGGGGGGCTGTTATGTCGCCCCTCTTCGCCCGGTCGCCGTCGTGGTTCGCCCGGGGCCGGCGGCATGCTGGCACCCCGGATGGTGGGGGCCGTGGGGATGGCATCCCGCGCATTGGGGGAACTGCCGTTAAGACCGGATCTTTCCCCGGTGCGCGTCGCTGACCAACCCCGGATCGGTGCGGGCAACCGCGCCGGATTCGTCGCTGGTGCTGATTCGCCGCGCCCGTGTGTGAACAGCAAGACGGCGGCCGCAGATGCGTGCTTGTTACAGTTAATTACCGCAACGCTGTCGCCGCGACGGTCACCTTCCACGTTGTAGCCACATGCCCCTGCCGCGCCAGCGCGGTTGACCCTGATGAGCACCGCCTTCGCCCTGCCCCTGCCGACCGTGAATGACGACCCTGCGCTGGCGCGCTTCTGCACCGACGTGCGTCCGCGGGCCCTTCGCATGGCCCTGCTCGAGACCGGGGGCAACAGCCACGCTGCGGCGGATATCGTCCAGGACAGTCTGGCCCGGCTGATCGCCAGCTATCGCCACAAGCCCGCCGCCGAGTGGCCACCGCTGTTCTTCGGGATCCTGCGTCACCGTGCCACCGACTGGCACCGGCGACGCCGGGTCGAACAGGTGCTTGATTTTTTCTTCTCGCGTGATGACGAGGAGACTGACGAAGCAGCGCCTTGGGAGAGCCTGGCGGACCCCGGCCCCGCTCCGGACGAGGGCCTGGGGCGTTTGCAGCTGGCTGGGCGCATCGCCGACGCCGTCACCGCTCTCAGCCCACGTCAGCGTCAGGCCTTCCTGCTGCGCGAGGTGGAGGAACTCAGCGTCATCGACACCGCCCGCGCCATGGGGGTGAGCGAAGGCAGCGCCAAGACCCATCACCTGCGGGCCTTGACCAGGCTGCGGGAACTGTTGCACGATCATGATCCGCGGCCAGCTGACCGCGCAGCTCCGGAAATCCCGCGATGAATCCACGTCAGGACATCACCGTGGCCGACGTCGACCGATGGCGCGCCGGCCTGCCAGGACCCCATCGTGCCGCCGAGGTCGAGGCAGCCGTGCGCGCCGATCCGCGCCTTGCCGCCGCTGCCCGCTTTGGCTCCACGCTTGCCACCGGGCTTCAGCCCCTGCCCGAGCTCGCCGCCCGGCGCCGTACCGCTGGACGCAGGCTGCGCTGGGGCAGGGTGGCAGGCGCCGGGTTCATCACCGCATCGGTCGCGCTGGCTGGTTTGACCTTGATGCTGTCGCCCGCAGTGCGGCTCCCGCTGTCGGGCGCGCTTGCGCCGGACAATGCGCAAATGGCCGACGCCGTGCAAAACCAGGACTTCTACGCCTGGCTGGCAGCCCACCCCCAGGCCATGGAGGACGCGCAAAATGATGACGGCTCGAGCTGAGGGTCTGCGCCGCGGCGCTGCTCGCGCGCTGGCGTGCGCCGTGCTCCTGGCCTTGGCGTGGACCGAGGCGGCAGCCGGTCCGCGAAATTGGCAACGCGGCATGCACCGTTGGCAACAGCGCCCGCAACAGCAGCGCCAGGACATCCTGCGCGCGCAACGGCGGTTCCACCGTCTGCCTCCCAGGCAGCGCCAACGCCTGTTCGAGGAATACCGGCGCCAGCACAAGCGCTGATTCGCGGCGGGAGGACCCGGGGTGACACGCGTCAGCGCAGCGCGCGCGCGTGGTGCTCCATATGCTCGCCGAGCAGGGTGGCGACAAAGTAGTAGCTGTGGTCGTAGCCCGGATGGAGGCGCAGGCGAAGCGGGTGCGACACCGCGTCACAGGCCGCCCGCAACAACTCCGGGCGCAATTGCCCGGCAAGAAAAGGGTCGGCGTCGCCGACGTCGACCAGCAGCGCCAGGCGCTCGCGCGCCGCGGCTACGAGTTCGACCGCGTCCCAGGCCTTCCATGCCTGCACGTCGGGCCCCAGGTAGGCCTGGAACGCCTTGCGACCCCATGGCACCTGCGTGGGAGCGACGATCGGTGAGAACGCCGAAACGCTCCGATAGCGCCCGGGATGACGCAACGCGGTGACCAGGGCGCCATGACCGCCCATCGAGTGGCCGCTGATGGCGCGCGCCGCGGTTGCCGGGAAGTGCGCCTCCACCCACGCTGGCAACTCCTCGGCAACGTACGCCTGCATGCGGTAGTGGCGCGCCCACGGCGGCTCGGTGGCGTCGACGTAGAAGCCGGCACCCTGACCGAGATCGTCGGCTTCGTCGTCGGCCACGCCAAGCTTGCCGTCGGGATCCCGCGGGCTGGTGTCGGGGACGACGACCACGATGCCGTGGCGCGCCGCGTGCTCCTGCACTCCGGACTTGGTGAGGAAATTCTGCTCGGTGCAGGTCAGGCCCGACAGCCAGTACAGCACCGGGCAGGGCTCACCACGCAGCGCCTGCGGCGGCATGTAGACGCCAACCCGCATGTCGCAGCCGAGGCTGCCGGCGAAGTGATTCCACACTTCCTGGCGACCGCCAAAGCTCGCGTGCTGCTCGATGCGCTGCATGATGCGGCCCTCAGAAGTGGATGACGGTGCGGATGGACTTGCCTTCGTGCATGAGATCGAAGGCCTTGTTGATGTCTTCCAGACCCATCGTATGGGTGACGAAAGGTTCCAGGCGGATGTCGCCGCGCATCGCCCGCTCGACCATCCCGGGCAGTTCGGTACGCCCCTTGACGCCGCCGAATGCGGTGCCCTTCCAGGTGCGCCCGGTCACCAGCTGGAACGGACGCGTCGAAATTTCCTTGCCGGCGCCCGCCACCCCGATGATCACCGACTGGCCCCATCCGCGGTGCGCGCACTCCAGTGCCGCGCGCATGACCTCCACGTTGCCGATGCACTCGAAGGAGTGGTCGACGCCCCAGCCGGTCATCTCGACGATCACCTGTTGGATTGGCGCGTCATGGTCCTTCGGGTTGAGGCAATCGGTCGCACCGAACGCGCGGGCGAGGCCGAACTTGTCAGGGTTTGTGTCGATGGCAATGATGCGCCCAGCCTTGGCCAGCTGGGCGCCGTGCACCACAGCCAGGCCGATACCACCGAGGCCGAACACCGCGACCGTGTCACCGGGCTGCACTTTCGCGGTGTGCGATACCGCGCCAAGGCCGGTGGTCACCCCGCAGCCCAGCAGGCACACATGTTCCGGATTGGCCTGCGCGTGGACCTTGGCCAGCGAAACCTCGGCCACCACGGTGTACTCGCTGAAAGTCGAACAACCCATGTAGTGGTGGATCGGCCGGCCCTGGTGGGAAAACCGCGTCGTGGAGTCAGGCATAAGGCCCTTGCCCTGGGTTGCGCGCACCGCCACGCACAGGTTGGTCTTGCCCGACTTGCAGAACAGGCACGCACCGCACTCGGCGGTGTACAGCGGAATCACGTGGTCGCCCGGCTGTACGCTGGTCACGCCTTCACCGACTTCGACGACGATCCCCGCCCCCTCGTGCCCCAGCACGGCCGGGAACACTCCCTCGGGATCGGATCCGGACAGCGTGAACGCATCGGTGTGGCACACCCCGGTGTGGGTGATGCGGACCAGCACTTCGCCCTTGCGCGGCCCCGCGACGTCGAGTTCAACGATCTCCAGCGGCTTTCCAGCAGCGAAGGCGACGGCGGCGCGGGATTTCATGGGTCAACCTTCCTTCATTGGGTTGCGACAAGCGGCAGCGCCCGCCCCGAACCGCCATCGAGGATGACGCGGCCAGGCTGGCGAAAGGCGCGAAACGCGCCAATCTTAGGTCCACTCACACGGCGGCTGCACCGCCGTCACTACGCGGGTCGTGGGCGCCCTCGATGCGACCGTCGGGGTGGCGCACCAGCGCCCCGGCATGCCCCATGGTGTCGCTGTAGGGCTGTGTCAACAACTCGACCTCGTGGCCGGCGTCGCGCAGCTGGCGCACCAGCGCGGGGTCGAACCGGCTCTCCAGCTTGAGGTTGGTGCTGGCGTCTCCCCAGGTGCGTCCGAGCAGCCAGCGCGGCGCATCGACAGCCTGCTGCAGCGACATGCCAAAACGCGCATAGCGCGTGAACACCGCCGCCTGGGTCTGCGGCTGGCCCTCGCCCCCCATCGTGCCGTAGGGCATGCAGCGCCCGTCGTCGAACAGCGCCAGCGCCGGGTTCAGCGTGTGGAAGGGCTTGCGCCGCGGCTCCAGGGTGTTGAGGTCGGCGGGGTTGAGCGAAAAGCTGATGCCGCGGTTCTGCCATGTGATGCCGGTATCGCGCAGCACCACCCCACTGCCAAACTCCCAGTAGGTGCTCTGAATGAAGCTGACCGCACAGCCGTCGCGGTCGATCGCGCCCATCCAGATGGTGTCGCCGGGGGCGGCTGGTTGCGGCCACGGCAGCGCGCGCGCGGGATCGATCCCCGCAGCCAGTTCGGCCAGCCGGTCGGGGTGCAGCAGACCCTGCGGGTCGAGCGGGACGCGGCCGCGGTCGGTGACCACGCGTGCCCGTACCGAGAACGCGCGCTTGGTCGCCTCGATGAGGCCGTGCAGGTGCGCAAACCCTTCGCCTTCGCGCACGCCGAGCTGCTCGAAAATGCCCAGAATCATCAGCGAGGCCAACCCCTGGGTCGAAGGTGGCAGGTTGTACAACGTGCAGTCGGCCAGACGCAGCTGCAACGGCTCGACCGACTCGGCCTCGTAGCCGACCAGGTCGGCACGGCGCAGCGGGCTGCCAATGCGCTCGAGTTCGGCAGCGATCATCGCCCCCAGACTGCCGCGATAGAAATCGTCGAGGCCATGGCGCGCCAGATGCGCGAGAGTGTCGGCGAGCGCGCCCTGGCGCACGATATCCCCGACGCGCGGCGGCTGCCCGTCGCGCAGGAACACGTCGGCGAACCCGTGCACCGGGCGCAGCTCGGCGAGCTTGGCACTTGTCAGCTCAGCCTGGCTGGCGCTGACCACGATGCCGTGACGGGCGTGACCGATGGCGTCGCGCAACAGGCGCTCCAGCGGCAGTGGTGCAGCCGACATGCCGGCCGCTCGCTGCAACGCCAGGCGCCAGCCCCCCAGCGTGCCGGCCACGCTCAGCGCAGCCTGCGGGCCGCGACTCGGAATCGTCGCATGCCCGGCGTAGAACCCGCGGTCGGCCAGCGCCGCGCTCGGCCCGCTGGCGTCGATGGCCCAGGGCGCCTCGCCCGGGCGGTGGACCAGCCAGAAGGCGTCGCCGCCGATCGAGTTCATCTGCGGGTAAACCACCGCGATGGTGGCCGCAGCAGCCACCATCGCCTCCACCGCGTTGCCGCCGTCGCGCAGCACGTCGCGCCCGGCCTGCGCCGCCAGATGGTGGGGAGCCACGACCATGCCGCCCAGGGCCTGACAGGTATGTTGCATGGAAAACCTCGGGAAAGGAAAATCAGGACGGGGGCGCGCCCCGGGTCACGGCCCCCTGCAAGCCGAGCGCGACCAGCACGGCGGCGAGCGGCAACGCCGCCGCGACCGGCTCGCGCCACTGTAATGCCGCCGCGGTGAGCACCGCAGCGGTGGCGTAGATACCGAAGGCCAGCGCTTGCCTGCGCGCGCCGAACAGCGAGCCCGGACGGCCCCGCACACCGACCTGCATCAGGGTCATGACGATGCTGGTCAGTGTACTGGTGAACACCACGGTGGGCACACCGTCGACGTTGATCTTGCGCGCCGCGACGCTCTGCAGCCCCATCGCCAGCGCTGCGCCCAGCACCGACAGCTGCAACACCGGGCCGGAGCCTGGGAAGCCCTGAAACCACCACGCCAGCGTGATCACCAGCAGCACCGCCGACTCCAGACCGAGAATATCGCGTAACTCGTGCTGCGGATCGTGGCGCAGCACCAATGCGCCGACCGCCGCGCCGGCGACGTAGCCAACCAGCGCGAGCAGCGACAGCAGCGCCGCCAGCAGCCGGCCCTGGCCCAGCGCCATGCCCAGCAGGGCGGTATTGCCGGTCATCGCCGACGTGAACACGTGCTGCAGTTTGAGAAAGGCGATCACGTCGGTGGAGCTCGCCGCGAAGGCCAGCAGCCCGAGCAGCAGGTCGCGGCGGTCAAGGCGTTGGGATGATGACATCGGTTGTCCTCAGGCAGTGGCCCGCGCCAGATAGCGCGCGCGCGCGCCCTTGAGCACGAACAGCGCCAGCGCGGCAGCCATCAGGTCGAGCGCGATCATGATGCCGAACACCGGCGCCCACGAACCGCTGGATTGGTGGATCAACGCGGCGATCGGGCCGCCCAGGATCGAGCCGATGCCCTGGGCCATGTACAAGATGCCGTAGTTGGTGGTGGCGTGACGCGTGCCGAAGGTGTCGGTGAGCGTCGACGGGAACAGCGAGAAGATTTCTCCCCAGCCGAAGAACACCACCCCCGAAAGCAGTGCGAACAGCAGCGGGTCGTTGTGCAGGGCCAGCCACGCCGCCATCGCCACACCCTCCAGCCCGAACGCCAGGCCCATCGTGTTCTCGCGCCCGATGCGGTCAGACAACCAGCCGAAGAACGGACGGGTCAGCCCGTTGGCGAAACGGTCGATGGTCAGCGCCAGCGGCAGCGCCGCCATGCCCCAGACCAGGGTCGAGGCGATACCGAAGTCCTTCGCGAACGCTCCCATCTGAGAAATCACCATCAGTCCCGACGTGGACATCATGGTCATCATCAGGAACATCAACCAGAACACCGGCGTGCCCAGCATCTGCGCCGGGCTGGCGCCCACCGCGCGCTCCGCTGGCGGCGCGACGTCGGCCACCAGATCGACAGGCGGGCGGCGAATGCCCTGTGCGGCAAGCAGACCGACCGCACCGATGAGATAGCCGAACACGGTGACGGTATGCGCGAACCCCGAGCTGGCCAGGCTGCTGGCGATCGGGAAGGTGGTGGCGATGGCGCCAAAGCCGTAACCCGCTGCCACAAGACCCACCGCAAGCCCGCGCTGGCGCGGGAACCAGCGCACCATCAGGCCGACCACGCCGACGTAGATCACCCCGGTGCCGATCCCCCCCAACATGCCGTAGGTGAGATACAGCTGCATCGGGGTGCTTGCACCCGCTGCCAGCACCCAGCTCAGCCCGGTCAGCACGGCCCCCGCCGACAGCAGCGGACGCGGCCCAAAACGGTCGACCAGATAGCCCTGGAACGGCGAGAAAAAGGTTTGCAGCACGATCAGGATGGAAAACGTCACCTGCAGAGTGGCGAGACTGCCGCCCACCTGCCCGAGCAGAGGTTTGGTGAACAGCGCCCACACATACTGCGGGCTTGAGATGGCCATCATGCAGACCACCCCCAGCGCAAGCTGCAGCCAGCGCTCTTTGCCGTACAGGGTCGACGCGCTGACGCGCCCGACCGAAGAATCAATGACACTCGACATTGCAAGCTCCCTGTAGAACCCAGCCATGAGGAAAAGCAAAAGGCGCACACGACAAACACCTGGAGAGCCGCGATGCACCAGATCGGGACACGAGCGTGCAAAAGTCGGGCCAGCCAGTTCGGCCTGGACGCAGAGCCGTCGCGGGGCTCGCGCCGGCCCGCACGGGACGTTTGCGGTGCAGGCGAATCCCCACGGCGGGGAGCCGCGCACCACGAACGGGCATCGACGTCGTTGCCGATGCACCTGGCAATGCGCATGCCTGGACCATGCAGCTGAAGACGTACCTGCGGCCATCGCCAAGCGGCGCAACGCGCAGTTCCATGCGGGCGCGTCGCCTGGGATAAGCTTCAGGTGCTGGTGCCGATGCGATGCAGGCCTGCGCGCCAGACCCCCAAATTGGTCAAGCCGTCGGCGACGGGAACCGTCGCCAATGCACACAGGAGAACAAGGATGAGTGGAATGATCAGCTACACACGGCCGGACGGCAAAGCCTCGAGCGGCTACATGGTGGAACCGACGCAGGGCAGTGGAGCGCCCGGCATCGTGGTCATCCAGGAGTGGTGGGGTCTCGATGACCAGATCAAAGGCGTCGCCGAGAAGCTGGCCGCTCGCGGATATCGTGCCCTGGTTCCCGACCTCTATCGCGGCAAGCTGGCGCTGGAGGCGAATGAGGCCGAACATCTGATGAACGGTCTGGATTTCGCCGATGCAGCGGGTCAGGACATTCGCGGCGCCGTGCAGTATCTCAAAGCGACGGGCAGCTCGAAAGCGGGCGTGATGGGCTACTGCATGGGCGGCGCACTCACATTGCTGGCTGCAGTCTTTGTTCCTGAAAGCGACGCAAACACGACCTGGTACGGCTACCCGCCAATCGAATACGTCGACGCCAGCAAGATCAAGGCGCCGCTGCTCGGCCACTGGGCTACCCAGGATCAGTTTTTCGCCATCGCCGGTGTAGACACGCTGGAACAAAGGCTCCAGGCAGCAAACGCGACGTACGCGTTCTACCGTTACGACGCCAAGCATGCTTTCGCGAACGAGGAATCCGATGCGCGCAACATGCCACCGCTCGGCTACAACCCGGATGCCGCGAAACTCGCCTGGGACCGCACGATGGCGTTCTTCCAGGAAAATTTGCGCTGAAGACCGGTTGAACCTGGATTGACCATGCACCGTGGGCGTCAGCCCACGGTCAAAGTGGTCCGTTGCACGCGCAACGCCAAGGGCGGGGCGACCCGGCCGGGAGCGCAGCCAGAAAATTTCCTGCCCCGGTACTGGAATAAAAATGCGGGATTCGACGTCTATGTGATCGTCGTGCTGCTCCATCGGCCCCCGGGCACCCGCGGTGGACGTTGGCCGCACGACATCCTTCGACTTTTATCGGGAGACTTCGATGCCGCAAACGTTTCACACCACCGCCTCGCGACTGTGCGCGGCGCTCTTCGCCGCCGCCATTGCACTTGGCGCTCCGCTCGCGCATGCTGGCAGTGCTGCTGATGCGGCCAAGGCGCATATCGACGCCATCGCCCAGGGAAATGAGGCTGCGATCAACGCCGCCTATGCGACCGATGCCGTACTGGAGTGGGTGGGCGGTCCGCTCGACGGCCGCTACACCACCTCGACGTCGATCGCTGGCGTCTGGTCCAAGTTCGGCAAAGCGAATCCAAACCTCAAGGCCCACGTGTCCAAGCTCACGGAGGCCGCAAACCCCAAAGGCGCGACTGTGACGGCTGACGTGATTTTCGAGGGTAAGGGAAAGATTCCCGTGCGCTATGTGCTGACCTACCGTGACCAAAGGCTCGTGGAAGAAATCTGGCAAGTCGACCCCGCGCTGGCGGCCAAGAGCAAGTACTAAGTCGCCGCGACCGATCGCGAACGCCACGACACGCGACTGCCATGGCGGACCGCCAGCAGCTTCTGCTTGAGCAGATGGCGCACCTGCGCCGTTACGCACTCGTCCTCCATGGCGGTCGCTGGGCTGAAGCTGACGATCTGGTGCAAGACACGCTGGAACGCGCCATCATCAAGTGGGGGCTCTGGCGCGGCAGTGGGAGCGTGCGACCCTGGCTGTTTTCCATCATGCACAATCTGTTTGTCGACCAGTGCACGGTCAGCGCGCGCAGCGCAACCGTGACGCTGGAAGACATTCCAGAGCCACATCACCCTTTTCAGCCCGCCAATCAGGAGCTGCGGCTGCAGGCTCTGCAACTGCTCGAGGCGCTACAACGACTACCCTTGCCATTGCGCGAAGTGTTGCTGCTCGTGGCCGTGGAAGGTCTCAGCTATGCGGAGACTGCGCGCGCACTCGGGGTGCCACAGGGGACAGTGATGTCGCGGCTTTCAAGAGCGCGCACCGATCTTTGGCAGCGCATGAACCCTGAAGTTGCACAACCGAGGCCGACGCTGCGCGTGGTCGAGCGGGAAAGGACGACGGGATGAGCACGTTTCGACCCGATCACCATACCCTGATGGCCTATGTGGACGGTCAGCTTGATGACGCGCGTAGCGCGCAAGTGCAGCACGCGCTGGCCAACGATGCGCAGCTGGCCGCCGAGGTGCAGGCGATGCAGCAGCAGACCCTGGCGCTGCGCGCTGCGCTCGATCCCCTGCTTGACCAACCCGTCCCATCGCAACTGCTGCAACGTACGGTCGTACCCCCCCGGCGATGGGCGCGCGCGGCGGTCGTCGCCTTATGGATTGGATTGGGTGCGGTCGCCGGCGGTGTGGGCAGTGCGCAGTGGCAAAGTCGTGACGCCACGGCGGCGCTCGCGAGGGCCGAAGGCGAGCAGCATTTCGTGCGTCAAGCCCTCCTGGCGTACTCCGTCTACACGCCAGACCCGCGCCGGCCGGTGGAGGTACGTAACTCCAACGACCTCACGACATGGCTGTCCCGTCGACTGGACCGCCCCATTGTGGCACCCGACAGCTTGCCTGGTGGACTGCTGCTCATGGGAGGTCGCTTGCTCCCGGGCATGCCCGGGAAGCCGGCTGCCCAGCTCATGTATCAGAACGCGCAAGGTCATCGGCTCACCGTCTATCTACGCGGGATGGCGAAGCCGACCGCACAGACGGCGTTTCGCATTGTTTCCTCGGGTGGCACCACGACGCTGTATTGGGTCGACCGCGATTGGGGCTACGCCGTCACCGGTGACCTGTCTCGTGCTCGCCTTCTGGAGGCGGCGCAGGCGCTGTACGCAAGCTACGGAGGAGGGGCTCGCGCGTTCGCAGCCTCGCCTGCCCCCCAGACATGATCAGAACCATGTTTTGCCGCGATTTTTCCTTCGCAAAAGCTTGCAGTCCCCGTTCGGCTGCGGCGGGTCCCTCCGCGAATGATGCGATCAACCGGGCGGGTAGCATCGAAAAGGTCAAACGCTATCCCAATGGCGCCTTGTTGATCAAGGAAAACTACGACGCGCACAAGAAGCTGACTGGCGTCACGGCCATGCTCAAGCTGGACGGTTACGACAAGGCCGATCGTGACTGGGTGATGGGAGCCTACAAACCGGATGGGCAAGTGGTGTCCCACGGGAAAGTGCAAGCTTGCATTGCATGCCACGCGATGGTGACGAAGCAGGACTTCGTATTTGCTCCTCCGCCTGCGCAACTCTTGCCGGCATCGATCTGGAAAGCCTTCTTTCCCAGGCAGGCAATGTCGGCGCAGTACGTCAAACTTCTGGATCAACACCCCGACGCCATTGTGAAATGATTCCGGATACGCGGCGCGCCTCTGTCTCACCAGCGCGCCGGTGCGCTGCCCAACTCCGCGGCCGGGAGGTGCCAGCGTGTGGGCACACCCACGATTCCCCACGGCGCCCGGAGGCGCCGGGCCGGGCCCCATGGGGTGCGCTCAATGCGCGTGACCCAGTCTGTTTCGGAGAGCGGGGCGTGCGGCGCCTGCCCTGTTTCCGTGCGGTGGGTAAGGTCGAGCAGGATTTCCGCGGTTGCCGCCAATGACAGTTGCGCCTCGGTGCGCTGATCAGCGTCGACGCGCCGCGTCAGGCCACGCAGGACCGCGGCGGCGGCGAGATAGCCGGTGGAATGATCCAGGGCCTGAACGGGCAGCGGCAGGGGGCGTGTTGCGCCGGCCGCGCGCATGCCCGCATCGGCGATCCCGCAACTCATCTGCACAAGACTGTCGAACCCGCGCCGCAGCGCCCAGGGGCCGTGCCAGCCGTACGCGTCGAGGCTCACGTCGACCAGGCCTGGGCGAATGCGGGTACGTACCGGCGCGCCCAGCCCGATCGCCTCCAGGGCTCCCGGCCGCAGACCGTGCACGAATACGTCGGCCTGCGCGAGCAGCTCGACGAATCGGGCGTGCCCCGGGGCGGTTTTCAGGTCCAGGCGCGCGCAACGCTTCCCGCGGGTGACGTCCGGCACGACTCCAGGTTCGTTCCATTGCGGCGGGTCGATGCGCAGCACGGTGGCGCCGAGCCCCGCCAGCATGCGCGTGGCCACCGGTCCGGCGAGCACGCGCGTCATGTCAAGCACGCGCAACCCCCGAAGCAGGACGCTTGAATGGGGGCTCCACGGGGCAGTCGACGCCGGCGCGCACCGCCACTCCACCAGCGGGTGTCCCTGGACCGCGATGCCCTGCGGGTGCGCGCGCCAAGCCTGGATATCCCGCATTTCAGCGGCGCACCCGCCGGCTTCGACCACCGCCTGCTCGAGCGAAGCACCATGCCACGAGGCGACCGCGGCGGCCACCCCCGCCGCATCCACCTGCCCCCTGGCATCGCGCAATCCCAGCACGCCCAGGGCCGCGGCCCGGTGATGCGGCGCGTTCGCATGCAGACGAATCCATCCGTCACGGCAGCGCCAGTCTCCAGTCAAGGCGTCGCGCAGCGGGGGAGGCGCCCAGCCAAGCGGCCGCAAGGTGACGCCGAACCACGCGGCCGCCAGCCGGCGATCCACCCGAACGGCGCCTGGGCCGGTGCCCGGCCGCGAGCCGGCGAGGTCGCGCAATTCGTCCGCCGCCAGCGCGGCGCATGCCACCGCTGCGGCGGCGAGATCGCTGATGGGGAACAAACCCGGCAATGCACCCTCGCCGCCGATGCTCAGGCGCGCAAGGCGCGCGGGATCTCCTCCCAGCGCGTCCCAGATGCGCGCGCTCAGGGCGTGCGCCAGCGTATCCATGCCCGCACGCCCCGACCGCCGCGCCGACTCACAACGTTTCGAGGTCCACGCCCTTGGTTTCCGGTGTCGCGAGAATGGCGAAAATCGCCAGCACCGCGTAGACCATCACGAATAGGCCGATGTAGAACCATGCCTGATGAATGCCGTAGGCGTGCAAGATGAGCCCGGCGATGATCGGGATCAGGCCGCCTCCGTAAACCTGCGACACCTGGTAGGCCGCGCTCGCGCCCGAAGCACGGAAGCGGGTTGGGAAGTTCTCGGTGTAGAAGGTCGGAATCGCGCCGTAGCCGAAGCCGAACACAAAGCCGAACCCGATGACCTCGGCCAGCACGGCGAGCGCGAAGACGTGCATATTGAGCAGGTAGAAGTAGGGAATGGCCCACACGAGGAACACCACAGCCGAAACCAGCAACACGGTGCGCCGATTGATGCGGTCGGCCAGTCGCGCGCCGATATACATGAACACCAGCATCGACGCGGCGGCGATCAACCCCACCGATTCGGCTTGCGTGCCGGTGAAGCCGACGGCCTTCATGTAGCCAGTGCCGAACACGAAACTGAGGAAAAAGGCCCCGCCGAACATGGCGTTGACCAACGACGTGCGCAAAATGCGCAAGGGCATTTCCTTCCAGACCTGCGCCGCGGGGCTGGCCAGCGTCCCGCTGCCTTGCTGCAGGCGCTCGAACACGAAGCTGTCCTGGGTGCGCGCCCGGATGACGATGCCAACGATGGCAACCGCAAAACCGATGAAAAAGAAGATCCGCCACCCCCACGATATGTAATCGGCCGGCGCCATGTTCGAGCGCACGATCAGCACCGACCCGAATCCCAGCAGCAGGCCGAGGGGGATCGCGAAGCCGACCCAGGCCCCCCAGAACGCGCGGTTGGGGCTTTTCGCGGCCTGCTCGACGACCCAGGTCGACGCGGTACCGAACTCGGCGCCGAAGCTGATGCCCTGCGCCAGCCGGAACACGATCAGCAGGATCGGGGCCGCCATACCGATGCTGTCATAGCTGGGAGTCAACCCGATCAACAGCGTACTGACCCCCATGAGCAGCAGCGCCCAGACCATGGCGTCCTTGCGCCCGTATCGATCGGCAATGTTGCCGAAGATAAACGCGCCGACCGGGCGGATGACGATGCCCAGACCGTAGACCGCGATCGCCGCGGCGATCGCCGCCAGCGAGGGCAACTTGAAGAACACTTTGCCCCAGACCGTCGCGGCGATGATCCCCGTGACCAGGAAGTCGTATTGTTCGATCACCGAGCCGATGATGCTGGCCAGCGCCACCTTGTAGATGGCATCCTGCGAGGGCGTGCCCGTATCCCTTGTGCTGACTGTCATGTCCTGTCTCCCCTGCGGTTCGAGACCGCGATTGGTGGTTTTAAAGCAATTGGCCGCTTCGTGGCGACTCTTTGGAATCGGATTGGTCCGGCGACGCCTCCTGGCCCTGCAATCAGTCTTCGGCCAGCCCGAGCCGCAGCGGCAACCTGCGCTCGATGCTCCAGGCCAGCAGTGCCGCGACCCGCATCGGCGCATGGGCGAACTTTCCATAAGGCATGGTGACGAACAAGGACAGCACCGCACCCAGGTGCAACGCCAGCAGCGTTGGCATCATCGCACTGGCGCGCCACGCCGCCAAGGCGAGCCCGCTGGTCGCGATCAACAGGAGCAGGACGATGAAACCTCTGTCCATCGGACGCTGCGCGGGGTCGCCGTGCAAGGCCGGTCGGCGCAAGTTGAGCACCAGCAGGCCGACGCAACCCACCACCATCAGCAGGCCGCCGGCGATCCCGAGCAGAGGGGGAAGACTGGTGTATGCGTACGGCGCCGGCAAGTGCAGCATATAGTCGTCGAAGGTCGCTACCGATGTCGCCAGGAAACACAGCGTGAAGCCGTAGAAGGTGGCGTGGTGAAACCGGCGGCGCGCCAGCGAGAAACTGTCGTCCGCGTTGTTGCACCCTTGCCCGTGTCCGCCACCCAGGTAACGAAGGCTGGCCGCCGCGCCGGCCGCGTCGCCCACCGCCCGCAGGCTCGGCGCAGTCGGCGCGAGCTCTCGCCAGAAGCGCGCCACGCCGATGCCCATGGCGACGAGCGCCCCGATGAACGCCACCGAGAACACACCTGCCATCAGGCCATGCGAAAACACGCGGTAGAAGTCCCCGTCACCGGACGGCCTGGCCAGGGAACCGTGCAAGACCAGCGCGAGGATGAGAAAGAGTGAGATGCCGCCGGCCAGCGCCAAGCCGACCATACTTCCGTTGCGGGCGTACAGCGCACCGAAAGCACGCGGCCACGCGGCGCGGGCATAGGTCTGCACGCGCACCCGCGCCATGGTGCGCGGCACGTTGACGCCGAATTCATGGGGCGGGGCGTACTGGCATGCATGCAGGCAGGCGCCGCAGTTGTGGCACAAATTGGCCAGGTAGTGCACGTCGGCGGCCGGGAACTCAAGCCGCCGCGTCATCGCCGGGAACACGGCGCAAAAGCCCTCGCAATAACGACACGCATTGCAGATGTGGAGGATGCGCGAGGCCTCCTGCTCGGCCAGCTCCGGCGTATCACTGCCCGCGAGCGGGTCGGCCGTTGCCTGGGCTTCACGCACGAGTTGCTCAAGCGGCGACACGATGGCGCTCCCTTCGCGCGGCTGACGCCGCTTGCTGCCCGGCAATGCGCCCAAACGCCGTGCCGATGCTCATGCCAACCCCCGCCGTGTAGCCGCGACCCAGCACGTTCCCGGCCATCATCTCGCCGGCGACGAACAGGTTCGGACTTGGCACTCCGCCGAAACGCACCGCTGCGGTGGCGTCGGTGCGCAGCCCGAGGTAGGTGAACGTCACGCCGGGGCGCAAGGCGTAGGCCGTGAAGGGGGGCGTTTCGATGGGGCGTGCCCAATGGCTCTTGGCGGGCGCCAGACCGGCGGTGTGGCAATCGTCCAGTCGCGTGTGATCGAAGTCGCCGCCACGGCAGGCGGCGTTGTAGGCCTGCAGCGTGCGCAAGAACGTCGCCTCCGGTATCTCGAGCAACCGCGCCAACTCGGGCAGCGTTCGGGCCGTCGTCCCCGGGAACACCGGAGGCATGAAGCGCCCGACTGCCTTGGCATCGATGACCGACCATGCCACTTGCCCTGGCTGCTGCGCCACCAGTCGTCCCCAGATGGCGTAGCGCTTGGGCCAGAAATCCTCGCCCTCGTCGTAGAAACGCTCGCCATGGCGGTTCACCACGACGCCCAGCGACACGCAGTCGATGCGGGTGCAAATGCCGCCGTCGTACAGTGGCGCGCGCGCGTCGATGGCGACCATGTGGGCCTGTGTGGGGTCGCCGATCGAATCGGCGCCCGCGTCGAGCATGAAACGCAGCAGCACGCCGGTGTTGAAGCGCGTGCCGCGGATAAGAAAATTCTCCGAGGGATACTCGCCGTCGGCGTTTTGCCCCCAGGCCTCGCGCAGCCATTCGCGGTTGGATTCAAACCCCCCGGCTGCCAGCACGCAGGCACGCGCGGCGATCCTGCGGCCCGCGCTCCAGGCCGCGACGAACCGACCATCCTCGAGATCCAGGCGGTCGGCCGGCGCGTCGTAGCGCACCTGCACGCCGAGGCGCTCGGCACTGCGGTAATACGCATTGACCAGTGCCTTGCCTCCGCCCATGAAGAATGCATTGGTCCTGGCGGTGTGCAAGGCGCCCGACAGCGACGGCTGGAAGTGCACACCGTGGCGGCGCATCCAGGGGCGCACGCTCGCGGACGCGCGGATGACCAGCCGCGCCAGCGCCTCGTCGGTCTGGCCTCCGGTCACCTTCAGGAGGTCCTGCCAGTACTCCTCTTCCGGATACGCGTCCACGAGCACGTCCTGCGGCGCATCGTGCATGCAGCGCAGGTTGCGCGTGTGCTGGGTGTTCCCGCCCCGCCACGCGCGCGGCGAAGCCTCCAGCAGCATCACCGACGCGCCGGCCTCGCGAGCGGTGAGCGCGGCGCACAACGCGGCGTTGCCGCCCCCGACGACGAGCACGTCGACGGGAGATCCGGGAAACTCGAACGGGGACGACGACATTGACATGGTGCGGAAGTTTCCATCTCCCGGGACCGCACGTCAATTGCAATAAAAGCATCGATTGATCGAAAATCCGCATGAATAGAACTCCAGCCACCGCGGCCCATGAGCACACCTTTCGACATCGACGATCTGATCGCCTTGCGCACGCTAGCCGACCTCGGAAGCTTCCGCAAAGCCGCCGCCGCCGTGCATCTTTCGCAACCTGCGTACAGCAGGCGCATCGAAAAGCTCGAGCGCGCCCTTGGCATGCGCCTGGTCGAGCGCACCACGCGGCGGGTCACACTGACCGCTGCTGGCCGCGAGTTTGAGCGCAAGATGCGCGTGCTGCTTGACGATCTGGACAACGCCCTGCTCGCGATACGAGGCGATCCCGCGACACGCGGAGACCGCGTGACGGTCGCCTGCGTTCCCAGCGTGCTGACCGGTATCGTGGCACCGTTGCTGGATCGGTATCGTCAAAGCCATCCACGGGTCCAGGTGGTCCTGCTGGACGTGAAGTCGAACGAAGTGCGTGAGGCGGTGTCGCAAGGCGAGGCCGATTTCGGCATGAGCTTTGTCGACATGCCCGACGGCAATGTCGAGTTCGCGCCCTTGTTTGACGAGCAGTTCATGCTCGCGTGCCGGCCCGATCACCCGTTGAGCACGCGCCCCGCCGTTGCCTGGGCGGAGCTGAACGCGCACGCATTCATCGCGCTGGCCCGAACGTCGGGCAACCGGCTGGTGCTCGACCGCGCGTTGGCGGGTCGCGGACTGCGTCCACGCGTGGCCTACGAGGTCCAGACCGGCGCCGCCGCGCTGGCGCTGGTCGAGGCCGGTCTCGGCGTGGCGCCGATGCCGGCGGCCGCGTTGGCGGGTCATCCGACACTGGAAAGCGTGCCGCTGTGCGAGCCCGAGGTGTGGCGTACCGTGGGCCTGATCCGCCGCCGCGCGGGCGCCTTGTCGGCCAGCGCGGCCCAGCTGTTCGACCTGTTCCAGCAGACGCGACGCGCGCCCCATGTCGACCCTCGGCCACGCTGAACCGCGCATTCACCGTGTTGCGCGCCGCGGCGCGATGGACACGCGCAGCGCCGGCGGCAGCACCACGTGCACGAAGGACTGGCGCCCGCTCAAGGCCAGGCTGGCGGCTGCCGCGCGCGCCCTACCATCCATCCGGCAAGGGCCATGATCCATGTCCACATCGCCATCGAACACCGCCGGCGCCGCGGAC
>DAICZP010000136.1 GCA_027311065.1 Thiomonas sp. | reverse complement strand
GTCGGGCCGCTGCGGCGCGCACGCTGGGCATGATACTGGCAAAAAAGCCGCGTGCCCGCTGCGCGAGTGCGTTGTCGGCAGCGTCCTCGGGGCCGGAACGCGCCGGTTGTGGCAAGGGCGGCGTCTCAACCGGGTTGGGCGCTGCCATGGCCTGCAGGGCCGCATCCACCGCGGCGGTGGGCGCCGCAGGGTGCGCCGGCACGACGGGATCTTGCGTCGGCGGGTTGAGATTGGCTGCGCGACCCGGCGAGGCAGGCAGCGGAAATCCTGAAGTACCCAACGCGGCCGGAACTGTCGCGGTGCCGGCGTGTTGAACTCCAGTGCCAAAGCGTTGGCTCAGCTGACGCGCCAGGAAGTCGGCGAGGCCGACACCGCGCCCCTGCGTGACAGTGGCGGCAAGTTGCTGCGCGAACAGCGATTCGAACATCGGACCCGCAGTGTCGCCAAGCATGTCAGGGCCCAACTTGGTTTGCTGCATCGTCTCGATCATGCGCTGCATGAAAAGGGCTTCGAACTGCTTCGCCACGGCTTTGATCGTGGCCGGATTGTTCGGGTTGGCTTGCGCAGACGCCTGCAGTTTGTTCAGGCCCTGAAATGTCAGGGCATCGGTTGCGACGCCGGTGAGACTGGCAATTTTTGCATCCATGGCGGGTCAGATCACCTCGAGCTGGGCGTGGAGGGCGCCAGCCTGCTTCATGGCCTGCAGGATCGCGATCAGGTCGTTGGGGGTCGCGCCCACCGCGTTGAGCGCGCGCACCACGGCTTCGAGGGTGACACCGGGCTTGAACATCAGCAAGTTCGCCTGATCCTGCTTGGCCTTGACCTTGGTCGACGGTGTGACCACGGTCTGGCCGGCCCCCAGCGGGTTGGGCTGACTGGTCTGGTATTTCGTATCGATGGTGACCGAGAGGTTGCCGTGAGCCACGGCGCAACTGCTCAGGGTGACGTTCTGTCCCAGCACCACGGTACCGCTGCGCGCGTCGATCACCACCTTCGCCGGAGGAGTTTCGGCATCGACATCAAGCGCGAGCACGGTCCCGACGAACCCGGTGCGCGCACCGGGGTCGGCAGGCGCGCGCACGCGCACCACGCCGGCATTGAGGGCAACTGCGGTGCCTGCGCCGAAGCTTCTGTTGATGCGTTCGGCGATCCGGCTCGAGGTGCCAAAGCTCGGGGTGTCGAGCGTCAGCAGGAGCGCGCCGGGTTGGTCGAAGGCAGTCGGCACCGACCGCTCCACCGTGGCGCCGTTGGCGACGTTACCGGCAGTGAGAATATTGGTCTGGGTGCCGCTGCCACCAGAGGATGCGCCGAAGCCGCTGACGACAATGTTGCCTTGGGCGACGGCGTAGGTTTGGCCATCCGCTCCCTTGAGCGGAGTCATCAGCAGGGTGCCTCCGGCGAGGCTGGCCGCATTGCCGACCGCCGACACGGTGACGTTGATGGTCTGCCCCGGCATCGCGAACGGCGGCAGATCGGCCGTGACCATCACGGCGGCAAGATCCTTCGGTTGCAGGTTCGAGGCGATGGAGGCCGGGAGGTTGATTCCCAGTCGCTGGAACATGTTGAGCAACGATTGCGTGGTGAAGGGAACCTGGGTGGCCTGGTCTCCGGTACCCGACAGGCCCACGACCAGGCCGTAACCCACGAGTTGGTTGTGGCGCACCCCATCCACGCCGGTGAGGTCGCGAATGGCTTCGGCGCGCGCCGGCAGCAGGATGAGGAGCAGCAGCGCCGGCAACAGGCGGCACCATGCCTGACGCAGGTTCAGAATGGCCATAGCGAGAGGAAGAAGTTGGTCAACCACGGGGTCTGGGCCGCAGCGTAGACACTGCCGTTGCCGCTGTATTCGACGCGGGCATCGGCAATTTGCGTGCTCAGCACCGTGTTTTGCTGGGTGACGTCACCGGCCCGCACCACGCCTGCGACGCGGATGAATTCGTGGCCACCGTTGAGCATCACTTCTTTCTGCCCGGAGATTTGCAGGTTGCCGTTGCTCATGACTTTGACGATGGTGGCCTGCAACGTGGTGGTGAAGGTATTGCTCTGCGCCACCGCTCCATTGCCGCCGAACTTGGCTGATGTGGTGGCGCCGACGGCGGGGTTGACGGCGGCGGGTACGCTGCCGAACAAGGCGGTGATGCCAGCCGAGATCGAGTCGGATTTGTTGATGGTCGTGTTGGTCGATTTGGTCGCGTTGGCGTTTTCCTGGATCAGCACCGTGATCAGGTCGCCGATGCGGTGCGCGCGCGTATCCTCGAACAGCGCCACGTTGGTACCTCCCTGCCAGATCGCGCCGTTCGCCGGGTGCGCATCGAACGACTCCGGTTGGGCGGGAATAGGCAGGGGCTTGAGCTTTTCGTGCTCGTCGGCGAGGCGGTCGGGGTAGGACGCGCACCCGGACAGCATCGCACCGAGCAGCGAGAAGACCACGGTCATCACCAGGGAGCGGCGCATGATGGTCTCAGACATTCTGCTCGACGTACTGCAGCATCTGGTCTGACGCCTGCACAGCCTTGCTGTTGATCTCGTATGCGCGTTGGGTCGAAATCATGTCGACCAAGGCCGACACCACGTTGACGTTCGAGCCTTCGAGGTAGCCTTGCTGGAGCGATCCCAGACCGTTGAGCGTGGGCTGGCCGGTATTGGGGCTGCCGGAGGATCCGGTCTGGACATACAGATTTCCGCCGACGCTTTGCAGGCCTGCCGGGTTGACGAAGCTGGCCAGTTGCAGCGTGCCCACGGCCTGCGGCGCGCTTTGCCCGGGGAGAGTGACGGAGACGGTGCCATCCGAACCAATGGTGATGCTTTGGGCATTGGACGGAATCGTGATGGTGGGTTGCACCAGATAGCCCGTTGACGTGACCATCTGTCCTTGATTATTCAGCTGAAATGTCCCATCGCGGGAATACGACACGGTGCCGTTGGGTTGCAGCACCTGAAAAAAGCCCTGGCCGTTGATGGCCACATCGAGCGAATTGCCGGTCTGGGTCAGGCTGCCCTGCGTCATCAGGCGCTCGCTCGCCACCGACGTGACCCCGGCGCCCAGCTGCAAGCCCGAGGGATATTGCGTTGTCTGGGACGATTGCGCCCCAGGCTGAATCATGTTCTGGTAGATCAAGTCCTGGAATACGGTGCGCGCGCTCTTGAACCCGGTCGTGTTCGAGTTGGCCAGATTGTTCGAGATCATGTCCATGCTGGTCTGCTGCGCTTGCAGACCAGTGGCGGCGACGTAAAGAGAGCGGATCATGGCGGGGGCCTGCGTGAAATGGGGGTCAGCTGATATTCAGCAATTGCAGCGCAGCCTGGCGGTTCTGGTCCACGCTTTGCATCAACTTGGTCTGCATCTCGAATGCACGCGTGTTGTCGAGCATCTGCACCATGGCCTGCACGGGGTTCACGTTGCTGCCCTCGAGCGCCCCGCTCACCAGTTGCACGGTGCCATCGGGCTGGGCTGCACCTTGCGCGCTGCGGAACAAGCCGTCGGCGCCGCGCTGCAACTGCGCAGCGGGTGGGTTGACAAGCTGGATCTGGTTGACGGCGATCAGCCCGGTGGCCTGGCCGCCGGCGGGGATGCCTGAAATGGTCCCGTCGGCGCCGATCTGCACGGAGGTCAGCGGCGGCACCGTGATCGGCGCGCCGCCCTGGCCGAGCACGGGTTGACCGGTGCTCGTGACCAGGGCTCCACTGGCGTTGATCTGAAGGTCGCCGTTGCGCGTGTACGCAGGCTTGCCGTCGGCCCCCTGCACCGCGATCCAGCCCGGGCCGGCAATCGCAACGTCAAGGTTGCGCCCGGTGTGCTGGATCGGCCCGCCCTGCAGGTCCGCGGTATCGGCTTGCGTGGCCACGTAGGCGTTGACCGGCAATGGCTCGCCGTAAACCGGCAAGGCACGGAACTGGGCCTGGGCGGCGCGATAGCCGGTGGTGCCGACATTGGCAAGGTTGTTGGTCGTGACATCCTGCCGTTGCAGAATGGCGCGGGCGCCAGTGGCGGCAATCCAGAGCGTGTCCATGGGGTGTCAGGTTCGTGTTGTCGCTTACAACGCAAGCAAGGTTTGGACCACCTGGTTCTCGGTCTTGATGGTCTGGGAATTCGCCTGGTACGCCTGCTGCGCCACGATGAGGCTGACCAGTTGCGTCGACAAGTCGACGTTCGATGCCTCGACGGCGTTTGACTGCAAGGTGCCGAGTCCGTTGGCGCTCGGTGTGCCCGTCACCGGTTGCCCCGAGTTCGATGTCGCCACGAAGTAGTTGTTGCCCGCGCGCTGCAAACCCTGTGGATTGGCAAAGTTGGTGAGAGTGATGCGGCCGAGGGTCCAGGATTGACCGTTGCTGTAGACACCGAAGACGGTGCCATCGGCGCTGACGGAGATGTTGCTGAGCTGGCCGATGCCGTAGCCATCCGCTTGCACGGTGTTGACACCGTCGGTGGCGGCATAGTTCGTGGAGCCGGTGTAGTTGACCGCGATCGCGCCGGACGTGGCGCCGTCGGACCAACTGTAGCCAGACACCACGAAGCCGCTGGACGCCGGGCTGAGCGTGCCATTGGTGTCGAAGCTCAAGGTGCCGATCGAGCCGGTGGCGCTGCTCGTGGCGGAGCCACTGGTGGCGGTCGACGGGTACGCACCGGCCATCGAGAAGTAGGCGTTCCATGACTGCCCGCTCGTGCTCGTTGCCGACGACTCGCGGTAGTAGGTCGTCATCAGGTGCGACTCACCGAGGCTGTCGTAGACCGTGGTCACGGTGGAATAGTTGTAGGACGCCGGGTTGGTGGGGTCGAAGGCAACGCCACTTGGCACCGCCGTGTCGCTGGCATTGAGGTTGACGCCAAGATTCACTTTGCTGGTGCCCGATGGTGCGAGCACGTTGGCCAGAACCTGCAACGGCCCGGAGCCGCTGCTGATGGCGCCACTTGACGCCGGCATGCCGACGAGTTTGCCACCACTGCTGTCGACGATGAAGCCGTTGGAGTCGAGGTGGAACTGGCCGTTGCGGCCATACACCGTGGCACCGTTGTAGTTGAACTGGAAGAATCCGGCACCGTTGACCGCCACGTCCAGGGGATTGTTGGTGGTCTGGATGTTGCCTTGTGAAAACTGCTGGGCGATGGAGGCGACCTGGGTGCCGATGCCGACCTGGCCATTGGACGGCGCGCTTCCTGCCACCGCGGCAGCGTAGGCGTCGGCGAACTGGGCGTTCGATGCCTTGAAACCCACAGTGCTCGCGTTGGCAATGTTGTTGCCCAAGACCTGCAGATTGGTCGACGCGGCCTGCAGGCCCGACAGCGCGGTCTGGAAGGTGCTCATTGTGTTCTCCTGGGAATTGCCCGAAGCCTGGTCGTCAGACCACGCCCTGAATGTTGGACAGCGGGATCTGGCTGCTTTGTCCCTGCACTTGGAGTGACGGCCCGCTGGCGCCGTTCAGCATGACAGCCTGCACCGTGCCGGTTCCGAACGGTGTTGCGGACACTGCATGGCCGCTGGAATCGACCGCATTCACATTGAATGTGTAGTTGCCGGCTGGTGCCTGGCTGCCGGCGGCGTTCGTGCCGTTCCAGCTGAAACTTTGCACCCCGGCGGGCAATGCACCCAGATTCATGGTGTCGACCGTCTGGCCGCTGCTGTCGAGCACCTGGACCTGGACGTTGCTGGCTGCGCCCGAGAGCGTGAAGCCGCCAGCACTGCCCCCGCTGGCGCCCAGGCTCATCGCGTTGCTGTCGAAGATGACGTTGTGACCGACCAGGTTCGCCGCCTGCAGACCCTGCTGCTGCGACAACTGCGCCGTGAGCGCTGCCATCGATTGCTGGATGGATTGCACCCCGCTTGCGGTGCTGAACTGCGCCATCTGCGCCGAGAGGTCGGAATTGCTCATCGGATTCAGGGGATCCTGATTGGTCAACTGCGTGACCAGCAGGTTGTAGAAACTGTTGGCGTTGGCCAATGCCGACATGCCGCTGGCGCTGCCCCCGGAGGTTGCCGCGCTGCTGCTTGGTTGCAGCGCCGCAATCAGAGAGCTGGCGCTGTTGATCGGTGAGGTGCTCATGTTGGTTCGTCCTTGGGTATCGATGTCGCCGTCACTGACCCAGCGTCAGGGTCTTGGCTAACAGGTTCTTGGTCGTATTCATCACGTTCACGTCAGCCTGATAGGCGCGCGACGCCGAGATCATGTTGACCATCTCGTCGACCGCGTTCACGTTGCTGTAGGTCACGTAGCCATCGGCGTCGGCGCTCGGGTTGGCCGGGTCGTGCACGCGCCGCCCGGCGCTCTGGTCTTCGGTGACGCTGCTGACGACCACCCCCGCGGCCGTCGGGTCGTTGGCGTTGGCGCCCATCAGCTGGGTCTGGAACGTGACCTGGCGCGCCTTGTAGGCCTGGCCGTTCGGCCCGGCGACGGTGTCGGCGTTGGCCAGGTTGCTCGCCACCACGTTCAGGCGCTGGCTCTGCGCGCTGACCGCGCTGCCGGCGACGTCGAAGATGTCGAGCATGCCCACGAGGGTTCCTCCGATCAGGCCTGCGTGAAGCTCTTCATCGCCGTCGTGAGGT
>DAICZP010000132.1 GCA_027311065.1 Thiomonas sp. | reverse complement strand
CTCGCAGGGCGACCGTAGTCCGTGCCACGATGTCGTCGGTGATCAGCTCGGAAAAAAATTCACAATGGCGGAAAGACTCCTGCGCATCCATCACCAGCAGACATGCAGACATTGGCGCTCCCGGTCGCAAAGTGCCTCTATTGTCATGGGTAAAGAAAGATGCTGCAGCGTACCGCGTGACCAACATAGACCACGCCAGGACCCGATGGCGCCGTCTCGCCTCTTGGCTGGGCAAGCTTGCGGTGGGCGCCAGACATCGACGAGGGTATATCGCTATTCAAAGCTGGTGCAACGGCGTTAAATTATCGATATGAAAGCGTTTTCAAGATATTTTGCTTTCATCTCGCACAGCGTTCTGCGAAAAAGCAACGGCGAGGTCAGACGCATCTGAAATTTGGTTTTTTTGCACGCGCATGGCGTCAGTTCGATTGAACGATGCGCAACAAGAACGGATCTTGCAACCATCGACATGGCATCGTTTTTCGTGCTTGCTTCCGGCGATTCTTTATTTTCAAAAAGCTGCAAAAATTTTTTAATGAGCGCTGAAAGCGCTTTCATCTATTGGAGACTGGCAAATGAGACTTCCCTTGACTAAATCAATTTTGATCGGCCCGGTGCTCGTTGGCACCTTGGCGTTGGGCGGGTGCGGCGGCGGTAGCAGCAGCTCCAACACCTTGGCGACCCAATCGGCGTTGACCGCTGTGGCCTCTCCATCCACCGTGACCGTCGGACAAACCTCTGCTCTCAGCACCATGGGGGGCAGCGGAACCGGCGTGGTCTCCTACAGCGTCTCGGCAGGCAGCTGCACGGTGTCTGGCGCCACGCTGACCGCGCCAGCAGCGGCGGGAAGTTGTCAGATCGTTGCCTCCAAGGCTGCAGATACAAGCTATGCAGCCGCAACCTCCGCACCCGTGATCATCACGGTGAACGCCGCCGCGGTGACCCAGAGCATCGCGTTTTCGGCCCCATCAACGGCCAGCGTCGGCGGCGGGAACGTCACCCTGTCTGCCTCCGCCTCGTCCAGTCTGCCCGTTACGTACGTATCAACGACGCCGAGCACGTGTACCGTGAGCGGCAGCACCCTGACGCCAGTCGCCAGCGGCACCTGCTCGATTACCGCATCGCAAGCCGGTAACGCCACGTACCCCGCGGCAACGCCGGTCACGGTCAGCTTCATGATCAGTGGGCAAGCCCAGACCATCACATTCACGACGGTCACTCCGCCCGCGATCGGAAGCACTGCATCCCTGGCGGCGACAGCCTCGTCGAGCCTGCCGGTCGCATACACCGCAAGTCCTGCAGCGGTCTGTACGGTGAGCGGTTCAACCCTCACCGCTGTCGCAGCTGGCGGGTGCACGGTCATTGCAAGCCAGTCCGGCAATACGACCTATGCAGCAGCGTCGTCCGTGGCCCAGACCATCACCATTGGCAGCGGACCAACGGCGCAAGTGGTGTTTTCCCACGGCTTTACAGCCACAGGAGTGACGCTGGACGGCGGTGCCACCAGCGGCTACGGCGGCAGCAGCCTTGATAGCTACACCTGCGCAAGCTCGCCGGCATGGTGTGGTGGTGCGACATCGGCGGGAACAAGCGCTGCAACAAGCGGAGAGTATTATTATTACCAGACACCCACCCCTGCAGCGGGTGAATATGTCGGGATCTCTGTTTTTGCGCCGGGTGTCACCGCGCTGAGCACCACCGGAAACACCGCGGGTGTGACCCTTGGCAGCCAAACCTCCATCTCGTTTACCTTCAACAACAATCCTGAATGGGCCAGGCAAACCACAGCAAATACAGATAATATTCTGGTCGAGCTCACTACAGGAAATCTTTACCCTGTCGGCGGCGGTTGCCATGTCCAGCTTCAGACCGTTTTGCATCCTGCCGGCGGCACGACCCCAACGACATATTCGATCCCTCTGTCGGCCTTTACGGTTGCGCAAAATTGCGCTGATCCGACCGTCACGGTGGCGAAAGCGCTTCTGCAGCCGATCGCCAAAGTGGACTTCCAGGGTGATTCCGGCGTCTCGGCACTGACGCAGGGCAATCCCCCCGCAACCACCAGCGCCAACACCACAGTCGCAAACACCGCGACCCCCCCTGTCTACCCGACAACGCTGGCTTTGACTGGGCCTATTACGTTCCAGTAAAGAACAACCGCAGTAAAGTCAGTTTGAGTGGGCGCCTCGGCGCCCATTTTTTTCGCTTGCGCCGAAAGCGCCGGACACCGGACTTGCGCGGTGGCGCCGCGTCGGGCCTTGCTTCAACGCGCGACGCTGCGCACCCCCATTGCCAGCCATTGCGCTGTTTCGGCCTGGTACCTGGCCGCGCGCGTGCTGTTCGCGCCGCCCAGCGCGAGGGCCTTGCGGTAGTCGGCATCTGCGGCTGCGAAATCGCCGAGGGCCTGTTCGCAATACCCGGCGTTGAAAGCCACCTGCGCGCCACCCTCGCCGTGGCCGAGAAGGTCCTGGTAGGTCTGCAGCGCCTGCGGAACCTGGTGGTTCGTAGCCAGGTTCCAGGCCAAGGCGAGCCGGGCCTGGATGCGCGGGTCGGCGCCGTCGATGCTCTTGACCAGATCGATGGGCTTGCGTACGGTCTGTGGCACCAGGGCCGACACCAGCTTGCCTTCAAGCGCTTGCCGCGCCTGCAACCTCAGTCCGGCACGATCTGGAATCGTGCCATCGTCGCCGATACACTGCTTTACGGACGTCGTGCTCGCGCTGTCGGTTTCGACGAAGACGACACGCCGCGTGCCGGCGTCGATGGCCGTGATCGAACCCGTCGCCGTCACCGTACGGGTCAGGCATGGCACCGACACATCCACCTTGTCGTTGTCGTCGCAGCCGGGCTTGTCGTGCCGGCACATCCTCCGCTGCTCATGGCTGTAGGTGTCTTCCGACGCTACCTGCACCGGCCCGACGTCGAGCAGCAATCCCGCGCGTGCCCGAAGCGCAGACGTGTTCTGCAACACGGTGAAATAGGGCTTGCCCTGGACCACGCTCGCGCTCGCCGCTCCCGCAAGCACGGCTCCCAGCTGGTGCGCATCGGGGCTGCCGTCGTCGTGAATCACAAGGTTCGTGTAGCGGGTCATTTGCAGCTGACGGGGAGGCTGGATGAAGTCGATACCGCCACCGAACGCGACGCGCAGGTTGTCGGACACCCCGGCACAACCCCCGATCAACAGCGCACATGTTGTGCCGAGGGCGATGCCAGCATGCATCCTGATGAATTTCGACAGCATGGTTTAAGGCGACCTCAGGGGTTGTGTTTGGGGTTCCGCACGGCATCGCGACCGCGCCCGGCCGCTGGCATTTTAAGGAGAAGGCCCAGCGACGGGAGGCTTGTCCCGCATCGGCGCGTGCCTTGCCTTCAGGGTCGCAGGCGCACGCTTCCAGAAACTTCCACGCGTACGAGCTGCTTGTCCGGCTGCACCGCGATCGCGGGAGCTGCGTCATTGGCCACGCGCGTCGCCATGAGGAGTGGTCTGGGCTGGTACGTCCCGCCGTCCTGCACCGTGGCGTCCACCAGGGTGTAACCGGTCGCACCAAAGGCATGTGCTACGCGCGACGCCTTGGTGCGGAATGCCGCCACGGCCTCATCGGCCAAAGCGGCCTGTACCTTGGCGCGTTTCTCAGGTGAGATTTCTGCCCCCATCGCATCGATTTGCAGCATTTGGCCCAAGTCGGCGGCTGCGCGGGAGAGCTTTTGCGCGCTGCCCGTTTTCAGCTGAACCCTGGCACGGACCGTCCAACCGTCGATCCGCAAGCCCTGCTCGGTGTTCGCATAGCTTGGTTGCGTGGACAAGCCGCTGGTCGTGGCCTCGACACCGTCGGCGCGTGCTTGCGCGAGCGCCTTGGCCTCGAGCTGCGAGACGGCGGCGTTCAGCGCCGCCACGTCGTGTCCGGAGCGCACCGCGGAGAACGCCGCCGTGAACGTATCGGGGGCCGCTTCCGTGGATGCCTCGGCACGCAGGTGCACCACTGCCTGCGCCGCGCGCTGCGGGATCTCACCGGCACCCGCGGGTTGCAGGGACAACGCCAGCATCAGGGGTGCGAGCGCAGCATGTTTGTATTGCAGAAACATCACGTTTGCGCCCCTTTTCAAGATCTGATTGACGCGCAGGCACTGCAGACCTGCGCGGGCAGGCCGGCGTTCGCCTTTGTCCGTTCAACCTCACGCCTCTTCCCCTTCTCGACGCCGATCTGGTCACAGCTTCGATCGGCAGCATGGCGATGGTCGTTTCGACCCCGCCGGAGGCTGTTGTCGCGCACGGCGGGCGCCAGCACCGCCCGGGCGGCGTAGGCGCAGTCACTTATTTCTTTGGCGCCTTGGTGAAGCGCAGGTACGGCAGTTTGACGTCGATCGCACCGAACGTCTCTTTGGCCTGCGCGTCGTTCAGGCTCAATGCGACGATCACGTCCTGACCGGGCACCCAGTTCGCCGGCGTGGCGATCGGCACACCATCGGTCGCCTGCACGGCGTCGAGCGCACGCAGTATCTCGGCGAAGTTGCGGCCCACCGACATCGGGTACGACATCGTCAGGCGCACCTTCTTGTCCGGGCCGATGATGAATACAGTGCGCACGGTTGCGCTGTGCGCCGGTGTGCGGCCATCAGGCAGGTAGGCATCGGCCGGCAGCATGTCGTACAGCTTGGACACATGCAGCGAGGTGTCGTCGATGATCGGGAAGTCGGCTGGCGCGCCGGCGAAACTCTCGATGTCGCGCTTCCACTTCCTGTGCTCTTCGACATTGTCGACCGATACGCCCATCACCTTGGTGTTGCGCTTGGCGAACTCGGGGGCGAGTTGCGCAACGGCACCGAACTCGGTCGTGCAAACCGGGGTGAAGTCCTTCGGGTGGGAGAACAGGATGGCATAACCGTTGCCGATCCACTCGTGCAGCTTGATCTGGCCGGCGGTGGAATCAGCGGTGAAATCGGGGGCGGTGTCGTTGATGCGAATTGACATGGTGGCTGGTCGCTCGAAATGATTGATCGGATGACGATGCTGGCCATCGCCGTGGCCCAAAGGGATCCGTTTTTAGCACAGCCTGCGCGGCCTGGCCAGAGGCTGGCGCCCGCGTCGCGCATGCCATTGCCGCAGTGGGTCGATAGCGGCAGTTCGCCGGCGCTGGACCTGCCGAGCGGTCGCTTCGTCCAAGCACCGCGGGCGCAGCGGGTGCCCGATTTCGAAGATGATCGCGAGCGGATTGGGCTGGACACGCATCGTGATCCCGCCATTCGCGGCGAACGACAGGCAAAATGCCGTTATCGAACAAGGCGTTTCAACACTTTGTTCCCGGTTTTGACACGTTGTTATGCCGAACCTCCTCGCCATGCTCCGCTACCAGATCATCCCCGTGACTCCCTTTTCGCAAAATGCATGCCTCCTCTGGGACGAGGCCACTGGGGAGGCCGCGCTCACCGACCCGGGGGGCGAGGCCGATCGTTTGCTCGATGCGGTCGCGGTGCAAGGAGTGCGCTTGCAGGCGGTATGGTTGACCCATGCCCACATTGATCACGCTGGCGCGGCCGCCGAGGTGGCGCGGCGGGCGGGGGTGCCCATCATCGGGCCGCATGCTGGTGATCAGTTCTGGATCGACGCGCTGCCGCGCCAATCGGCGATGTTCGGTTTCCCGGCGGCGGAGACGTTCACACCCGATCGCTGGCTGCAAGATGGCGACAAGCTCCAGCTCGGTTCACTGGCGTTTCACGTGCGGCATTGCCCGGGGCATACGCCAGGCCACGTCGTGTTCCATCAACCGGAGGCACGTCGGTGCTGGGTCGGAGACGTGCTGTTCGCGGGATCGATCGGGCGCACCGACTTTCCCGGTGGCAATCACCAGGAACTGATCGACAGCATCACCAGCCGGCTTTGGCCAATGGGGGATGCCACCGTGTTCATTCCCGGCCACGGACCTGAATCGACGTTTGGTGAGGAGCGTCGCACCAATCCATTCGTCGGTGGCACCTGAGCAGCGTCAATCGCTGACGCCGTAACGCGCGCGGTAGTCGCGCACCTGGGGTAACCATCGGGCGAGATCGGTGTCGCCGCTGGCCTCCAGCGTGGCGAGCAGGGCATCAAGGTTGGCAATCGAGACCACGGGCAGGTCATGCGCGGTCTGTACATGCTGCACAGCGGACTGCTCCAGGGTGCGGCCGTCGACGGCGGCCTTTTCCTGGCGGTCCAACGCGATCAGCACCGCGGCCGGCGTCGCCCCGGCGGCGCGGATCAGGCGCACGGATTCGCCGATCGCAGTGCCGGCGGAAATGACGTCATCGACGATGACCACGCGCCCCGCCACCACCGCCCCCACCAGACTGCCC
>DAICZP010000117.1 GCA_027311065.1 Thiomonas sp. | reverse complement strand
GAAAAGAAGGTCCACCTCCAGTACACCACCACCAGCCCCAAGCTGCACAAGGTTCTGGGCGTGGAAACCCCGGTGTTCGACTGAAGCCCGGGCCTGGCACGCGCTGTCGGCACGACTGCGGCGCGGTCTACCCGGGGGCGAGGCTGGCTTGAACCGGAACGCTCCGGGGAGGGTGGCGCCAGCTCAGTCCTGGTTGACGAGGACGCTGCGATCGGCGCGGCGTACGTCATTGAGGCCGCAGAAGGCCATGGTGATGTCGAGCTCGTTGCGGATCAGATCCAGACATTTGCTGACGCCGGCTTCACCGGCGGCGCCCAGTCCGTAGAGGAAGGCACGACCGATCAATGTGCCGCGGGCACCGAGGGCCAGCGCCTTGAACACGTCCTGCCCAGAGCGGATGCCGCCATCGAGCCAGACCTCCATGGCGCCGCCAACGGCATCGACGATGGCAGGCAGCGCCGCGATCGAGCTCGGCGCGCCGTCGAGCTGGCGTCCGCCGTGGTTGGAGACCACCAGCGCGTCAGCGCCGCTGTTCACGGCCAGACGAGCATCCTCCGGATCCATGATTCCCTTGAGAATCAGCTTGCCACCCCATCGGCGCTTGATCCATGCCACGTCGTCCCAGCTGAGGCTGGGATCGAACTGCTGGCTGGTCCATGACGACAACGAGCTCATGTCCTGCACGCCCTTGACGTGGCCGACGATGTTCCCGAACTGACGTCGCTTCGTACCAAGCATGCCGAAAGCCCAACGCGGCTTCGTGGCGATGTTGAGCAGATTCGCCAGGGTCGGCTTCGGGGGCGCCGACAGGCCGTTCTTCAGATCCTTGTGACGCTGGCCCAGGATCTGCAGGTCCAGGGTCAGCATCAGTGCCGAGCATCGTGCGGATTTGGCACGTTCGATCAGATCTTCGATGAACGTGCGGTCGCGCATCACGTACAACTGGAACCAGAATGGCGCCTTGGTGTTTGCCGCAACGTCCTCGATCGAACAGATGCTCATGGTCGACAACGTGAACGGCACGCCGAAGCGCTCCGCAGCCCTGGCGGCGAGGATCTCGCCGTCGGGATGCTGCATGCCTGTCAGACCGGTTGGCGCAAGCGCCACCGGCATGGAAACAGGTGCGCCAAGCATCTCCGAACGCAAAGATCGCTGCGCGATGTTCACTGCGACGCGCTGGCGCAATTTGATCGATGTGAAGTCGTGTTCGTTGGCGCGGTATGTGCCTTCCGTCCACGCCCCAGAGTCAGCATAGTCATAGAACATGCGGGGTACGCGCTTCTTCGCCAACAGGCGAAGGTCCTCGACGCAGGTGACGACGCTCATGGATGATTTCTCCCAGGATGAGGGGTTTCCGATTTATTTCACGGGCAACGCTGGAATCATCCACGCCAGCCAGTGCTGCTGTGCCAGCACCAGCAGTCCCAGGAGCACCGTCAGCGCAACGCTATGCCAGAACGTGCGTGCGAACACAACGCCTTCCTGGCCTTTGAGTTCGGTCGTGGTGACTCCGGTGGCGATGTTTTGCGGTGAGATCATTTTGCCCATCACGCCGCCGGAGGAGTTGGTCGCAGCCATCAGCACCGGGTTGAGATTGAGTTGCTTCGCCGCGACGACCTGCAGGTTGCCAAACAGGGCGTTGCCGGAAGTGTCGCTACCCGAAAGGAAGACCGCAACCCAGCCCAGGAAGGCCGACACGAGTGGGAACAGGGCACCGGCAGAGGCCACGCCAATGCCCAGCGTGTAGCTCATGCCTGAGTAATTCAGCAGGAAGGCGAGGCCGACGATCATCATCACGGTGACGATGGCGATCCAGGCTTGACTCCAGGTGCGTGCCGCACTCGACAGCAGCCCGCGCATGCCGACGCCGGTCCACGCTGCAGTGATGATGGCGGCAAGCAGGATGGCCGTGCCAGTGCCCATGGGCTGGAAGTCCCAGAGCGCGGGGTACGCTTTGTGGAACAGCGAGATGTAGATCACGTTGTCAAGGCCCGGCCAATGGATCTTGACTTCGCCGACGGTGAAAATCTTGAAGTTGATCCAGACGATCACGATGGCCGACACCAGCAACCAAGGCATCCAGCCGCCATAGCCCACCCGCGCGCGGCCAGTGTCCGCAGCGGCGGTCCGACGCAGAGCGTAGGCAGGATCGGGGGTGTGCTTCCAGTTCTTGAGAAATGTCACGGTGACAATCAGGGAGACCAGGGAGGCGAGTACGTCGGTGAGCTGGTAGCCGATGAAGTTGGAGGTCACGAACTGGGTCAGCGCGAACGACCCACCCGACACCAGCAGCGCGGGCCACAGGCAGCGAATCGACTTCCAGCCGCCATACATGCCGACGACGTAGAACGGGAGCAAAAAGGCAAACAGCGGCAGCTGGCGACCGACCATGGCGCCCAGGGTGGCGGCCGGCATGCTGGTGACGGCGCCGAGCACGGTGATGGGCACGCCAAGGGCGCCGAAGGCCACCGGCGCGGTGTTGAAGATCAGCGTGTACGTCAGGGCCTCCAGCGCCGGGAAGCCCAGACCGACGAGCAGGGCGCTGGTGATGGCCACCGGGGTGCCGAAGCCGGCGATGCCCTCGAGCAGGCAGCCGAAGGAAAAAGCGACGACCAGCAGGACCAGGCGTCGGTCATCGGGAAGATGGTCGAGCATCCACTGCCGGAATTGCTCGAAACGTCCGGACTTGACGGCGACGTTGTAGAGCAGCAGAGCGTTGAATACGATCCACATCACCGGAAGGAGGGCCAGCGCCATGCCCGCAGCGATGGCGTTGAATGCCAGTGTTCCGGGCATGCCCCACACGCCCATGGCAACCGCGAGGCCGACGAACAGACCGGCCAGTGCGGCCTGCCAGGCCGGGCGCCGGAGGACACCAAGCATGAGCAGCGCGACGGCGATGGGAAGCGCAGCGATCAGGAAGGACATGAGCAGCGAATGCGCCACTGGCGTGAGTGGCTGTGCCCAGATGATGCCCGAAGGAAGGGCGGGTGCGGGATTCATTGAGTCTCCTTTCAATGGGCGTCGCGGGGACACCCAAGAGGGGGCCGCCGTCGCGCGCTGTTTGGGTCGGGCGCGTCGCAGCGGGGTTTTAACGATTTCTAGCGGCAAAGAACAAACATGTGGTTTGCCATATGGATAAGTGGTAAGACCACATTCAGCGATTAGAAACCAAGGAATACTTGTCGTCAATAGGGCCGAATCACATCAGATCCCTTCTGGATTCTTGTTTGATCTCGTGGCAAAATCAAAGTGGTCTGACCACTGGAGCCAAAGATGGATGTCGTACGTCTGTCCGATACGGTAGCCGCTGACCTGGAAAGCCGCATCCTGGAAGGTTCGTTGCGTGCGGGAGAGCGCCTGCCGTCCGAGCGTGACCTCGCCGGAACCCTGGGGGTGTCACGGCCATCCTTGCGCGAAGCGCTGCAGAAGCTGGAAGCGAAAGGTCTTGTGCGCAAGCGTCAGGGCGGTGGCACCGTTGTGACCGATCGGCTGCAGGCGAGCTTTGTCGATCCGTGGCGCGAGATGTTGTCCGACAACCCCGATCTTCAGCATGACTTGCTGGAGTTTCGCCACATGCTGGAAGGCGAAGCGGCACGTCTGGCCGCGGAGCGCGCCAACGATGTCGATCTTGCGCAAATCAATGCGGCGTTCGAAACCCTCGAGCACGCGTACGCTTGCGATGACCTGAACGCTTGTATCGCTTCAGATGTCGCGTTTCACCAGGCCATTGCCGAAGCCTCGCACAATGTGCTGATTGCACATTTGAGCGCCAGCTTGCACCGCCTGGTGCACGGGCATGTCGCGCGCAACCTTGAATACTTGCACGAAAAGGCGGATCAATGGTCCAGCCTGCGTGCCCAGCACCGCGCGATCTGGCAAGAGGTGGTGGCGCGCGCGCCAGCGCGCGCTGCGTCGGCGGCGCACCGTCATATCCTGTTCGTGCGCAGCACGATGGGTGAGAGTGCCCGCGAGGCGACGCGCCTCGAGCGCGCCCGCCGGCGCATCCGCGGCGAACCGGCAGCGGCGCTGTGAGTCCGGGATGGTCGAGGTGATGCCCCGACCTTGCGCCGTTTCGCTCAGGAACCCTGGCGCACGCCTTCGATGCGTACGGTGATGTCGACGGTGTGGCTCAGGCCAGCGGCGAAGGCGGTGATGCCGAAATCCATCCGGTTGACGGTGGTGGTGGCAACGAAGCCGCCCAGGAAGCCGCCCCAGGGCTTGGGTAGGTAACCGACCTTGCCAGCGCCTTCCAGCGTCACGTTGAACACCGCCGGTTTGGTCACGCCGCGCAGGGTGATATTGCCGTAGAGTTTGCCGGCGTCCTTGCCCTCTGGCACGTAGCGGGTGCTGACGAAATGGATATCCGGATATTTGGCGGCGTCGAAGAAGCTGGCGTCTTTGAGGTGTTCGTTGCGTTGCGCCATAAAACTGTCGATGGAATCGGCCGCGACGCTGATATCCGCCTTGTCGGCAGCCGCATTGACCGGATCAAAGGTGAATGTTCCGGTGACCTTCCTGAACACGCCCGCGACCGGGACGATGCCGGCGTGGCCGATGACCCAGCTCAAGCTTGAGTGGTCAGGGTCCACGACATAAGTGCCGGTGGCATCGTCGTGCATCACGGCGTAAGACGGCGTCGCGGCAGCATCGGCTGCGTACGTGGGGGCGGCGAGCAAGGCCACAGCGAGCAAGGTGGCGGCGGTGGAAACGATTGGAGTGTTGCGTTTCACGATGGGTCCTGTGTAAAGGTTGCGAGGATGATGAGACACGTGTCGGGGAAGTCCCCGGCGATCTGTCAACGCGCGGGGGCGAGCAGAAGATCGACGTGCACGGGCAGTGTGGCGGCGACCACGCTGGGATCGGCCCAACTTCCGGTTCCGAGGCCCCAGGTGGTGCGATCGAGGCTGAAATCCGCGTCGAGGTGCATGCCGAGGGCGTCGCGACGCGTGGACGCGACCACCGTCATCGGGTGTGTATGGCCCTTGAGCGTGAAGCGTCCGCTGACCCGGTAATGACCCGGTCCCGCGGCCTGGAACGCATCGGAGGCGAACACGGCCTGGGTGAAGTGCGTCGCGTCGAGCCATTCGGTGCCCTTGAGCAGATCGTCGGTATCCTTGCCGCCAGCGTCGATGCTGGCGGTGTCGACGGCAACGCTGATGTGGCTGTGCGCCAGATCGGCAGGATTGAAACTGCCTTGCACCTGCGCCCTGGCGAAATGGCCTTTCATCACGACACCCATCTGGGTGGCCGAGAAGGTCACGTCGCCGTGGGTGGTGGTGTAGGCGGGCGCAGCCGATACGGCGCCAGCAAACGACAGCAGCGAGGCGGCGATGAAAGCGAAGCGAAACGCGGGGGTCATGAGAATCACTCCTGATGAAGGAAGGGAAGCATGCGCGCCAGCACACCGTCACGGTCGATGACGTGGTGCTTGAGCGCGGCGGCGACGTGCAGCGCCACCAGGGCGATGAGCCCGTCATTGAGCAGGGAATGCACATTCCCCAGGATGTGGGCGAGGGCTTCGTTTTTCGCCAGCAGATTCGGCAGCGGCAGCACGCCCCACCACACCACCTGAACACCGGCGGCGGAGCTCGTCGCCCAGCCGGTGAGCGGAATGATGAACATGAGCAGGTAGAGGAGGTGGTGCAGGCCGGTGGCGATGGCACGTTGCCATGCGGGAATGGTCCCTGGAAGGGGGGGCGGTGCGTGCCCGGCGCGCCATGCCAGGCGCACCAGCGCCAGTGCCAGCACGGTCAGACCCAGCCACTTGTGCCAGGCGAACAGTCGGATCTTGAGTACCGAAAGCGGCAGGCCTGTCATGTACAAGCCGAGCGGAACAAGGCTGAAGATCAGAATGGCGATCACCCAGTGCAACGCGATGGCGGTGGTGGTGTAGCGTGGAGTGCGGTTCATGGTGTGTCTGTCTCGCAGTGTGAGGCGGACGTAAAGGCTGCGCGCAGCGCCGCGAGCAATGCACGGGTCCGCTCCTGCTGCTCCGCGGGAATTTGATCGAACACCCGGGCGATGTGGGCGCCATGGGCAGGAAATACCTGTTCGAACAAGGCTTGTCCATCGAGGGTGAGACGGACGATTTGCGCCCGTCCATCGCGTGGGTCCGGCAAGCGCTGCACCAGGCCCTTGTCGCGCAGCCGGTCGACCACGCCAGTCAGTGTTCCTTTGGTGATCAGTGTTTTCTCCCCGAGCTGCTTGGGGTTCATGCCGTCGGTGTTGCCCAGGGTGGCAACGACGTCAAATTGCGCAGGCGTCAAGCCGAGGGTCTGGACGTGCGAACCCGAGTAATGCTCGAACGCCTGGTAGGTGCGGACGAGCTCGCGAACGAGTGGAAAGAATGAAGGACGAGGTGGCACGGGAGCCAGACAAGGTTGAAGGATGCACAATTATTAGTTCGCATTAGAACTAATGTTGTTTGTAGGGTTATTTCGTGCGCCGGCCTGAACGTCGTGCCGCCGGGAGGCGGGCAGGGCGCTTGCGCTAACCTTGTGTCCTTTTCAGCTTCCATCATGACTTATTGCTGCGCCGTCAAGCTCAACGCGGGACTCGTCTTCGCCGCCGACAGCCGTACCAACGCGGGTGTGGACAACATCGGCCGCTTTCGCAAGCTGCATGTTCTCGCACAACCCGGAGAGCGTGTCATCGCCATGCTCTCTGCCGGAAATCTCAGCATCACCCAGGGTGCCGTCGAACATCTGCATCGCGCCCTGCGTCGGGGTGACATCGACAATTGGCAAACGGCGCCAAGTATGTCCGATGTCGCTTTGCTGCTGGGCGAAGCGATGCGCGCGGTGCGCCGCCGCGACGAACCTTATCTGGCCGAAAGTGGCGTCGATGCCAGTGCCAGCTTCCTTCTGGGAGGGCAGATCCGCGGCGAGCAGCCGCGCTTGTTCCTGGTCTATTCGGCCGGCAACGCGATCGAGGCGACCGCGGAAACGCCGTTTCTGCAAACCGGTGAGGTCAAGTACGGCAAGCCCATTCTGGACCGCGTGATCCGGCCAGAGCTCAGTTTGCTCGACGCCACGAAGTGCGTACTGGTGAGTTTCGACTCGACCATCCGCAGCAACGTGAGTGTCGGGCTTCCGATCGACATGCTGCTGCTCCCGACGGACCGTCTGTGCGCCGACCAGCGCTTTCACATCGACGAGCACGACACCTATTGGCGTGACCTCTCTGATCGATGGGGCGCCGGGGTGCGCCGCATATTCGCCGAACTGCCACCACCGCACTGGTATCCCGATTCCCAGCAGTGAGCAGGCGGCCCGGCAGCCTCACGCCAGCTTGCGTATCAGGGCTGGAGGGCCGTCACCAGCAAACCCTGGCGCTCGATGAAGTCAATGACGACATCGAGCCCTTCGAGCGTCTTCAGATTGGTGGTCGTAAACGGGCGGGGGCCGCGCATGCGCTGCGCATCGGCGCGCATCACGCCGAGATCGGCACCAACATAAGGCGCGAGGTCGGTCTTGTTGATCACCAGCAAGTCGCTGCGCGTGATGCCAGGCCCACCCTTGCGGGGAATCTTTTCGCCCCCGGCCACGTCGATGACGTAAATGGTGAGGTCGGAGAGCTCGGGGCTGAATGTGGCTGCGAGGTTGTCGCCGCCCGACTCGATGAACACAATATCAGCCTCGGGGAAAGCCTCCAGCATCCGCTCGACGGCCTCCAGATTGATCGACGCATCCTCGCGGATGGCGGTGTGAGGACAGCCGCCTGTTTCCACGCCCATGATCCGCGAAGGCTCAAGTGCCCCCGCGACAGTGAGCAGACGCTGATCCTCTCGGGTGTAGATATCGTTGGTCACCACCACCAGGTCCCAGCGGTGGCGCATGGCCTTGCACAGCATCTCCAACAACGTGGTCTTCCCACTTCCCACAGGGCCGCCGATGCCCACGCGCAGCGGCGGCATGGATTTGGTGCGCCCCGGAATCGCGTGCAGCGCGGGGGAATTCGAGGGAATGGTCGTCATGATCGGAAGAGTCTGGAGTACTGGGTTTCGTGGCGGCTGCTCAGAATAGCCAGCATCGGGGAGTAACTTTGCCAGCGCTCCATGTGATCACGGATCGAGGTGGCATGCGCAATGGCCGCGGGCAGCAGTGGTGTGAGCGCGGCGAGCAGGCGTTGACCCGCGCCCTGGCCCAGCGGCACGCAGCGCAAAGCGGACTGCACCTGGCTATCCAGCCACGAGAACGCCAATGTCTGCGCCGCCTGCGCGGCGTCGAGGTCAAACGCCAGCGCGGCAAGCGCGAATGCGCAGGTCCAGCAGGGTGCAGGCCGCAATTCGACACACAGCGGTAGCGCGGGGTGATCGGGTTGCAGGCCGCGCAACCAGGCAACGAGCGACCGACCCATCTGCAGCGTTTGCTGGCGCAGCTCACTGCTTTCTCGCGTGGCCAGAATCCAGCCCTGGACGGCACGGAGTGATTCCAGGTCCCTGGCCCACCATGCCCGATGGGCGCGCAGCACCACCGGAAGGTCGCTGCGCGCCAGCGTCAGCGTCAACTGACCGCGCAACCAGTCAAGCGCCTGTGCCTCGTCTCGCACCAGGCCTGCGTCCACGGCAGCTTCCAGTCCTTCGGAGTAGCTGAATCCGCCAACCGGGAGCGTGGTCGAGGCCAGCCACATCATCCGCAGCGTCCGCTCAGTGTCCATGGGAGTGCGGGTGAGCGTGAGACGGGTCCGCTTCGTGCACGGCATACGCGCCCGCCTCGGGCTCGAACGGCGCGTCGGCGCTGCGCACGTCGAGGCCCATGGCGCGCAGCATCGTTTCGAGGACCGGATCGGGCTCGAGTTGCAGCAGTGCCGGCTGCAACTCGAGTGCCACGTGACGGTTGCCGAGGTGATAGGCGGCACGCATCAACGCGAACATGCCAGCTGCGCGGACCTGGAGCACAGGCTGCGCGGCCGCATCGATACGAATCACGCTGCCGTCGCCCGCCACGAGGGCGTCGCCACCACGCAGCGCGCGCCCGCGCGGCAGAACGACGGCAAGCGCTCTGCCCTCACTGTCGGTGGCGGCGAAGCGGCTGCGGTTGCGCGCGTGCCAGTCGAGCACCAGCGCGGCGGCGCGCGCCAGCAGCGCGGGGGCCAGACCCTGCCCACCGGGGAGCAGTTTGTTCACCTGCAGGGTGTCCATGATCAAAACAGGAAGTAGCGTTGCGCCATCGGCAACACGGCCGCGGGCGCGCAGCGCAGCAGTTGCCCGTCGGCCCGAACCGCATAGGTCTGGGGGTCGACTTCCATACGTGGTGTCAAGCCGTTGTGCACCAGATCGGCCTTGCGAATGGTCCGGCATCCCTGCACCGCTGCGAGCTTTTTCGCCAATCCAAGTGCGTCACCGATGCCAGCCGCCAGCGCGTCGCGCGAGACGAACGTCAGCGACGTGGCGATGCGCGCACCGCCGAACGCGCCGAACATCGGACGGGTGTGGACCGGTTGCGGCGTGGGAATCGATGCGTTGGCATCACCCATGAGGGCGGACGCAATGAAGCCCCCTTTGAGGACCATGCTCGGACGCACACCGAAAAACGCCGGACGCCACAACACGAGGTCGGCCCATTTGCCGACCTCGATCGACCCGACCTCATGGGCGATGCCGTGCGTCAGCGCGGGGTTGATGGTGTATTTGGCAACGTAGCGGCGCGCGCGAAAGTTGTCGTTGCGTGTGTCGCCGGCAGAGGCGGGCAACCCGTCAGGCGGCGCAAGCCATCCCCGCTGCTGCTTCATTTTGTGTGCGGTTTGCCAGGTACGCAGAATCACCTCGCCGACGCGCCCCATGGCCTGGCTGTCGCTCGACATGATGCTGATCGCCCCGAGGTCATGCAGGATGTCTTCCGCGGCGATGGTTTCACGCCGGATGCGACTTTCCGCGAACGCGAGATCCTCGGCAATGTTGGCGTCGAGGTGATGGCAAACCATCAGCATGTCCAGATGCTCGTCGATGGTGTTGACCGTGTAGGGGCGTGTCGGGTTGGTGGACGACGGAAGGACATTCGATTCGCCCAGCACGCGCAGGATGTCGGGGGCGTGGCCACCACCCGCGCCTTCGGTGTGGAAGGTGTGGATGGTGCGCCCCTTGAACGCCGCGATGGTGTCCTCGACGAACCCTGACTCGTTGAGGGTGTCGGTATGGATGGCGACCTGGATGTCGGTGTCATCGGCGACGTCGAGGCAGCAATCGATGGCGGCGGGGGTCGTGCCCCAATCCTCGTGCAGCTTCAAGCCGATCGCGCCAGCGTCGACCTGTTCGCGCAGTGCTTCGGGCCGACTGGCGTTGCCCTTGCCGAAAAAGCCGAGATTCATCGGGAAGGCATCGGCTGCCTGAAGCATGCGTGCGAGGTTCTCCGGCCCGGGGGTGCACGTCGTGGCGTTGGTTCCGGTGGCGGGGCCGGTTCCGCCACCAAGCATGGTCGTGATGCCGCTGGCGAGCGCCTCGTCGATCTGCTGCGGGCAGATCCAGTGAATATGGGTATCGATGCCGCCGGCCGTCACGATCATGCCTTCGCCCGCGAGAATTTCGGTGCCGGGTCCAATGATGATGTCGACACCCGGCTGGATGTCGGGATTTCCCGCTTTGCCAATGGCCGCGATGCGTTGCCCGCGAATGCCGATGTCGGCCTTGACGATGCCCCAGTGATCGACAATGAGCGCATTCGTGATGACGAGATCCATGGCGCCCTCGGCACGGGTGTGCTGACTCTGGCCCATGCCGTCACGGATGGTTTTTCCGCCCCCGAACTTGACCTCCTCGCCGTAACCGCCGGCACGCAAGGTGTAGTCATCCTCGACCTCGATGAGCAGATCGGTGTCGGCCAATCGAACACGGTCGCCTACCGTGGGGCCGAACATGTCCGCGTACGCGCGGCGCGACAGCGTTGCCATTACAGCGCTCCCATGATCTGACCCTGGAATCCGACCACCCGGCGCGCGCCCGCGTAGGCGACGAGCTCGACGGTGCGTTGCTGGCCTGGCTCGAAGCGCACGGCCGTGCCGGAGGCAATGTTCAGGCGCATACCGCGGGCAGCGGCCCGATCGAAGCGCAGGGCGGCGTTGGTCTCCGCGAAGTGGTAGTGCGAGCCGACTTGAATCGGGCGATCCCCGGCATTCTCGACCAGCAGGGTACGCACCGGGCGCCCCGGGTTGAGGACCAGATCGTCGGGTGCGACAAGAATTTCTCCGGGGGTCATTGGCAGCTCCTGCGTCATGGGATGGGATGGTGGACAGTGACCAATTTGGTGCCGTCCGGAAAGGTTGCCTCGACCTGGATGTCAGGAACCAGTTCGGCGACGCCCTCCATGACGTCATCGCGCGTCAGCAGGGTCTGCCCGAAATGCATCAACTCCGCCACGCTGCGCCCGTCGCGTGCGCCCTCGAGCACCGCGGCGCTGATATAGGCAATAGCCTCGGGAATATTGAGTTTGAGACCGCGCGCGCGACGCCGCTCTGCGAGCAGGCCGGCGGTGAAGATGAGCAACTTGTCGATATCGCGGGGCGAAAGATCCATGGTGCGGTCCTGTGCGGTCATGCAACGGTGCTGTGACGCGTCCATTTTCGCAAGAACCATGCCCGCGAATCGGGCATGGACGCGCACCGCAGTGCGGCACGCGGCCATGCCCATGCACCGACATGGTTCATCACGTCCATGTCCGGTGCGTGCGTGATGGTGTTGTCGCGGTGCAGCACATGGCACGCGAATTGCAGACGCCAGGAGTGCAGCACCTCGACGCCTCGTCATTGACCAATCTTGGAGGATTTTAGGAATGGATCGTCGTCAAGCATTGAAAACGCTCGGCTCCGGCGTCGCCGCCGCGGCCGCCAGCTCACTTCCCTTCCCGGCGATCGCCGCCAAGAAGGCACCGATCAAGGTCGGTATCCTGCATTCGCTGTCGGGCACGATGGCCATTTCCGAGACCGCGCTGAAGGACGTGGATCTGATGACCATCGCCCAGATCAACGCCGCCGGCGGCGTCGACGGACACATGATCGAACCGGTCGTGGTGGATCCGGCTTCGAACTGGCCGCTGTTCGCCGAAAAGGCGCGACAGCTGATTTCGCAGGAAAAAGTCGCAGCCATTTTTGGTTGCTGGACTTCGGTGTCGCGCAAGTCGGTGCTTCCGGTGCTCGACGAACTCGGTGGCCTGTTGTTCTACCCGGTGCAGTTCGAAGGGCAGGAACAGAACCCGCATGTGGTGTACACCGGCGCGGCGCCGAACCAACAAGCGATTCCGGCGACCGAGTACCTGATGAGCAAGGACGGCGGCGGTGCGAAGCGCTTTTTCCTGCTTGGCACCGACTATGTCTATCCACGTACCACCAATGCCATCCTGCGCGGCTTCCTCCACTCGAAGGGTGTGAAGGATTCGGATATCGCCGAGGTTTACACCCCGTTTGGTTTCAGCAACTACCAGAACATCGTCGCTGACATCAAGAAGTTCGCCACTGGCGGGCCGACCTGTGTGATCTCCACCGTCAATGGCGACTCCAACGTCCCGTTCTACAAGGAGCTTGGTAATCAGGGGATCAAGGCCACCGATATCCCGGTGATTGGCTTTTCGGTCGCCGAACAGGAAATCGCGGGCATGGACGCCAAGCCCCTGATCGGCCAGCTCACGGCCTGGAACTACTTCGAATCGCTCAAGAGCCCGCAAAACGCGACATTCATCAAGTCGTGGAAGGACTATGTGAAGGCCAAGGGTTTGAAGGACTATCCAGTCACCGACGACCCGATGGAAGCGTCTTACATCGGCATACACATGTGGAAGCAAGCGGTCGAGAAAGCCAAGTCGGTCAAGGTCGACGCCGTGCGCAAGGCCCTGATCGGGCAAAAGTTCTCGGCCCCAAGCGGGCATGTGGTGGAAATGCTCGAAAATCAGTATTTGAGCAAGCCGGTCTACATTGGTCAGTTGCGCGGGGACGGTCAGTTCGACGTGGTGTGGAAGTCGGCCGGACTTGTGCCGGGCGAATCGTGGAGCCGCTACATCCCCAAGCCCAAGAACGCCTGACCATGATGCGCGCCGTCCTGATCGCTTTGGGGTTGGCGGCGTCGGTGGCGCTGGCGCCGTCGGCGCATGCGCTCACCCAGGCCGAGGCGCTGGCGATGGTCAGCGGCTCCAGCGATGCGCGCATCGCCGCCGTGCAGCAAGCGATGCAACAGCCCGATCCGGGTGGCCGACTGGCACCGTTCCTGGGTGCCTTGCTCGGTGATGCGGTGCAGGTGGACGGCGATCGCGTGGAGGTGCAGCACGGCAATGGGTGGGTGGATGCGGCGTCGGGCGCCCCGGTCACCCCCGGTGGCGCAGCGCAGGGGGTCGTGAGCAACAATTACATGCGGCGCGCCTTGCAGGCCGCACGGGCGGCGCTGGATCTGTTTGCCGCCGATCGCGGAGCGAGATTGCGCGCCGTGCAGCGGTTGGAGCAAAACCCGGGTGCCGTCCCCCCCGCGTTGCTGGCGCGGGCCTTGCGCACCGAGCATGATCCTGACATTCGCGCGCGCCTGCTGCGGCTCCATGCGGTGGGAGCGCTGATGGCGCAGGATCCTGCGCAACGCATCGCGGCGGCGCGCGAGCTCGGCACGACGGCCGACCCTGGCCTGCGCGCGCTGCTTGCGCAGCGGCTGGCCGCGGAGACCGACCCTGCCGTGCGTGCCCGGATCGCAAAAAGCATCTCGGAGATCGACACCCGCGCAGCATGGGGCGCGCGCGCTGCCACGGTGTTCTCCGGGATCAGCCTCGGCAGTATCTTGTTGTTGGCGGCGCTCGGACTGGCAGTGACGTACGGCTTGATGGGCGTGATCAATATGGCGCAGGGCGAATTCATCATGCTCGGCGCCTATGCCACGTACGTCGTGCAGGGCTTGTTCCAGCGTCACGCCCCCAATGCGGTGGCGTGGGCGCTGCCCGTCGCGCTACCAGTGGCGTTTCTGGTCTCGGCCAGCGTGGGAATGGTGGTCGAGCGCCTGGTGATCAGACGTCTGTACGGGCGTCCGCTCGAAACGCTGCTAGCGACTTGGGGTATCAGTCTGGTTCTGATCCAGGCCGTGCGCAGCGTATTCGGGCCGCAGAACGTCCAAGTGGACAACCCGCCGTGGATGTCGGGTGGGTTGCAACTGATGAGCAATGTCACGCTCCCGTACAACCGTATTGTGATCATTGGATTCACGCTCGTCGTGCTGGTGGCGATGTGGTTATTGCTGGCACGCACGCGTCTGGGGCTGTTCGTCCGCGCCGTCACCCAGAATCGGACGATGGCGGCCTGCGTGGGCGTGCGCACGCCGCGGGTCGACATGTTGGCGTTCGGCCTTGGAACCGGTATTGCTGGACTTGCCGGCTGCGCGCTCAGCCAGGTTGGCAATGTCGCCCCCGACATGGGTGGAGGGTATATCGTCGATTGCTTCATGGTCGTCGTGCTTGGGGGTGTCGGCCAACTTGCCGGAACGACCCTGGCGGCCCTGGGGCTGGGTGTCGTGAATACCCTGCTTGAAGGCGTGGCCGGTGCTGTGCTCGCGAAAATCGCGGTGCTGGTGGCGATCGTGCTGTTCATCCAGAAGCGCCCGCAAGGCCTGTTTGCCCTCAAGGGGCGCAACGCGGAGGGATGATGAAAGCTTCACCGAACGTGCAATTGCAGGCCCCGCCACCATTGCTTCCACGCTGGGGCTGGTGGACGTTGGCGGTGTGTCTGCTGGTGGCGTGCGTGCTGGTGCCGCTTGCGGCACTGGTGGTGCCGCGTGCGAGCGGTCTGCACGTGTCGGCCTACTGGATCGGCTTGACCGGCAAGATTCTCTGTTACGCGATCGTTGCCCTGGCCATGGATCTGGTCTGGGGCTATGCGGGCATCCTCTCGCTCGGGCACGGACTGTTCTTTGCGCTTGGCGGTTACGCCATGGGCATGTACCTCGATCGCGCCGCGACCGCGGCGGGTGGCACCTTGCCTGATTTCATGCAGTACATGCAGTGGACCCGTTTTCCCTGGTACTGGGCAGGAACCGGGCATTTCGCCTATGCCCTGTTTCTGGCGCTCGCCGTACCGGGCCTGCTTGCTTTCGTGTTCGGGTTTTTCGCGTTCCGGTCTCGCATCAAGGGGGTGTATTTCTCCATCATCACGCAGGCGATGACTTACGCAGCCATGCTTTTGTTCTTTCGCAACGAAACCGGGTTCGGGGGCAATAACGGGTTGACCGGCTACAAGTGGCTGTTGGGCTTTCCCGTCGGAACCAACGCCATGACGGTGTCGTTGTTCGTCGCCAGCGCGGTGGCACTTGCTGCGTGCTTCCTGTTCGCCCGCTGGCTGGTGCAAAGTCGTTTCGGGCGCGTGCTGGGTGCAATCCGCGATGCAGAAAGCCGGGTGATGTTCTGCGGATATAACCCCTTGTGGTTCAAGTTGGGGGCATGGACGGTCTCGGCCATGATGTGCGGGCTCGCGGGTGCGCTGTATGCGCCGCAGGTCGGCATCATCAACCCGAGCGAAATGTCGACTGCGAATTCGATCGAAATTGCCATCTGGACCGCCATCGGTGGGCGTGGCACCCTGATCGGGCCCATCATCGGCGCCGTCCTGGTGAATGGTGCGAAAAGCTGGCTCACGGTTGCGCTTCCGCAGGCGTGGCTGTACCTGCTGGGTGCCCTGTTCATTGCGGTCACATTATGGGCGCCGCGCGGGGTCGTGGGTTTGCTTGGCGCGTGGAGGAAGCGTGATGTCTGACATCGATTGGCGCAACGTCGTCTTCGTCGATGGCGGTGAAGCCGGCTGGGGCCATATGCGGGGCAAGGGCCTGGACGGAAGTCATGGCGTCGCCTTGTATCTCGACGACATCAGTGTCAGCTTCGATGGCTTTCGCGCGCTCAACAAGCTCACCCTCTCGGTGGATATTGGCGAGTTGCGCTGCATCATCGGCCCCAACGGTGCCGGCAAGACCACGATGATGGATGTCATCACCGGCAAGACCCGCCCGGACAGTGGAAGCGCGTGGTTCGGACAGACCATCGACCTGCTGCGGCTGCGTGAGCATCAGGTGGTGGCAGCAGGGATCGGGAGAAAATTCCAGAAGCCGACGGTGTTCGAGGAATTCAGCGTGCAGGATAACCTTGAACTTGCGCTCAAGGTCGACAAGCGCGCGCGTCGCAGCCTGCGGTTCCGGCTGGATGCATCGCAGCGTGCGCGTCTGGAGGAAGTCCTGGAGATGGTCGAGTTGCAGCAACATCTGACGCGTCGCGCCGGCGATCTTTCGCATGGCCAGAAGCAATGGCTCGAGATCGGCATGTTGTTGATGCTCGAGCCCACGCTGTTGCTGCTCGATGAACCAGTGGCAGGCATGACAGACGCGGAAACCGAGCGGACAGCCGAGTTGTTCAAGTCGCTGGCGGGGCGGCACACGCTCGTGGTCGTCGAGCATGACATGGAGTTCGTGCGGCGCATCGCTGACCGGGTGACGGTGTTGCACGAGGGATGCGTGCTGGCCGAGGGAAGCCTTCAGCAGGTGCAGGCGGATCCGCGCGTGATCGAGGTTTACCTGGGACGCTGACAGCGATGCTCGAGATCGACACCATTCACCAATACTATGGCGGCAGCCACATTCTTCGCGGCGTCGGCTTGCGCGTTGCGGCGGGGGAGGTTCATACCTTGTTGGGTCGCAATGGCGTCGGTAAGACCACACTCCTCAGGGCGCTGATGGGGTTGGTTCCGATCCGTGAGGGGGAAATCCGTCTTGGCGGCCAGCGCATCGATCGGCTGCGCCCGGAGGAGCGCGCGCGTCTTGGCATCGGCTATGTCCCGCAGGGGCGTGAGATCTTCGCGCGCCTGACGGTTGAGGAGAATCTCCGCATGGGAATGGCCGCCGGGCCGGCCCGGGCACCGATTCCCCCTGAGTTGTTCAGCTTGTTCCCGGTGCTGTCGCAAATGATGCACCGTCGCGGCGGCGATCTCTCGGGCGGCCAGCAGCAGCAGCTGGCGATTGCCCGCGCTTTGGCGATGAAACCGAGATTGCTGGTGCTTGACGAGCCGACCGAGGGTATCCAACCGTCGATCATCAAGGACATCGAACGCGTGATCCGCACCCTGGCCGCCCGCGGCGACATGGCCATACTCCTGGTCGAGCAGTACTACGACTTTGCTCGCGCCCTGGCCGACCGCTATACCGTCATGGCGCGCGGCGAGGTCATCAGTGCCGGACGCGGCGAAGAGATGGACGCCCATGGTGTGCGTGACCTGATCGCTGTCTGACCAGGGCTCTGGACGGGGTTCAGGTGCGCCAAACGCGCGGTTCGCATGGCTTCAGCCCCCAAGCCAGGGGGCGCCATGCGTGCCAGACCCGGCGGAAGGCATCCTGGATCGGTTCGATGCGCGCATCGAGCGCGCGTACGACCATGACCTGCGGGTGCGCCAGCGTGACGCCGATCTGCGCGGTACCGGGCTCGCCGCCGAGGGTTTCGCGGGCGGCGTCGAGCATTGCTTGGGCGCGTGCGGATTCCAGCGCCCTGCCTGCGGCAAACCACATCGTGCCGAGCGCGCGATGGCCCGCGAGGCCGCCTGGGGCGTCGAGCAATGTGGCATCGGTGCCACCCACGTATCCGTGCTCCAGCCAGACCCCGGGAATTTCAAGGTGTTGCATGATGCTTCCCGCGTCAAATGCGCGGCCGGCCGCGGGCAGCCCCAGCGCGAGCAGGTCCCAGCCCATCACTTCGGCGTTCGGTGCCAGAAAAAACTCCGCGCGATTGCTGGCGATGCAACCGGCGAAAGCGATGGCTTCCAGCGGTAACCACTCCAGACGCGCACCGTCGCCAAGCACGGCCTTGACGGACTGCGCAGCCGTTGCCCCCTCGCTGCGATAAAAGCGCGTCGCCCCCGGGGTGGTCACGAGCGCATGCGCGCCTTCGTCGATGCGCAGGCTGATGTCGATGGTGTCGCCGGCCACCAGGCCACCGGGGGGGTGCACGAGGACATGGTGGCAAATGGCATCGTCTTCAGGGTACAAAGGGGCAAGCACGCGCAAGGCGCCATGGTGGCGCGCGAGTGTCGTGGTGCGTGCGCCCCGGCGCATCGCGTGCAGATCGAGGTGTGAGGGCCAGCTCGAGGATGTCTCGGCTGGCGTGGCAAAGGTCGTCATGGCACTGTGGGCATGAAAAAAAGCATTCGCTGACTGCAGACTCTCGCCCGAAAATCGATAATGATCCAGAGCTTTAGACCGTTCACCAATGCTTGTGCGAGAAAACAACAATGGAACAGATGCAGATTCTTGAAGATAGGCAAGCCCCTCCAGAGCATTCGCGCCACCCCGGTCACATTGGCGATCTCGGCTCCACGCTGTTGACGAACCAGGATCCGGTTTTGCTCCGTCGCGCGATTCGTGCGTCCTTTCACGCGACGTTCGCGCTCTACACACGATTATTCGACGTATTGGCCGACGAAGAAGCCTATTTCGTCAAACCGATCAGCTTGCGTCATCCCTTGATTTTTTATTTCGGGCATACGGCGACGTTTTTTGTCAACAAGTTGGTTCTCGCCGGCATGGTCGATGCGCGCCTGGATCCGCGGCTGGAGTCGCTGTGCGCCGTCGGTGTCGACGAAATGAGCTGGGACGACCTCGACGAGGCCCATTACGCCTGGCCGACGGTCGCCGAGGTGCGCACCTACCGCGAGCGGGTGCGCGCGTTGGTGGACGGGGTGATCGAGCGACTTCCGGAGCCGGTTGCCGTGGGCTGGGACAGTCCTTGGTGGGTCATCCTGATGGGGATCGAGCACGAGCGCATTCACCTGGAGACCTCATCGGTACTGATCCGCCAGCATCAGCTGCGCTACGTGCGTCCGAACGCGGCGTGGCGCCCATGTGAGCACAGCGGCGCGGCACCTGCAAACGGTCTGGTCGACATTCCCGCATGCGCACTGCGCCTGGGTCGGGAGCGTGCTGATCCACTGGTGTATGGCTGGGACAACGAGTTCGGCGACCACCGAGCCGAGGTAACCGCGTTCAAGGCTGCGCGCTGCCTGGTCAGCAACGCCGAGTTCCTCGCGTTCGTCGATGCCGGCGGCTACGACGACGATGCACTGTGGAGCGACGAGGGCCGTGCCTGGAAGCGTTTCGCGCGGGTGCGCCACCCGACGTTCTGGGTGCCGGAAGACGGCGGGTGGCGCCTGCGCCTGCTCGCCGAGGAGGTGCCGATGCGCTGGGACTGGCCGGTGGAGACGAACTTCCACGAGGCGTGGGCGTTTTGCGCCTGGATGGCGCGCGAGACGGGACAGCCGGTCCGCCTCCCCACCGAGGACGAGTGGCAGGCCATGCGTGTGTACGCCGGAGTGCCCGACCTGCCGCAGTCGCCTCCGCTGCAGGCCAACCTGGAGCTTCAACACTGGGCGTCGTCGTGTCCGGTGAATCGTTTCGCGCACGGACCGCTGTACGACGTGGTGGGCAATGTCTGGCAGTGGACCGACACGCCAACCTATCCTTTCCCTGGATTCAAGGTTCACCCGATCTACGATGATTTCACGACGCCGACGTTTGACGGGCTCCATGCCGTCATCAAGGGCGGGTCGTGGATTTCGTGTGGCAACGAGGCGCTGCCATGGTCGCGCTACGCGTTCCGCCGCCATTTTTTCCAGCATGCCGGATTCCGTTACGTCGTGGGGGCCCCCGCGGTGCAGCCACCCGATTCGCATTACGAGACCGATCGCCTGGTGGCCGATTATTGCGAGTTCCACTATGGTGACCCGTGTTTTGGTGTGCCGAACTTCCCGGCAGCGCTGGCGCGCCTCGCGCTCGAAGCCCTGGGTGACGCACCGGCGCGTCGCGCCCTTGATCTCGGGTGCGCAACCGGACGTGCGACGTTCGAATTGGCGCGTCGGTTCGAACACGTCACGGGTGTGGATTTTTCCGCGCGCTTCGTCGGTGTCGGCACGCAGATGGCCGAGCAGGGGCGGGTGCGCTATGCGGTGGTGGACGAGGGCGATCTGGTGTCGTACCACGAGCGAACATTGGAGCAATTCGGCCTCGCGCACACCGCATCACGCGTTGCGTTCCTGCAGGGCGACGCGTGCAATCTCAAAAGCGCGCTCAGCGGCTACGACCTCATTCTCGCCGCCAATCTGATCGACCGACTCTACAGTCCGGCGCTTTTCCTGCGGGACGTTCACGCCCGCTTGAACCCGGGTGGGCTGCTGCTGCTGGCTTCACCCTACACATGGCTCGAGGACCATACGAAGCGCGAGGAGTGGATCGGCGGTTTCAAGCGCGACGGCGAGAACGTCACCACCCTCGACGGACTGAAGGCGATGCTGTCACCGCATTTCGACCTCGTCGGCACGCCGCGCGACGTGCCGTTCGTCATACGCGAGACCCGGCGCAAGCATCAGCACACCATCTCGGAAGTCAGTATCTGGAAACGTCGGTAACAGCGATGTCAAAGCCGGCCGCCATCAACCGCGGCTGGCGTCGTCGCGGCGTTTGTCCAGCGGGATTTGGTGGCGATAAAGGGTGCTCCGGTGCACGCCCAGCAGCCGCGCCGCATGGCTGACATTCCCGTCGCACGCGCGCAGCGCTGCTTCAATCGCGGCGTCGGTCATGCTGCGCAGATCGGGTGCGGTGTCACGGGCGTGCTGGGGCCGCGGCGCTGCATCTTGTGGACGCCAGCTACGGCGAATGTCCTCGGGAAGGTCGCTGAGCTCGATGCAACCCTGCGGTTCGACGAGGGCGACAAGCGTCTGGCAGACCGCCGCAAGCTGACGCCAGTTTCCAGGCCAGGGGTAGGAAAGCATGACCTGACGCGCGGACGGACTCAGCCCCAGACCCTGCTGCAGCAGCATGGCACGCAGGAGCTCATCGATGCGTGCACGCCGGTCATCCAGCTCGCGAAGCGCGGGAAGCTTGACGGTGAAATGCTGAAGCCGGTAGTAGAGATCGGCGCGGAAGGCGCCGCTGGCGGCCATGTCCGGGAGGCACCGATGTGTGGCACATACCAGCGCAAAGTCCACCGACTGGGCTCGGCCGCCCCCTAGCGGCTTGACTTCGTGGTCCTGCAGCACACGCAGCAGGCGCGCCTGCAGCATCAGCGGCATGTCACCGATTTCGTCGAGGAAAAGAATGCCGCCTTGCGCTTCACGGACCAGTCCAGCCTGGCCGCGACGCCTGGCGCCGGTGAAGGCGCCTTCCTCGTAGCCGAACAGCTCGGTCTCGATCAGCCCCTCGGGTACGGCCGCGCAATTGATGGCGACGAACGGACCATCGCGCCGCGTGCTGGCGCGATGGAGTTGACGTGCAAAGACTTCCTTGCCCACGCCCGATTCACCGGTAATGAGCACGGGGATATTCGCATCGATGATCCGCACCGCGCGCGTAAGCTGGCGCTCGCGCTCGGCGTCGCCGACGATGGCGATGCCGTCTGGTCCGCGCCGTACGCGGGGCGCGTCAGGCCCGACGACGTCTGCTGTTGTCGCAGCTTCGGTGTGCTTGGCCGGGACGTCGTCCACGGGCGCGACTGACGCGATCCGATGTTTGACGTGCGTAGGCGTCTCAACCCAGGTCGCGGTCCATGTCGCGAATCGGCCGGGCTGGATCAGGTGTGGCTGCAACGCGAGTGACGCGTGTTCAAGCTGTCGTGCCGGGAGTGCGCAGAACAGATCGTCGACGTAGCGGTCGCGCAGCTGCTCGAGATTCATGCCGAGAATGCGCATCGCCGCGCGGTTGGCCCCCACCAGAATGCCGTTGCGGATCCAGAGCAGGGCTTCGCGATGGGAGCCGATCAACGCAGGGTCGTTCGCGAAGCGCAGCACTTCGGTCCCGGCAATGTGCAAGTCGAGCGCGAGACGATGTTCAATCATCTGGCCGGCCATGCGCACCAGCCCGACGGTCTGTGCCTGGATGCAGCGCGGATCGCCCGACACGTCGAGCACCCCCATCACCGTGCCGTCCGGTGCCAGCAGGGGTGTTGCGGTGCACCCCAAGGCGGCGTTTTGTTCCATGTAATGCTGCGGCCCGACGACGCTGACCGGCACGCCGTCCGTCAGTGCGGTGCCGATGGCGTTGGTTCCGCGTTGTCCTTCCGACCAGTCGACACCGGGCATCAGCGCAACGCGCTGCGCTTTGGTCATGAAGGCATCCGATCCGGCAGCATCGAGAATCATGCCTTCGGGGTCGGCGAGCAGGACAATGACCTTGGATGGCACCAGGGCCTCCGCCAATGCCTCCAGTTCGGGCAATGCGTGGTGGCGCAGACGGCCCTGGGCATCGCGGCGCGAAAACAAGGCGTGATGCTCCAATGGCTCCGCCGACACCGTACTGCGCATCGGTACCGAAAGGCACCGGCGCCAGCTGCGCGCAATCGGCTCGGGTACGAGCGTGCTCGGATCGGCCCCCTGATCGAAGAAAAGCGCGCGCGCACGCTGGAGCTGCTCCGGGGAGCTGCCGAGTTCCGGTTGTTTCAAAGAAGCCATGATGTCTCCCGTTGGCTTCGCGGTGGAAATCCTGCAGCCAATCGATGGTCTCGGATCGAGACAGCGCAGTGTCGCACCATGCGCGGCAGATGTCGACTGTCGCGCAATGCGACAATTTTTTTGTCGCACCCGGCCTCGCCCAGTGGGGTGCAGGGTCTCGGGTGAAACCCCTAGTGTCGCTTCAGGGCGTTGAAAAATAACATAAAAAATCAATGCATCAACCCATGCATTGGCTGGCACGGTTCCTGATACATGGTTGGGGACTGCCCAGGCAGCTCAATCTTGATTGTGCAATCTCATACCTCGAAAACAGGAGACGCAAGTGGACATGCTTGAACCGGGAAAATTTGGCACCCCTGTGGCTTTTAAAAAGCGTTATGCAAATTTCATTGGCGGCAAGTGGGTGGAGCCGGCGAGTGGGCAGTATTTCGAGAACGTGACCCCCGTCACCGGGCAGGTCTTCTGCGAGGTTCCGCGCTCCAACGCCGACGATATTGAACTCGCGCTGGACGCCGCGCACGCCGCCAAGGGGGCATGGGGCCGTACGTCGCCGGCGGAGCGCGCAGGGATTCTCAATCGCATCGCGGACCGCATGGAAGCAAATCTCGCCATGATCGCCGCGGCCGAGACCTGGGACAACGGCAAGCCGATCCGCGAGACGATGGCCGCCGACATTCCGCTCGCCATCGATCACTTCCGCTACTTCGCGGGCTGCATCCGCGCCCAGGAAGGCACGGTTGCCGAGATTGATCACGAGACCTACGCATATCACTTCCACGAACCCCTGGGCGTCGTCGGTCAGATCATTCCCTGGAACTTCCCGATCCTGATGGCGACGTGGAAGGTTGCGCCGGCCCTGGCCGCTGGCAACTGCATCGTGCTGAAGCCGGCCGAGCAGACCCCGGTGAGCATCCTGGTGCTGATGGAACTCATCCAGGACCTGCTGCCCCCCGGCGTACTCAACGTGGTCAACGGTTTCGGCCTCGAAGCCGGCAAGCCCCTCGCCACCAGCAAGCGCATCGCGAAGATCGCCTTCACGGGGGAAACGACGACCGGGCGCCTGATCATGCAATACGCCAGCCAGAACATCATTCCCGTGACTCTGGAACTTGGCGGCAAATCCCCGAACGTCTTCTTCGAAGACGTCATGGCACGCGACGATGGCTTCCTCGACAAGGCGGTCGAAGGTTTCGTCATGTTCGCGCTGAACCAGGGCGAAGTCTGTACCTGCCCGTCGCGCGCGCTGATCCAGGAATCGATCTACGACAAGTTCATGGAGCGCGTGCTCAAGCGCGTGGCTGCGATCAAGCAGGGCAACCCACTCGATCCGCAGACCATGCTCGGCGCCCAGGCCAGCAATGAGCAGCTCGAGAAGATCATGTCCTATATGGATATCGGTCGCCAGGAAGGCGCGAAAGTCCTCGCTGGTGGCGCCCGGGCCGAGTTCGATGGCGACCTCAAGGGCGGGTACTACGTCCAGCCGACGGTGTTCCTGGGTCACAACAAGATGCGTATTTTCCAGGAGGAAATCTTTGGACCGGTGGTCTCGGTCACGACCTTCAAGGACGAGGCAGAAGCGCTGGATATCGCCAATGACACCCTGTACGGCCTCGGCTCAGGGGTGTGGACCCGCGACATGAACACGGCGTTCCGCATGGGTCGTGGCATTCAGGCCGGTCGCGTCTGGACCAATTGCTACCACGCCTATCCGGCGCATGCGGCGTTTGGTGGCTACAAACAGTCCGGCATCGGTCGCGAAACCCACAAGATGATGCTTGACCACTACCAGCAGACGAAGAACCTGTTGGTCAGCTATAGCGAAAACAAGCTTGGTTTCTTCTGACCTGCCATGACGACGCCCGTTCCCGTGGAGCAAGTCGTCGCCACCCCGGCGGCGCTCGATCTGATCGAGCGCCTCAAAGGGGCCTATGGCGCGTTGATGTTCTATCAGTCGGGCGGCTGCTGCGACGGCAGCGCCCCGATGTGCTACGAGGCTGGTGAATTCATGCTCGGCGACGCCGACCACCTGCTCGGGCACATCGGAGGCATGCCGTTCTACATCAGCGAATCGCAGTTCGAGTACTGGAAGCACACACAGCTGATCATCGATGTCGTCCCGGGGCGGGGTGGCATGTTCTCGATCGAAGGCCCCATGGGCCTTCGTTTCCTGACGCGATCCCGGCTCTACGACGATGCCGAATGGCAGCTCCTCGCGCAGGCGGGGCGTGTCTGAGAAGGTGCCCGGGGGAACGAAGTCGCCCATGTGAACAGGGTTCCCCCACCCTGACGCGATCCCCGCGCCGGTGCGGCGAAAAGATCACAAAACGCGCTTGACCCGGCGCCCTTCGAAGGGTGCAATACCGGTTAGATGCGCAACTCACCTCCCGTCCCTCCCAGTTCCGCCGCGCGGCAGCGCTTTCTTCTTGCGGTGCCCTTGGTGCTGACGTTGGCATGGGTCGCGTGGACTGAAGGCACGACCTGGAGTCGGGCGCGCGCCGGCGTTCGCGAGGACGTGCAGCGCGCTGCCGCCGGACAGGCGAACGAAGTGGCAGCACGCCTGGACACCATGTTCAGCGCCCTGGAATTTGCCGCTGCAGCCGTCGACCGACCGGACGCCAGCCCGGGCGTGCCCGATGCCCGGGTCGCAGCACTGTTGCGGGGCTTCGTTGCCGGGCGCCATGGCCTGTTCGCGTTCAACATCCAGAGCGCGGACGGCACGCGGGTCGTGTGGTCGACCGACCCGCAGTCTCACCGTACCATCGTCTCGCCTGCGGATTTTGCATCCTTGCCCTCGAACCCGGACGCGTTTCTGGGGCCGGTGTGGTTTGCCTCCGGCATCGGGGCCGAGGTGATTGCCTTGCGGCTGCGGGTGCGTGATGCGAGTGGCAAGACGCTGTTTTTCGTCGGCACGCCCGAGCCCGTCGCCCGCCTGATGCGGGGCACCGGGACGGCCATGCCGGCGGTGAGGCTCAGCCTGCGCGACCTGCACCACGTGCCAGTACCGTCGAGGGCGCGCTCGGTGGTGCCAGGTGGGCCCGCGTCAACCGTCGCGGTGGCGCGCGTCGAGGTGCCGGTGCCGGGTTATCCCCTCGCGATCACGGCAACGTGGCCGGAGGCGAGCATGCCCAATGATTTCTGGCGCCTGGCGCTTCGGCGCTGGGCGCTGGAATTCGGCATGCTTGCGCTGCTCGGGCTTGCGGGCGCCGGGATGGCGCGTCTTCTCAGACAGCGCGACGCAAGTCTCGCGCAGCAGCGTCGCCTGGTCGGTTTCAACGCGGCCCGTGCCGCGTTCGGGCACGAAGGCGTATCGGCCCAGGATGAGACGCAATTGCTGCAGCGGCTGTGCGACATCCTGGTGGAGCGCGCAGGGCTGCGTCTTGCATTCATTGGGCGCCCGGATGCGACGGGGCGTTTTGTCTGGCCGGCTGCGGCTGGGGTCACAGGCTATCTCGATGGCATCGATATCCGTACCGACCCTGGCGTTCCCGAGGGACAGGGTCCGGCCGGGTGCGTCTGGCGCGATGGGCATCCGATTTTCAATGCGTGCTATGCCGGGTCACCGTTGCTCGAGCCCTGGGCGGAGCGCGCGCGTCAATGGGGCATGCAATCCTCGGCAGCGCTCCCGGTGCAGCGCGGCGGTGTGATCTGGGCCGTGTTGATCGTCCTGCATGCTGCCGGGGGCGTGTTTGATGGGCAATTGCAGGCTTTGCTGGGCGAGCTGGCGCAGGATCTCACGCGAGGGCTGGACCTGCTGGATGCGCGCCAGCATTTGCGTGAACTCCAGCAGGAGGAGGCACAGCGGGCGCGCCGCGATGCGCTGACCGGCCTGCCCAATCATTTTGCGTTTGAGGAGCACCTCGGACGCACGCTGGCACGCGCCCAGCGAGAGGGCGGTGTCATTGCCATCGGATCGCTGGATCTGGACGACTTCAAGCCGGTCAATGATGTCTGGGGACACGAGGCAGGCGATGTTCTTCTGCAGGAGCAGTCGCGGCGTTTGCTGGCACGTTTGTCGGCGTCGGATTTTCTGGCGCGTTCGGGAGGGGATGAATTCGTGGTCGTGTTCGACGGCCTCGATGCGTCCACTGCGATGCAGCATTTGAGCGTGGCCCTGGCCCGCCTGCACGGGGCGGTGGAGTCGCCCGTCGAGGTCGGCCCGGGGCATATGGTCGAGGTCGGGATGAGCATGGGTCTGGCCTTGTACCCGGCTGATGGTGAGACTGTCGACGCGTTGCTGCGGCAGGCCGATGCCGCGATGTATCAGGCCAAGGCGCAAAAGCAGACGCGCTCTTATTGGTGGCGGCTGGCGGGATCCGGTATCGAGCTTCCGGAGGCCGAGTCGGCCTTCGATGCCTACGGCGTCGCGGCGCGCGCCTTGTTCGCCCAGTGGCAGGGCTTGTTCCAGGAAGCCGCGGCACTGTTTGTTGCCGAGTTCGCTGCGTCACTGTGTCGCGATGCGGGCATCGACCGTATCGTTGCAAGCCTGCGTGACGACGAGTTCAAGTCCCTGCTGGCGAGCCAGGTCTCCCAGTTCGCGTTTCTGTTTGCACCTGACACCACGCGCGAGGCGGTGAGGGCGCGTGCGCGCCACCTCGGCGAGGTGCACGCGCTCGTGGGTCTGGAGTCTGCACACTTCGTGCGCTCGGTTGCCATGTTTCGCGAGTTGCTGACCGCGCATCTCAACCGCGCAACACTGACCGCGCGCAGCCGCTATCGCCTCCTGGTCAAGGCCGACCGCAGAATGCAGGACGATATCGAGGCCCAACTCCTCGCGCGTGACGCCACCCTTCGGACCTATCACGCCGTGCTCAACCGGCCGATGCCGGCGCACGGGGCACTCTGGGCCGACGTGGCGACGACCGAGATGGCGGCACTCGGGCTGCTTCCCGGGGTGCGTACCGCATTGCTCCTGCGTCTCGACCCGGGCGGCGCTCTTGTCGTCGTCCATGGTGGGGGACCTTGCGCCCAGGAGGTGATGGCCCTGTTGCAAGAGCCGGGAGCACAGCCGCTCATCGATCCGGCGTCTGCGCGGGGACACACCGTGAGCGCGTCCGCGTGGCGCACCCTGCAGCCGCAGACCAGTTCCGCGTACGTCAGTGACGAGCGTTACGAATCGTGGCATGCGCGGGTTGCGCCGCTGGGCCTGCGTTCGGCGCTGGCGGTGCCGATTCTCAACCAGGAAGGGCACGCGGTGGCGGTGCTGACCTTTCATGGCGCGTATCCGCATCAGTTCGAGTCGATCTGGGCCCAGCAGTTTGCCCAGGGCGTGAGGCGGCGATGGGAGGAGTTGTGGCGGCGATGCACCACACCCCGGAGCGCCACCGTGCTGCCGCATGCACTGGCGCAGACCTACCGCCAGCGGCTGTTTTCGGGCGGGTTGACCATGTATTTGCAGCCAGTCGTCGACCTGCGCACCGGCAGGCTCGACAAACTCGAAGCGTTGGCGCGCCTGCGTCTCGATGATGGCAAGGTGGTGAGCCCTGGTGCCTTTCTGCCCCTGCTTGGCGACCAGGAAATGGACAGTGTGTTTCGCATCGGCCTGGACCAGGCGCTTCGCGCACTGGTCATCCTGGATTCGCAGGGTCTGTGCGTCGGTGTGTCGCTCAACCTGCCACCGGCCACGCTTCTTGACCCTGACTGCACGGATTGGGTCGAACAAGCATTGGTGCGTCATGGTGTCGGACCGTCGCGCCTGTCATTGGAACTGCTGGAGACGCAGGTGGTCGACGCGCCCGCGCAGGAGGCTGCCATCGCCCGGTTGATGGGTTTGGGCGTGCGGCTGGCAATGGACGATCTCGGCTCTGGCTACAGCAGTCTGCGCCGGTTGTCCGCGCTGCCGTTCAATACCGTGAAAATCGATCAGGACCTGCTGCGGCAAATCCGTTCCACCCCTGTCGAGACGCTCAGCCTGATCGCCACCTTGATCCAGATCGGTCACGACTTCGATCGCGCGGTGATCGTCGAGGGACTCGAGGACGGCGGAATGATCGAGGCGGCGGCCGTACTGGGCGCGCGCTACGGCCAGGGCTACGCGCTGGCGCGGCCGATGCCGCTGGAGAGCGTGGCATCGTGGTATGCCGGGTTCAAGCTCGACCTCGAGGCTGCGCAATTGAAGACCTGGCTCGGTGCCTTGGCGTTTCACTGGAGATACCTGCACGCGCGCGACGACGGGCACGACCTCAACGTCATCGAGGCCTGCCCGCTGACCCTGTTCCTCGAGGCGCAGGGTCTGCATGACGGCGACGTCGCGCGCTGGCATGCGCAGGTCCATGAGGCCGCCGCTGCTGGTGCGCGAGCGCCCGACTCGGCGGGCGGGCCGTTGCTCACATGGCTGGTGGAGCGGGTGCGTCGCGAGCCGCCACGCGCTCCTGATTAAGATTGGGGCATGATCCGCTTCCACTCCATGCGCCTTTTCACGGACGGCTTTCGATGAAAGACATCGCAGACAAGCTCTTTACCGCAGAGCATCGACTCACCACGCGCAGGCGCGCGGCCAGCGTCCTTCGTGAAATCTGTGAGCAACACGAGCGCGTCACCATGCTGCCCGACGGTGAGGCGATCGATTTCGCCAGCATTTTGCTGGCGGTGGAAGAAGCCGACAACTGGATCATGCTGGACGTGCCCGTTCCGGCATCGACGGCGGAGCGGATCGCGGCGATGCAGCCGCTCATGGGACTGACACGCTACGGTGGGGTTTACGTCGGATTCCAGATCGAGGGCGTCGAGGCGGCCACGTGGCGGGGTGGCGAGGCACTGCGCGCACGTTTTCCCGACCATGTGTATTTCCTTCAGCGCCGTCAGCACTACCGGGTTCCGGTCGCGGCCGGCGACGTCGGCACCGTCACACTGGTGCGTCTGGGCGGCGTCAGCATCGAGGGGCGCTGCCACGATCTCAGCACCGGCGGTATGCGCATGGTTGCCAGCCCCGTCCTTGGGGGGTTCCCGCTGCGGGATGGCGAGCATCTGGCCGAGGTGCGTTTCGCGCTCAAGGGGACGGCCTTGACCTCCCAGGCGCGGGTCCAGCACATCGAGGAGCCGGTTCGCATGTCCGACGGCACGTTGCTGCTTCCCATCGGGGTGGAATTCGCGCAGGTTTCGCCGATGCTGCAGCAGACGGTGGCCCGCTATGTCCAGGAGCGCGACCGGGACATGCTGGCGGGTCGTTGAGTGGCGCCGGTCAACGGTGAAGCCGGGCGGGTGGCGACCATCACCGTCTCGGTGGCATCTCACGGTCACGGCGTCCTCGTGACGGAATTGCTGCGTCAGCTGGCGGTGCTGGATCATCCCGGTGTCGTGCGCGTGGTCGTGGTGCACAACCTGCCTGCCGCCGATGTGGCGGTCCCGCCCGGCGCGCGATTTGACGTCGTCCAACTGCACAACACGCGGCCTCTTGGGTTCGCTGCGAACCATAATCTCGCGTTTTCCCACTGCACCACCCACTGGTTCGCGGTACTCAACCCTGATCTGGAATTCAGCTGCGGTAACCCGTTCCCACCGCTGCTCGACGCCGCCGCGACCGATTCCGGGCTTGGCGCAGTCGCCCCCGTGCTGCTGGACCCTGGCACGCGCGCGCCGGCGCCGGCGCGTGCCCTTGTCACGCCGCTGGAGTTGTTGCGCAGACGTCTACCCGGCTGGGCGCCGCCACAACAGCCTCAATGGCTGGTCGGGGCGTTTGTGCTGGTGCGTGCGAAGGCGTTCCGGGACGTGGGAGGTTTCGACGCCCGCTACCGTTTGTATTGCGAGGATGTCGACTTCGGCTTGCGTCTGCAGCTTGCCGGATGGAGGATTCATCGGGTGGCGCAAGCGCGCGTCGTGCACGACAAGCAGCAAGCGAGCCATCGTCAGCTGCGCTACCTCTGGTGGCATCTGACCGGGCTGGCGCGGTTGTGGACTTCGGCGGCCTTCGCGCGATTTCTGCTGCGACGGTAGGGCGTCGGTGTCGGTTTCCCGTCAGCGCTGCCGGGGGCGCCAGCCGGCAGCGATGACGCGTCGCCAGACGTGATGCCGCTGATGGTCGTCCATGAACAGCCAGTCCGCGATTTCGGCTGTTGTACGACCGCAGCCGCGGCACACCGCGTCGAATCCGGCCGAGCACAGGCCGATGCAAGGTGATTGCGGCAAATCGCGAGGCAGTGTGGCGGTGGGGGCCGGGTCCATGTTGTCGGATCGAACGTCAGGTATTGACCCTGAGTTTAGTTCGATCGGCGCTTCCCATCGTCAACATGCGGAGTTACGCTGGCGCGGGAACTTGCACGCTGCGCCCGCCCGCCTGTCGCCTTGACGACGAATGTGCATGATTCCGCCGCTCTGGCACCTCGAGTGGCGGAAAACCGCCGATCAAGGCGACGTGGAGCCTGGTGCTTTCCCTCTCAAAACCGGCCGTGGCGGGGTGACGCCACGCCTGGCATGGGGATTGCTGGTTCCGCACGCCTACTCACAACCTGGAGACAATCCATGAACAAAAAATACGCCTTGAACTTGCTCGCTGCCGCGGTGGCGTTGGCGGGTTTTTCCGCAACCGCTCGCGCCGACATCACGCTCGGCGCCTCGGTGCAGGAAACCGGCCCTGTCGCCAATACTGGCCGCTACTACCGTGATGCTTACCAATTCGCAGTGGACAAAATCAATGCCGCGGGCGGCATCATGGTTGGCGGCAAGAAGGAAAAGCTGGTGCTGAAAATGGTTGACAACCAGTCAGACATCAACCTTTCCGTTCGCCAGTATGTGCAACTGCTCAGCCAGGACAAGGTCAACTTCCTGCTCGGGCCGTTCGACAGCAGCTTCGTGATCGCCGATTCAGCCGTTGCCGAGAAGTACCAGGTGCCAATGGTGCAAGGCGGCGGCGCATCCGACCAGATCTACGGCCGTGGCTTCCATTACATCTTCGGAACCCTGCCGAAGGCGAGTGACTATTTCAGCTCGACCCTGTCCATGATGAAGGAGCTCAGCCCGAAGCCGGCCAAGGTCGCGCTGCTGTACGCGGATGATGCCTTCGACTCATCCGTCGCCACCGGTACCGCCCCGAAGATCAAAGCAGAGGGCTTCGATCTGGTGCAGCAGCAGAAGTACGCCTCCAACAGCTCGGATTTTGGTTCGGTCATTGCCCAGCTCAAGGCCAATGGCGCCCAGGCCGTTCTGGTCGCCGGCCACGAAACCGAAGTCCTGAATTTCATTCGTCAAAGCAAAAGCCTGAACTACTCACCGATGATGTACTCGTTCACGGTGGGCGTGCCGAGTGCGGATTTCCGCCACGCACTTGGCAAGGACGCCGAAGCCGCTTTCGGCATGACCCCGTGGCTGCCGGCGCAGAAACTGAAGGACCAGTGGTTCGGAGACTCCGCGCAGTTTGCCCAGGCCTACAAGTCGCGTTTCGGCTATGACCCGGACTATCACGCCGCGAGTGCCATAGCCGATGTCGAGGCCTATGTCCACGCGATTCAGGCGGCTGGTTCGCTGGATCCGAAAAAAGTGCGTGATGCCCTGGCGAAGGTCAACTTCGAAAGCGTGTACGGGCCGATTCGCTTCGCCGCCGCGGGCCAGATCAACCTGCCGCAGAACGTGATCCAGATCCAGGGTGGTCAGATCGTTCCGATCTATGGCACGAAGATGATTGGTCACGCCGTGTATCCGATGCCGGCCTGGAACAAGCGCTGATCGTATCCGGCGTTCGCTGCATCGACACTCCCGACCTCATGGTCGGGAGTGAGTCTTCACATTCGCGGAAAAATCCGATGCAACTTCTCCTGCAAGTCCTGCTCAATGGCATCCTGCAGGGCGGGCTGTATGCGCTGATGGCGCTCGGCCTGTCACTGGTCTGGGGCGTGCTGAATATTGTCAATCTTGCGCACGGTGCCCTCATCATGCTGGGTGGCTACGTGGTCTGGGTGATGTTCAACCGCTACGGGCTGGATCCCTTCCTGGCGCTGCCGGTCGCCGCTCTGGCCTTGTTTGTGCTCGGCTACATCATCCAGCGCTTCATCCTGAATCTGGTGATCCGGGGGCCGATGTTCAACACGCTCTTGATCACCTTCGGACTCGAGGTGGTGTTGACCTACCTCGCGCAAATCATGTTTTCCGCTGATTTCCGTGCCATCAACCCGTCGTACGCGGGACGCTCGGTCAGTTTCGGGCAGGTCACGCTGCCGGTGATGAACCTGATCGTCTTCGTCCTTGCGCTGACGCTGACGCTGGGGATGTGGGCATTTCTCCTCCACACGCGCGCCGGACGCCGGATCCGCGCGACCGCGCAGAATCTGGTTGCGGCGCGGCTGTATGGCGTCGAGCCGCGCCATCTGTACGCGCTGACATTCGCCATCGGCGCCGCCCTCGCCGGGGTGGCGGGAGGCCTTTACGGCATGGTGTCGCAGCTCAATCCGTACATCGGAGGATCCCTGACCGCGAAGTGTTTTGCCATCGCCATTATCGGCGGGCTGGATTCGCCGCTGGGCGTCATCGTCGGCGGGTTGCTGCTGGGATTGGTCGAAGCCTTCGCGTCGCTTTGGCTGGGGCCGACCTTTGTGGATGTGGTCAGCTTTGGCATCCTGGTTCTGGTGCTTGTCACCCGCCCAACCGGCCTGCTTGGCCGTACCGCCTGAGGAGGGCGCATGAAATTCATTCAAGTGGCGATTGGCCTGGCGGTGCTCGCCGGCCTCGCGGCACTGCCCTGGTGGGGCGGCGACGTCCTCATCCAGTTCGGCATCAACGCCTTGTTGCTGGCCGTCCTCGCGCAAAGCTGGAACATCCTCGGCGGCTACACCGGATACGCCTCGTTCGGGCAATCCACGTTCTATGGTCTGGGCGCCTATGGTGTGGCCATCGCGATGGTGCAGTGGCACCTGCCGTTTGCCGCTGGCATGGGCATCGGCGCGGCATTCGCCGTGGTGGCGGCGCTGGCGCTGGGACTGCCGGTGCTGCGCCTCAAGGGGCACTACTTCGCCATTGCCACCCTGGGCTTGGCGCAAGTGATGAGCGCCATTTTCTCCAATCTGCCGTTGGCTGGTGCGAATATTGGCCTGGTGCTGCCGCTGATCAACAACAACGTCATGTTTTTCGAGCTGTCGCTGGCGTTGCTGCTGGCCGCGACCGCGACGGTATGGTGGATTTCGCGCAGCCGCTTCGGCTTCGGGCTGATTGCGATTCGTGAGAACGAGGAAGCGGCCGCGGTGATGGGCGTGCATACGACCTTGTACAAAGTGCAGGCATTCATGCTTGCAGGCTTGTTCGCGGCACTCGCGGGCGGGATCCACGCCTACTGGATCACCTTTCTCGATCCGAATGGCGCATTCGATATCGGGCTGAACGTGAAAATGATCATCATGGCCGTGTTTGGCGGGCCAGGGACCGTGCTGGGGCCAGTCATCGGCGCCTTTTTGCTGTCGGCGGTCTCCGAGGTGCTGGCAGCAAAGATCACCACCGTCGCGGCCATGTTCTTTGGCGTCGTGATCGTGCTCGCCGTGGTGCTGATGCCGCGCGGTCTTGCCGACCTGCAGCGCCGGTTGCCCAAGCTTGGGCTTGGCTATTTCGGCGACAACATCCGGAGGAACCGGCTGTGAACGAGAACGCAGTTTCCACAACGCGCGAGAATGTTCTCGAGGTCCGCGGTCTGACCAAACGTTTCGCCGGGCTGACGGCGGTGAATGATGTGAATTTTCATCTTGGCCGTGGCGAGGTTCTTGGTTTGATCGGCCCGAACGGTGCCGGAAAGACCACGCTGATCAGCATGATTTCGGGAACCCTGCAGCCCACCACGGGCGACATTCTCTACCGCAACGTTTCGGTGGTGCGTGCGCCGGCGTTTCGCCGCGCCCATATGGGGATCGGCCGCACGTTCCAGATCATGCGTCCGTTCCCCGGACTCTCGGTGCTCGACAACGTGGCGGTCGGGGCGTTGTTTGGCGGCAGCGGCCTGCGCAAGCTGCCCGCGGCGCGTGAGCGCGCGCGCGCCTGCCTGCAGCGCCTGGGCCTCGGTCACCGCGTGGACCAGCGTGCCGACGACCTCGGCGGTCCCGACCGCAAGCGCCTCGAGCTGGCCAAGGCGCTGGCGATGAATCCTGCGGTCCTGCTGCTGGACGAAGTCATGGCAGGGCTGAATCTGGTGGAAATCGACGAGGTGATTGACGTCATTCGCTCGCTGCGCGATGAAGGCTTGAGCATCCTGGTCATCGAGCACGTCATGAAGGCGATTCGCAGCCTCTGTGACCGCGTATTGGTGCTGCACCACGGCGAGCGCATTGCCGAGGGCTCGCCCCAAGATGTGCTTGCGTCTCCGGCGGTGATCGAGGCGTATCTAGGGAAAAGGAAATCGTGATGACACAGCCACGCGATCCTCTGCTGCTGGTTGAGGGGCTCGTCGCCGGCTATGGCGAAGCCCCGGTGTTGCAGGATGTGAACCTCGAGGTTCGGCACGGCGAGCTTGTCGCCCTGGTGGGGAGCAACGGCGCGGGCAAGACGACCTTGCTGCGCAGCCTGTCACGCCTGATCACGGTGCGGGGGCGCATCGTGTTCGATGGTGTCGACATCACCCACGCCCAGGCTGATGATGCCTTCAAGGCCGGTCTGGTCCAGCTTCCGGAGGGGCGCCAGTTGTTCGACCGCATGAGCGTTGAAGACAACCTGCTGATGGGTGCAAATCGCCGGAGCGACCGCGCCGGCATTCGGGCCGACCTCGAGCGGATGTACGCGATGTTCCCGCGCATGTCGGAGCGTCGCCGGCAAATCGCCGGCAGCATGTCGGGAGGTGAGCAGCAAATGTGCGCCATGGCGCGCGCCTTGATGGCGCTGCCGAAATTGCTGCTTGTCGATGAAATGAGCCTGGGTCTGGCGCCGGTCGTGGTCGAGCAACTCATGGACATCCTGGTGCAGGTCCGTCGCAGCGGTGTCACCGTCCTGCTGGTTGAGCAGGACATCCACCTCGCGCTGGAGCACGCCGATCGCGGTTACGTGCTCGAAACCGGGCGAATCGCGCTCGCCGGCCCGGCGCAGTCTTTGCTGGACGATCCCGAGGTGCAGCGGGCCTACCTCGGCGTCTGAGGTCGGGTCGTCGCCGTGGGCCTCGTTGTGTTCCGGGGGGCGTCCGCCCGCATGGGCATCAGCGGCGTGGCCTGCGCGATTGGCGTTGCCGTTGCCGGTGCAATCGCCTACACCCTGAGCTTGCGGGTGGAGGCGTTGGCGCTGCGTGACGAGGCCGCGCGCAAGTTGACCAGCCACAGCGCCGCGCTGGTCAGCGAGCTCAAACGGTATGGCTACCTGCCGGCACTGATCGCGTTGAGCCCACCGGTACGTGACGCCGCCCTGCACCCCGGTAACGCCGCTGCGCTGGCCACGGCCGATCGCTTTTTGCAATCGGCGAATCGCGAGGCGGACGCCGCAGCGATCTACGTGATGAACCCTCATGGGCGGACGTTGGCGGCGAGCAACTGGAACGAGCAGGTCAGCTTCGTCGGCATGAACTTCGCATTCCGCCCTTATTTTCGGGAGGCGATGGCGGGGCTGGCCGGGCGTTTTTACGGTATCGGGACCACGAGTCACGTTCCCGGCCTGTATTTTTCATGGCCGGTGCGCGGCCCTGGCGGGATCGCCGGAGTGGTTGCCACCAAGGTCGACCTCGACAAGGTTGCGCTGCCGTGGCAAGGGGCGCACGATCCGGTCCTGGTGGTCGATCGCAACGGCATTGTGTTTCTCGGATCGATGCCACAGTGGCGCTTCAAGTCGATTGCGCCGCTGTCCGAAGCGACGCGCAGGCGCTTGCAGCAAACGCGCCAGTATGCCGACGCCGGGGCCCTGCAAGCCATCGGGCTGCGCGCTGCGGGTCGGGCCGCGGGACTCGCTCTGGTCGAGCCACCCAGTGTTGGCGCCGATCCCCTGCGTTTGTTTCATCGCGTCACGTACATGCTCACACGCCGTGGCGTGCCCGGAACCGACTGGCAGATTTTGTCCCTTTCGGACATGCGCCCCGCGCGGCAGGCAGCGCGTCGAAGTGCGCTCGCCGCCGCGGCGCTGGCTGGTTTGCTGGAGGCGCTCGGTCTGTTCCTGCTGCAGCGTCGACGCACGCAGGCGGAGCGGCTGGCAGCGCGTGCGCGCCACGAAGCACTCAGCCAGGCCAACGCCGAGCTGCGGCGGGAAGTCGACGAACGCGAGCGCGTCGAGCAGGCGCTCACGCGCACCCTCGACGAACTTGCACAGGCCAGCAAAATGGTCGCGCTCGGCGAAATGGCCACCGGTATCGCCCACGAACTCAACCAGCCACTCACGGCGCTGCACACCTTGTCCGACAACGCCATCGTGTTTCTCGAGCAGGGACGCACCGATGTCGTGCGGCAGAACCTCGAGGCGATCGGGCGGCTGGTCGGGCGCATGGCACGTATCACCGTGGACCTGAAGTCATTCGCACGCAAGACCCCACCCAGTTGGGAGCCCTGCCGCGCCTCCGATGCGTTGGCGGGCGCGCGCTCGATCATCGATCAGCGGCTCGCAAAGGAGCGCATCGCGTTGCTGGTGCGGCTCCCCGACGACGAGCCGCTGTTGATGTGCGACGAGGTTCGGCTGCAGCAGGTGCTGCTGAACTTGCTGGCCAATGCGGCCGATGCCCTGAAAGGCTCGGCGGACAAACGCATCGAGGTTGGCCTCGACCTCGATCCCGACGCGCCAGGCGGCGCAAGCGCCACGCTGCGTGTCCGCGACAACGGCCCTGGCATCGCCGATGCGGTGCAGTCCCATCTGTTCGAGCCGTTTTTCACCACCAAGGGGCAGGGCTTGGGTCTGGGGTTGGGTCTGAGCATCGCGCGAAGGATTCTGCGCGGCTTTGACGCGTCGCTGGAGGCGCGCAACGCGCCGGAAGGCGGTGCCGAATTCACCGTACGATTACGCGTGCAAGCGCCGGGAAAGTCCGATGGATGAGCAACACATGGCGATCGTCGTGGAAGACGATCCGGAAGTCAGACTGGGCATCGCGCAAGCCTTGCAGATTGCAGGGCTGGAGGTGATCGCGCTGGAAAGTGCGGAACAGGCGCTGCAACATCTGCAGCGCGGCATGCGCGCCGTGGTCGTGACGGATGTCCGACTGCCAGGGATGCATGGAGTTGCGCTGCTGGAGGCGGTGAAGCGCATCGACGCCGCCCTGCCGGTGATCGTCATCACCGGTCACGGTGATGTGCAGACGGCGGTCGAGTCCATGCGCGCGGGTGCCGCGGATTTCCTGGAAAAGCCTTTTTCCTCCGAACGACTCGCGCAACTCGCCCGCCAGTCGCTGCTGACGCGTTGCGCATACCTCGACGCGCGCGCCCTGGGCGACGTGCCGCAACGCATCGAGGCCCGCATTGTCGGGCGCTCACCGGCCATCCGTGAGCTGCGTCACAAACTCCTTTCGCTGGCAGACGCGGATGCCAGTGTGCTGATCCATGGCGAAACCGGCACTGGCAAGGAAGCGGCGGCGCGAAGCCTGCATGCGTTTGGCGCACGTGACCGCCATGCGTTCGTCGCATTGAATTGCGCGGGTTTGCCGGAGACCTTGTTCGACAGCGAGATTTTCGGGCACGAGGCTGGCGCGTTCACAGGAGCGGCCAGTCGACGCATCGGCAAGATCGAGTTCGCCGCCGGAGGCACGTTGTTCCTGGATGAAATCGAGACCATGCCGATGGGGTTGCAGGCGAAGCTGCTGCGGGTCTTGCAGGAGCGTACCTTCGAACGCCTGGGCTCGAACCAGTCGCGTCCGATGCAGTGCCGCGTGGTCGCCGGCACCAAGGTCGATTTGCGCCGTCTCGCATCGCAGGGCCGGTTTCGTGAAGATCTCTACTACCGGCTGGCCGTCGTCGGCATCGACATTCCTCCCCTGCGCGAACGGGTGGAGGATATCCCCCTGTTGTTTCAGACGTTTGTGTTTGACGCCGCGCGCGCGGCCGGACAAGCGCCGCCCGTCGTGCCGGGGGCGTTCGCGTTGGACCTCATGACCCGGGACTGGCCCGGAAATGTGCGTGAATTACGCAATGTCGCGGAGCGCTTCGTCCTCGGCATGTTGTCACCGCAGGAGTCGCAAGCGCTGTCGCAGTCGCCGCTGTCGTTCGAGCAGCAGGTCGGCGCGTTCGAGCGCCAGTTGATCCTGCAGGCGCTGCGGCGCGCAGGCGGTCGGATCAGTGTCGCCGCCGCTGCGCTGGGAATGCCGCGCAAGACCCTCTACGACAAGATGCGACGCCTCGCGATTTCGCGCGAGGGCCTGGGCGCAGATGAGGGCTGACCGCGCGCCCCCCGTCGCCACTTATTGCAGTGGCGTCAGCGATCCATCCTGCCCTACGCGCACGCGGATACCGGTTGGCGGAGGCGTGTTCACGGTCATGGTGCGGCGGACCCCGTCGTCCATGCGAAGTTCCACCCGGTAGACCGTGGTGGCGCCAATGCGCTTCTGCGCTTCGTTGCCGGCAACGCCGCCACCGAGTGCGCCGATGACGGTCATTGCGGTGCGACCGTTGCCGCCGCCAACCTGGTTACCGAGGATGCCGCCGAGCACGCCTCCAACTACGGCACCAACGCCGTTGGCCTGGCCTTCATGCTGTACGGCCGTGACCGATTCGACGGTGGCACAGTCGGGGCAGGCGGGGGGTGCGGCCGGTATGGCGGCGATGGCAGCGGGCCGTGTTTCGCGCACCCGTTCGCGCGTCTCCGGGCGCCGGGTTTCACGCCGGGACTCGGGTTCGCGCTCGGGTTCGACGCGCGGACGCGGCAGCGAACCGGCGGATGGCGCTTGCGGCGCGGCCGATGGGCTCGTCACGGCAAGCGCCGATTGCCCGTTGGGACGGGACGCTGCCATGGATGCCGACAACGCGGCCGGCATGGCTGGCTGCACCGGGGTCCCCGGTGCCGCGGCAGGTGCGAGAACGCGCCAGCCAGCGATGGCCAGCGCAGCCACGGCCAGAGCACCGATCGCCCCTGCGGCCGCCCATGCGCCCTTGCCCGGTTGGCCGTTGGCGCCCGACGGGCCCTGCGAATTGTGGTCTTGCGGCATGGAATCCTCTCCTGGAAGAATGTGAAGCGTCAGCGTTCGAGCAGCCGCAGCTTGTCGGCGCGGCCTTTCCAATCCTCGGCATCGGGCAACGCAGCCTTGCGCTTGCTGAGCACGGGCCACGTGCGCGCCAGTTCAGCGTTGATGGCAATGAATGCCTGCTGATCGCCCGGGACGTCCTCCTCGGCGAAAATCGCCTCCGCAGGACATTCAGGCACGCAGACCGCGCAATCGATGCATTCGTCGGGGTCGATGGTGAGGAAGTTCGGCCCTTCATGAAAACAGTCGACGGGGCAGACATCGACACAATCAGTATATTTGCAGCGTATGCAGTTTTCGGTGACGACGAAAGTCATGATAGATGCTGTCTAGAGAGTGAGAAGTGTAGTGTGAGGGGCCGATGCCCTTGCCCCTATCGTAGGCAGTTCGCGCCGAGGCGCCAACGATGATGTGTGCATAAGGGTAGACGTTCGCCGGCATATTCCGTTGACGCGAACCGTCGAAGTTGCATTGACAATACCACTTTGCGCGTCTAATCTCTGTTTGCCTCCGCGCGACCAGATCGTGTTGCGGGGGAGCACGAGGAGGTCGCATGCAGATCAGCCATACGCCAGCGATGGCAACCGGTTTTGAGGTGCCACTGGAAATGCTTGCCGCCTGTCACGGGCGCATCGAATCGCAATGCGCCACGCTGATCCGGTTGGCTGAGCATCTCGGCCGCGTCGGCGCCGATGCTGATGCACGTGAAGTCGCTGCAGCGATCCGCCGGTATTTCGGTACCGCCGCTGTGCACCATCACGCCGACGAGGAGCAGGACCTGTTCCCCGCGCTGCTCGAGTCGATGGCGGGATCGGATGCGGTGTGCATTCGCCAGCTGACCGAGCGCTTGCGTGCCGAGCACCGCCACCTCGAGGCCATGTGGGCCAAGGTGGATGCCGCGCTGCAGGCGGTCGAGGGCGGCAACGCGGGCGTACTGGATCCGGCGGCGGCGCGCGAATTCAGCGCGGCGTATGCGGCGCACATGGCGGTCGAGCAAACGGAACTGCTGCCGATGGCTGCGCACCTGCTGGGTGACGTCGCGCTTGACGCCATCGGGCGTGCCATGCGCGAGCGCCGCGGCGTTGCCCTGCCAGGATCTGATTGACGGCCGTGCGCTGCGACGCGCTCCGATCGACGCAGACCACCTCATGGGGCAGCTGATGGAACGCCATTTTGCCCCAAGCAGCAAGGGCTGTTCAGCGATTGCGCCGGCCCGCGCGCATCACGAAGCAGCGCACGCTCTCAGACGGGGGTCGTGTCGACGAAGGCGTGCAACTGCGTTGTGAGGCAGTCGGCGAGGGAGCTGCTGTCGAGTTCGGCATAGAACGCCCGCCGCGCCCGTTCCAGGCGCGAGCGCAGCGCGCAGTGCGGCGTGAGCACGCAATGCCCCTGATCGGCCCGAAAGCACTCGGTGATCACCTGTCCTTGCTCCAGCCACGCCAGCACCTCGCCGAGGCGGATTTCGTCGGGGGCGCACGCCAGTGCCACGCCGCCGCCGGCGCCGCGCGTGGTGGCGACGTAGCCGCCGGCAGCCAGACGCTGCAGCACCTTGACCAGATGATCCCTTGACACCTCGAGCTTTGCCGCGAGCTCGGCGCTGGACCAACTCGCGCTGCTGCTGCTACCCAGCACCAGCAGCGCGCGCAGACCGAAATCCGAGAACGACGTGAGCTTCATCCGTTGGACAAGTCTTGATACGACTGATTAACTGCGCATAGTGGAATCCATTGTACCTATTTTGAATGGTACGGAACTGACGGAGACTCGGGATGACACCAAAGGTAACGATGAAACAACCAGATGTAGCCGCAAATCCAGTCAAGTATCCACAGCTCGCCGGTAACCGGGGGCGCAAGTTCGACGCCGAACCGGGTGACCTTCGCGGTGAAGGCTCGGTGTCAAGCGATAATTCGCACGCATGAACAAGCAACGGAACCATGATGGCGGGCGCGGGGAACAGCAACATTGGAGGCGGTGACGGCGCGAGGCGGGCGGATGTCTGGACCACGGCAGCGGCCGGATTTGAAGCGGCGCGGCACTTCGATCCGTCGCCGCAGGCACCGCGCGGGCGCGGTTTGCACGGACATGGTTTCAAGGTCTCTGTGTTCGCCGCGGATGCCGAGGCCACGTTTCCGGGCGGCGAGGTGGTCATGCTCGGTCAGCGTTTGCGTGACGCCGTCGCGCCGCTGGACTACTCGTACCTGAATCAATGGATCGACAACCCCGATGACCTGTCGCTGGCACGCTGGATCGGCACCCGCCTCGGGGTCGCCGGTCGCGTGCGCGTCGCGCTGCGCAGCACCTCGACGCAAGGGGTGGACATCGACGCCGACGGCCGTGCACAGATCTGGCGGCGCTACGCATTTCAGGCGGCGCACTGGCTGCCACGCGTGCCGCCGGGCCACAAGTGCGGACGGATGCACGGCCATGGTTTCGAAGTGGTGGTCCACGCCTGGGTCCACGCAGGTACCGAGTTCGCCGTCATCGACGCGGCATGGGAGCCGTTGCGAGGTGTGCTTGATTTCTGTTGCCTCAACGACCTCGAAGGCCTCGACAATCCGACCAGCGAGATGCTCGCCGCCTGGTTGTGGCGGCGCTTGCACGCCACGCTGCCCGCATGCGCCTCGGTCACTGTGTTCGAAACCGCGTCCGCCGGGGCGAACTTCGATGGACATGCGTGGCGAATCTGGAAAGACTTCAGCTTCGACAGTGCGGTACGGCTCGCGCATGCGCCGCCAACGGCCCCGGAGTCCCGGTTGCATGGCCATACCTATGATCTGCGACTCCAGTTGCGGGCGCCGCTCGACGCCGTGCAGGGCTGGATTGTCGACTACGGGGACGTCAGGACCTTGTTCGATCCCGTGTTCAAGGCGTTGGATCATCGTTCCTTGCCGGAGATCGATGGCTTGACCGGGGCCGACACCGGATCGCTGGCTACCTGGATTTTGCGCACGACGGCGCAAGTCTTGCCCCAACTCAGACGGGTGGATGTGATGGAAACGCCCGGATGTGGAAGTGTCGCGGGCCTCGAAACCGACGAACCGGCGCTGCCCGTGCTGGATTGATCTGCATGCACACAACACACAGGATCAAAACCGGATGAAGCAGGCAACGGTCGGACGCGCGGTCGCGCGCGCCGTGGTGGGCGGAATGCTTGCCGGCATGACGCTCTATCTGTGCAACCTGGTCGCTGTCACGGTCCTGGCGCCCTCCATCCACGCGTCCGCGCAGGCCTTCGTCGCCCCCTGGACGGGACTGGTCATGGCCGCGGGAGCCCTACTCGGCTACCCGCTGAATTTCAATCTGGCCTTGCACGCCGGATTGCCGGGGCTCGGACTTGTCACGGCGGCGTTGTCCCTTGCGCTTCTACTGATCGGGCTCTGGCGTCAGGGGCGCCAGTTCACCGTCGCTGGCGCGTTGCTGCTGCTCCTGGTGGTCCAGGTTCCGTTGCGCTCCGTCACCCGGGGGGCGCGTCAGCGCGCGGCCTGCCACGTGGCTCTGGATACCGCCTTTTTCGCGTCCGCGCCATCCGAGGACGTGACCCGGCAGGCGCGTGCGCAATGTGCGCCGCTGGCGGGAAGGCTTGACCCCGTGGCGCGGGAACGCATGGAGGCGCTTGAGGCGTTGCAGCAATACGCCCATGGCAACGCGGCAGCGGCAACGCAGCGTCTTGCCGCGCTGCTGCAACCGCGCGCCGACGCGGTCAGCCTGCATCGCGTCCTGCAAGGCCTGCTGGCCCATGGCCAGGACGCTGTTGTCGCGCGTTTCACGGATCGTTACGTCAGCCAGTTCACGGCAATGGACACACTGCCCAAGCGCCGCGCGTTTGCCCGCATTGCCATCGCCGCGCATTCGCACCTCGGGCAATGGGACGCAGCCCTGGCCGACCTGACGCAAGTGGACCAGGACGTGGACGCGGCGCCCATGCAGGCGACGCAGCGTGCGTCCTTGCTCGCCGAAGATGCGCGCATGCGTGCCGACTTGCAATCGCATCGGGTACCGAGCGGTCTCTGACGGCGCTGCCGTACGCACATTCTGTCGCGTACGGATACATCTCGGCGGCAGCAGAAACGTTTATATTGCAGCAAGAGTTGACGTCGTCCTTCGCCGGAGGAGTGTTCAAGAGCCTTTGACCATGGTGCAAGAACTACCCGATCTGCAGTGGGGCCCGTCGATCGCGATCGGCGATAGCCTCGTCGATGCGCAGCACCAGCGCCTGTTCGAAGCGTTCAACGCTGCCGTGCGCGGCCACGCGCACGGCATGGTGCAGGCCGATGCCGACGCATTGATGGCGGAACTGATCGTTTACGCGCGTGAACACTTCCGCGATGAGGCCGCGCTCATGCGGCGTCTCCCGATCGACCCCGCGCATCGAGACATGCATTTGCGCGCGCATGCGCGTTTCGAGGCGTTCCTCGGCGAAGCCCGCGCGGTGGCGGGGGAGCAGCCCGTCGACGTGATGCTGGACGTTATAACCTTTCTTGGGCAATGGCTTTTGCACCATGTCGCGGGCGTCGACGCGCAGCTGGGACATCACATTCAGGCGCTCGCCTCCGGCGACCCCACTCCTGCTGGCGATCTCTCCCAGCTGCGGATGGCTGAAGCTGTCAACCAGCTGACCGAAACGCTGGTGCAGCGTAGCTTCGATCTGCTGCGTCAACGCCAGCAGTTGGCGAACCTGCAAAAGCTGCACCGCGCCTTGCTGCACTCGGGCGACGTACTGATCCAAAGCCGCAGCGAGCAGGAAATGCTTGACAGCCTGTGCAGCAAGATCGTCCAGGAAACGCTGTTTCATGCAGCATGGATCGGGCGACCCGGCGCCGACCGCCCCATGTTCGACGTGCTTGCGCTTTTCGGCGAAGGTGTGGCTCAGGTGCATGCCGCGCGGCCGCGCCTGACCCGGGAGTACGAATCGTCGATGACGGTGCGCGCATGGACCGGTGAGCAACTGCTGTACAGCAACGATACCCTGGCCGACCCGCTGCTCGCGCATTGGCACGAGGGCCTGGCGCAGAACCGCTGGCTGAGTGCGCTGGCCGTTCCCATCAAGCGCGGTGGAAACATCTGGGGCGTCTTGACCCTTGGCTCGCCCCGGCGCGGGACTTTCGACGAGCAAACCGTCGAAGCGTGTGCGCGCATCGCCGCGTTGCTGGGTCATGGGCTCGATGAGCTTGATCTGAAGGCACGCATCCAGTCGCTGCAGCGCGCCGAATCGACGCTGGCGCGGACCGATGCGCTGACCGGCCTCCCCAACAGACTGGCCATCGAGGAGTATGTGCCACGCGCGATCGAGCGGGCGCGCCGCCATGGCGCCGGCCTCGCCATCGGACTGCTCGATCTGGATGACTTCAAGAACATCAACGATCGATACGGACATGAGGCGGGTGACGCCTTGCTGCGCGACTTCGCGCTTCGCCTGCGCGGCGGTATCCGTGGCGGCGATTTCGTGGCGCGCCTCGGGGGTGACGAATTCGTCTGTGTGCTCGATGATCTCGGCCCCGATGACGACGCAGCCACCATCGAAGCGGGCCTGTCGCGCTTGCACGCCACCATCGAGACACCGTTTGAACTCGGCGCCGGTGCGCAGGCGACGGTGGGGATGACCCTCGGTCTGGCCTTGTATCCGCATGATGCCACCACCGTGGGTGAGCTGCTGCGCCGCGCCGACGCCGCCATGTACCGGGCCAAGCTGCGCAAGCATGACCGCGAGGCGTGGTGGTGTTTCGCCGGGGCGGCTGCCTGACGCCCGCAGACCGCCGATGTCGTGATGGCAGCGCACAGGATGTAAACTTCATTCATCCATACGCCGCCCTTCATTGATTGTGCGTGGCATTGTGGGGTCGGGAGCATCGTGAAAGCGCAAGCGGTCGAAACCCATGCGGCATCGAACTTGACCATCCTCGCAGCGGACGAGCAGGAGGCGATTCTCGACTTCCAGCAGTCGATTCTCCGGGCCGTGCTGAGCCGTGGCGATTCGCGCAGCATGGTTGTGGACATTTGTCATCTGGCCGAAATGCTGCTGCCGAACGCCGTGGCGACGGTGATGCTGCAGGATCGGGTCGATGGCAAGCTGTATGTCTACGTGTCGCCAAGCGTTCCGGACGCCGCCGTGCGACGCCTCAATGGCTTGGTGCCGGGGCCCGGGGGTGGATCGTGCGGCAATGTCATCTACCGTGGAGCGCCCCAGTTCGTCAGTAACACCTTCGCGGATCCGCGCTGGAGCGATTTGCGTGAAGTCGCATACGACTTCAATCTATGCTCGTGCTGGTCGGTGCCGGTTCTCGGTCCTGACGACAACATCATCGGCACTTTTGCGTTGTCAAGTTTCGAGCATCGGTCGCCAGCCGCGTTCCACCGCAAGCTGCTCGACACCGGCGCGACCCTGATCGGGATCGTGCTCTCGCATGCGCAGTGGCAGGACAGCCTGCGACTCTACGGCCGTGCGTTTGAAGCGGCCGAGGAAGGGATGGTGGTCACCGATGCAGAGCAATTGATCGTCGAAGTGAACCCGAGCATGCAGCGGATCCTCGGCTACACGCGCGATGCACTGATCGGGCGCACGCCCGCACTCTTTGCCTCCGGACTGCATCCGGAGGCGTTCTACGCGTCGATGTGGCAAGACCTTTCCGATGCGGGCGCATGGAGTGGAGAGATCTGGAATCGGCGCAAGGACGGCGAGGTTTTCCCTGCGTGGTTGTCCATCAAGGCCATCCCGGGAGCCGACGGTCGGATCCTGAACTACGTTGGCGTATTCACTGACCTCAGCTCGGCGAAAGCCGCCGAAAGCGCCATTCAGCACCTCTCGACCCACGATGCCCTGAGTGGACTCCCGAACCGGACCGTGTTTCGCACGCGTTGCGAGGGGCGCATCGAAAGCGGGGTCGCGTTCGCACTGGTGTGCCTGAATATGGATGACTTCCGCAGCGTCAACGCCCTGCTGGGGCTTGCCGCCGGCGATCGCGTCCTCAACGAGACGGCGCGCCGATTACGCGAGGTGCTGGGCGCGGCCGACAGCGCATGTCGCTGGAATGCGGATGAATTCCTTGTCATGACCCCAGCCGCTGAGCTGGGCGCGCTCGCGGCGTTGTGCGCACGCCTGGCCGCATCGGTGGGAATTCCGCTGTTCATCGATGGTCGGGTGCTGTCGCTTTCGGCGTCTCAGGGGGTTGCCCAATACCCTGATGACGCTGCGAATTTCGATCAACTGCTGGCGCAGGCAACGTCCGCGCTGGAGCAGGCGAAGGCTGCTGGCAAGAACATCGTGCGCTACGCCAGGACGAAGGCGAACGACACCGCACGCGAGCACTTCCGCATCGCCCAGGACTTGCGTCGTGCCCTTGCCAAGCGGGAATTTGAACTCCATTACCAGCCGCAAATCGACCTCACGACAGGTCGGCTTGTCGGTGCCGAGGCACTGCTGCGCTGGCGTGACCCCGACCGCGGCCTGATTGCGCCGGGCGTGTTCATCGGTATTGCCGAGCGCACCGGCTTGATCGTTGACATCGGCGCCTGGGTGATCGACACGGCCTGCGCCGATGCGGCTCGATGGGCGGCGCTCGGACATCGCGACCTGCGTGTCAGTGTCAATGTATCCGCCGTGCAGATGCGCCGTGGCGGTTTTGCGGCCCTTGTCGATGCGGCGCTGCAGCGGCACGGACTGTCACCCACGCAGCTGGATCTCGAATTGACGGAATCCGTGTTCATGGATGACGACGCCGCCATGCGCACGGCATTCATGGATCTCAAAGGCACGGGTACGTGCCTGTCGATCGACGATTTTGGCACTGGCTATTCCAGTCTGGCGTATCTGCGGCGCCTCGAAGTCGATCGTCTCAAGATTGACCAGGCGTTCGTGCGTGAGTTGACCGACGACGCAGACGCCGCGGCAATTGTGAGCGCCGTCATCAGCATGGCGCATGCGCTGAACCTGGTTGTCGTCGCCGAGGGGGTCGAGGACGCCGCCACCATGCTGCATTTGCAGGCGCTCGGTTGCGACGAGGCACAGGGCTTCCATTTCGATCGTCCGTTGCCGGTGGTCGAGTTCGAGCAACGACTGGCGCAGCGCGCGGCCGCGGGTCACAGCCGGCACTGAAGGAATGTCTTGCTGGTGCGTTATTCTGCCGCCGGGTCAACGCCGCATCCCTGGAGGATTCGATGCATCGTCTCAAGCTGGCTGAAGTCCTTGGCGCACTGAGCTACGCCCTTGACCTTACCGAGGGGCAACCTCCCGGACATTGCCAGCGCTGCGCCTACATCGGCATGCACATCGCGGATGCCCTGAACCTGCACGGGCGCCAGCGCTGGGACTTGTATTACACCCTGCTCCTGAAAGATCTGGGTTGCAGCAGCAACGCGGCACGGATCTGCCAACTCTATCTGGCTGATGATCTCGGCTTCAAGCATGATTTCAAGCGCGTTGGTGGATCGCTTCCCGAAGTCGTGCGCTTTGTCCTGAGCCACACCGGCTTGCGATCCGGGATGGCCGAGCGTTTTCGCGCCGTGATCGACGTCTTTCAGAAAGGGGGGGCGATGCGCGACGAGCTCATCGCCACGCGTTGCCAGCGCGGCGCCGACATTGCGCGTCAGTTGCGTTTTTCGAATGCGGTGGCCGAAGGCGTGCATGCCCTCGATGAACATTGGGACGGCAGCGGACGACCCGATCGATTGCAGGGGGATGCCATTCCGCTGTTTGCGCGCGTTGCCCTGCTGGCGCAGGTGGTGGACGTCTTCCACGTCGGGGGAGGACAGGCGGCGGCGCGCGATGAAGTCCACAGGCGCAGCGGAAGCTGGCTTGATCCGGATCTTGTGGCGGCCTTCGACGCGGTTGCGGCCGGCGCCGATTTCTGGGAAGGGCTGCGTGCCGATGACCTGGCGGCACGGGTGCGGAGCATGGAACCCCAGGGACATGAGGTGCCTATCGATGAAGACTACCTCGATGCCATTGCGGAAGCATTCGGCAACATCATCGATGCCAAGAGTCCCTATACGGCCGGGCACAGTACGCGCGTCGCGCTGTATGGCGATCTCGTTGCCGAGAATCTCGGAATCGATGCCGCACGGCGCCGCTGGATGCGTCGCGGATCCTTGCTCCATGACCTCGGCAAACTCGGAGTCAGCAATTGCATCCTTGACAAGCCCGCCAAGCTCGATGCCTCCGAATGGACCTCCGTGCGCATGCACCCGGTGTATACCGAGCAGATCCTTGCACGCCTGACGCCCTTTGCGGAACTGGCGGTGATTGCGGGTGCACATCACGAGCGTCTCGACGGGCAAGGCTATCCGCGCGGCCTGACGGCCGAGGCGATTGCGCTGGAAACCCGGATCATCACGGTTGCCGATATTTTCGACGCGATTTCCGCCGATCGTCCCTACCGTTCGGCGGTACCTGCTGAGGAAACCCTGCAGATGATGGACAGGCTTGTCGGCTCCGCCATTGACGCGGATTGCATGCGCGCATTGCGTGACGTGGTTCGGGCTGGCTATCCTGGATAGCCACGACTCGGCGGTGGAGGATTCACATGGTGGTGACCAGAATCGTGGCTTGAAAATCGGCCGAGCCTCGTTGCAGCCCGCCGTGTTCAGGGTCGTTTTCGCTGCTGAGGAATTCAGTCGCGACGCGATCGTATCGAGCATAATGCGTCGAATCCCACGAAATCCTTCATGTCTCGTCGCCTGCTCTGGTCCGTGTTCACTGTGTTTGTGCTGGCGCTACTCGCTTGGTGGGGCGTGCAGCGCTGGCAGGGCCCGAAGGTCGGAGCCTATCGGGTACTGCCGCGCGCCCTGGTGCAGGAAGTCGTAGCGACCGGGCACGTGATCACGCCTTCGCGCGTGAACGTCGCCAGCGAGATCACCGGCACCGTGGTGCAACGCTTGGTTCGGCGCGGGCAGCGCGTGGTGCGTGGTCAGGTGCTGTTGCGTCTGCGGAGTGATCAGGCGCGGGCGCAGCTTGCGCAGGCACGCGCGGCGTTGCGGGAGTTCACGCAGCAAACCCGGCCGCAAGCGCTCGCGGCGCTGCGTAGCGCCGACTCGGCGCTGACGCTGGCGCGCGCGCAGGCTCGGCGAGCGCGTGCGCAGGTGTCGAGTGGTGCGTTGTCGCAACAAGCCCTGGAACAGGCCGAGCAGGCCGAGCAGGCCGCCACGCAACAACAGCGCGCGGCGCTTGCGGCGTGGGATGCGGCCGCTCCGGGAAGCTCCGTGCAGCGCCAGCTGCAAGCCGCTGAAGCTGCCGCGGACGCAGTGGTGCACCGCGCCGAGGTGCGTGCCGAGGTGGCAGGGCAGGTGCTTACGCGCAATGTCGAAGTCGGTGACACGGTGGTCCCCGGCCAGGTCCTGTTGACGTTGGCGCGCGCCGGAGACACGGAAGTTTCGGTGCCGGTGGACGAGCAGAACCTGCACGAGCTGGCGCTCGGTCAAACCGCGCGTTGCATCACGGACGGGTATCCCGATCGCGTGCTGGGCGCGCGTCTGATCTTCATTGCGCCGGCGGTCGACACCACCAGTGGCACCATCGAGCTGCGCTTGCGCGTCGACGACCCGCCGGCGTGGCTGCGGCAGGACATGACCACGTCCTGTGATGTGTTGACGGCTGCAGTGAAGCGCGCGTTCGTGGTTCCGGACGACGCGCTGCGCGATCCGCAGGGCGCGCGCGCCGGGGTGCTGGTGCTGCGCGGCGGCAAGGCGAAATTGCGCGCGGTGACGCTGGGTCTGCGCGGACTGGTGGCCACGCAAGTCGTGCAGGGTCTGGGGTCTGGGGATGTCGTGATCACCGCACGTTCGGTACGTGACGGTGATCGTGTGCGTGCGCAGCTTCAGGCGCTGCCGGTGGCTCCGGGCGTGGCGTCGTCCGGCGCGCGTTGACCTGCACGCCCGACGACGGGGGCCGCGCGGCGAACAACCATGGGACTGTCCTGGCGGATCGCATTCCATTTTCTGCGGGACGGTAAAGCGCAGACGCTGTTGATCATCGGCGGCGTCGCGGTTGGTGCGGCTGTGATTGTGTTCATTACCGCCTTGGTGGACGGGCTGCAAAGCAACATTGTGGAGCGTACCCTCGGGACCCAGCCGCACATTGTGGTGTCGGCGCCTGACCTCGTCCCGATGGCGCCGCCGGTGCCGCGCAACAGTGTCGATCTGCGCGCCGTGGATGCCCGCCCGCAGCGTCTGCGTGCGATCAATAACTGGCCCGGCGTGCTGGGTGTGTTGCAGAGTTTGCCGGGAATCGCGGCGGCATCGCCACTCATCAGCGGCCCCGCGTTCGCGCAGCGTGGTACGGCTGTGCGCGCCATTGCTGTCCTGGGGATTGCCCCGCGGAAATATGTGCGCGTCATTCCGCTCGATCGCCATATCGTGCAAGGCCGCCTGGACGTCGGAGCGAGACGCATCCTGGTGGGCGATCGCCTCGCGCAGGATCTGGGGCTGCGCCTCGGCGACAAGCTGCGCGTGCAGGGGGCCGCCGGCGGATCCCAGGTATTCGACGTTGCCGGCGTGTTCAGCCTCGGGGTGCGAGACCTCGACGAGCGATATGTCTACATGGGGCTCAAGCCGGCACAGTCGTTGCTTGGATTGCCGGGCGGGGTCACGGAGATTGATCTGACGACGCAGAACATTTTCGATGCGGAGTCCATCGCCACGCGTATCGCCGCGCTGACCGGACTGAAATCCGAGAGCTGGATGTCAACCAACGCACAACTGCTCAATGCCCTGCGTTCGCAGTCCTTGTCGAGCGCGTTGATCCGGTTTTTTGTCGGACTCTCGGCAGCCTTCGGTATTGCCAGTGTGCTGGCTGTCAGCGTCGTCCAGCGTACGCGGGAAATCGGCATTCTGCGTGCCATGGGTGCCAGCCGCGTGCGGGTGTTGAGCGTCTTCCTGCTCGAGGGCGCAGCGGTGGGTTGCGCAGGCTCCATGGTGGGGGCCGCGGTCGGAGCGGGCATCGTGCATGCCTTCAACGTGTGGGGTCCAGGGCTTTTCTACGTCCCCGTGGCGGCGGGGCTCGTCGTCGAAGCCGTGGTGCTGGCGACCGTGGTCGGCGTCGCGGCAGCCGTCTTGCCGGCACTGCGTGCCGCGCGTCTTGATCCGGTGGTGGCGATCCGTTATGTCTGAACCAGACATCCGCGTACCAGCCGGGAGCGTGCTGCGCCTGCAGCAGCTTCGAAAGTCCTATCAGGCGGGCACACCACTGGAAACCGAGGTCCTCCACGGTATCGACTTCGAGCTTCGGCGCGGTGAGTTCACGGCGTTGGTCGGCCCCAGCGGTTCGGGCAAGACCACCATGCTCAATCTCATCGGATTGCTCGATACGCCGACATCCGGCGAACTCTACCTACTGGACAAACCGACACGTGCACTCGATGACGCTGCGCGCACAGCGTTGCGCGGCCGTTCGATCGGTTTTGTTTTCCAGTTCCATCATCTCATCCAGGCCTTCAGCGTGCTCGACAATGTGCTGATGCCGGCGCTGGTGCAGGGCGCGCCGCGTAACCGCGAACTCGAACGCCGGGCGCTGGAGTTGTTGCAGGCGGTCGGTCTCGAAGCGCATGCGGGCAAGCGCCCATCGGAGCTTTCCGGAGGGCAGCAGCAGCGTGTGGCGATCGCGCGCGCCTTGTTGACGCGCCCGCCGCTGGTCCTCGCCGACGAGCCAACCGGCAATCTCGACACGCGCAGCGCGGATGACGTGTTCGCGTTGCTGCGGCGTTTCAACCAGGCATTTGGATGTGCCGTGCTGGTGGTCACGCATGATCCACGACTCGCGCAGCGTTGCGGGCGCATCGTCGATCTCGTGGACGGCCGTCTGGCTGGTGATCGGCATTTGCCGACCACCCCCGACAACGATCCGGGGCAATGACCTCCAAGGCCGCGTGGCCTCGAAGTCATTTCCGACGGTCGATGATCAGACGGTCAGATCCTTCAGCCACCAATCATGAAGGTTGCAGGTGCTGGTGACGGTGATCTTGCCTTTGAATCCGTCCGGCAACTGGTGCGTGGACGTCGGCTTGTCTTTCCAGCTGAAGGTTTTGCGGTCGAGGAACTTTCCCCCTTCAAGCACCACCGTATGGCTGACGATGTAGTGCGCTTCGCTCATCGGATGCGGCGTTGTGACGTTGAGTGTGTTGCCGGAGACTTCGACTTTGGGGACATGCAAGCCGGCAAGCTTGGCAAAATGACCCGGATCCTCCTCGGTGAAAACAATGTTGGTGAGGTTGTCCGCCTCGGCGGCATTCGCCCCCGCCGGAATTGCGAAAGCCGTTGCAGCGGCAGCAGCCCCGCTCAGCGCGGTGCGTACGAATCGGCGACGTTCCATGGTGATTCTCCTTTGCGTTTCAAGGTTGAAGGGGTAAGGCAACATCGAAGGATTCGGGGTGCCTGTCGAATCCTGCCGATTTTGTGCATTCGCGTCGATTGCATGATGCATGCTCAAGCACGAATGCGGCGCTTGATGGCGCGTAACAGCGCGCCGAGCAAGGGCCAGCGTTCGTAGAACTCCTGGGCGGCATCCCAGTAATCGCGGTGGACATGAATCCTGCCGTGCTGGTCGAATGCCAGGTGGCTCGCACCGCGGATGGTCCAGTCGCGGGCGCCGAAACCCACACTGCGAAAGTGGAACGTCCAGGTCACGAAACCCTGGGCGTCATCGCCGAGCGTATCCATGACGGCGAAGCGCGGTGCCTCCGTGGTCGCGAACATGTGCTCGAACACGCGGGCGATGGCGGATGTTCCCTGGACCTCATTGAATGGATCGGTGAATCGGGCGTCAACGGCATAGATATCGCCGATGCGGTGCAGGCTGGATGGGGACAGTGTTTCGAAGAAATCGACCACCCGGCCAATGGGCGTGGTCGAGGCGCAACGGTTCCGGTCTGTGCTCATAGCCCAGTCATCCTGCGGGTCGCGCTGAAGTACAAACGATCGGGCAAGCAGCGCAGCAGACGCAGCCAGAAGGTGAAGCGCCGGGGAAAATGAATGTCGAACGCGCCGTGCTCCCAGCCACGGATGATCGCGCTTGCGGCCTGCGCAGGTTGCAGGAGCGCCGGCATGGTGAACGTATTCGCGGCTGTCAGTGGCGTTTCCACGAAACCGGGGTTGATGACACTGACGCCAATACCCGTATCGCGAAGATCGAGAAACAGGGTCTCTGCAAGGTTGATCAGTGCCGCCTTGGTCGGGCCATAAGCCATGGCTTGCGGAAGCCCCCGCCATCCGGCGACGCTGGACACCAGACTCAGATGCCCGGCGCCTTGCCCACGCAAGGCGGGGAGTATTGCCGCCAACCAGTGCAAGGCACCGCGATAGTTCACATCGTCGTGCTCGAGCGCCGACGTCAGATCGAACGCATTCGCCCGCATTGCGCGGTAGGTGCCGGCGCAATACACGGCGAGATCAATGCCGCCGAAGGCAGCTTGCACCTGGGCGGCGCCGGCAGCCAGGGCATCGGCGTCGCACACGTCCAACGGCACTGTCAAATCGGCGCCGAGCGCGTCCAGCGCGGCTTGACGGCGCGCCGAGATGGCGACGCGCGCGCCCCGTGCGATCAGCGCCTGCGCGAGCGCAGCGCCGATACCGCTCGACGCACCAATGATCCAGACCCGTTGCGCGGTCCAGTCGAGGATGCGGGGATTGAGTGCCATCGCCGCAGACCGTCTCAGGGCTTATGAAAGGCAATGAAAATGCTGGCAATTTTGAAACCAAATTTACTCATCACAGTTTTGTTGAGCAGAACATGTGCGTTCATCAGGTACATCCAATCATCCATGCGCATTGTGTAGGTTGAACTTCCAACCGGAAGTTCCAGCAAATAGCGCCAGTGAAAGGCGTTCCCGTCGGCGCTGCCGCGCGCGGTGCCCAAGACATCCGCGGCGGTGCCTTCGTAAGGTCGCTGGCCCGCCTGGTCGGGTAAGCGGCGCAGGTGCCAGACCCGCTCTGACTTGGTGCCGTCGCTGTACGTGAAGTGCTCGTCCAAGGTTCCGACGTCGCCGGTCCATGTTCCGACCATGTCGACATGGAAGCGCTTGATGACTTTGCCGCTTCGGTTGAAGACAATGCCTTCAGCGGTGAGCGGGCCGTTGAAGTAGTTTTCCAACGCCAAAGCCGGCGTTTGGCCGCGGTAATCAGCGGGGGACACGTCGCTGCAGCCCCCAAGCAGGCTCGCGGCCATGGCCAAGGCGGGAACTCCCAGCGCGAAGGTCGTGAATCGATGCATGTTCGAGGTCTCCAATGATGGCAATACGTGGGCGATGACCCAGTCGTTCACGAACGACCGGTGTGCGCAGAGGGTGGCTCGCGATGCTGGCGCATCCCCGGTTTGCGCAGGGTGAACTGCACGACGTCAATGGTGCCAGCGGCGAAGCCGGACTCGCAGTAGGCAAGGTAGAACTCCCAGAGGAGTTCGAAGCGGCGGTCAAATCCGAGCGCACGTACCTGATCAAGCGTTCCGAGAAAGCGGGTACGCCACAGCGCGAGGGTGCGAGCGTAGTCGGCACCAAAGGCGTGGACGCCCACAATGTCGAGGCCCGCGCGGCGCGCGTGCTCGACAAAGATCTGCTTGCTCGGAAGCATGCCTCCCGGGAAGATGTAACGTTGAATGAAATCGGTGCCGCGGCGGTAGCGCGGAAACAGCGCGTCATCGATGGTGATGGTCTGGATGCAGGCATGGCCACCGGGTTTGAGCAAAGTTGCAACGGTGGCGAAGTATTCTGGCCAGTAGGCCATGCCGACGGCCTCGAACATTTCAATCGATGCAATCGCATCAAAACCTCCGTCCGGAGCGAGACGTGCGGCGTCGCGATAGTCCAGCAGGTGCAGTTGCGCGAGCTTGTCAAGCCCGGCGGCGCGCAAGCGCTGTTGCCCCAGAGCCCACTGTTCGTCGGACAGTGTCAAGCCGTGGACCCCGACCCCGACACGTGCCGCGGCCTCGGCGAAGCTGCCCCATCCACAGCCGATTTCGAGCAACGCGTCGCCGGCACCGACGCGCAATTGCTGCAGCACGCGGTCAAGTTTGGCCGCCTGAGCTTGTTCCAGGGTCAGATCGGGTTGCGTGAACAGACCGGCAGAATAGGTCATGCCGGGGTCGAGCCATAGTCGGTAAAAGTCGTTACCGATGTCGTAGTGTGCGTGAATGTTGTCACGGCTGCCGCTGCGCGTGTTGCGCCGCAGAACCCAGTGGCGAAGCCGCTCGAGCACGGTACCGAGCCAACTGCCGTGCAGCCCGCGTTCGATCGCGTCGCGATTCGCCAGCAACAGGCGCAGCAGCGCGCTGAGGTCGGGCGTGCTCCAGAGCGCACCGAAGTAGGCCTCGGCCAGACCGATGTCTCCACGGCGCAGCAGCAAAGAAAACGTCTTCCAGTCATGCACCGTGGCGCTGGCAGTCGGTTCTGAAAGCGCGTGGCTGCCGACATGCAGCAAGCGGTTGCCGGGTAGGCGCAGCTCCAATCGACCGACCTCAATCCGGCGCAACATGGTGACGACGGTGCGTGCAGCCCAAGGCATGCGCGACATCCCGGAATCGGTTGCAAGTTGGTTCGATTCGGTGACTGTGGAGTCGCTGGATGGGTTCATCGCGTCACATGTTCATGGGGTGGAGTCGGCTTGGCGACAAAGGGCACGCGCTTGCCCCAGAGCTTGAGCGCCTGCCAATGAATGCGAACGACCACCCCGAAGCTGTGCATCGGATGGCTCAGGAAAGCGCGACGGGCGCTGATCTTCGTCAATGGCTCCAGCTCGCCGGACAGGCTGGTGAGCAGAAGCGGACCGGCGTTGTCGTCATGATCGATGCGGGCCACGATGCGTGCCCGGGGAAGCGTCGGGGTCGAGGCCGCGGTGCGCAGGAAGCGGAAACGGTAGCCCCCCTCGGTCTTGCAGAAAGGGGAAACATGGAACACTTTTGTGGCGCGCATTTGCTCGCCCCAGCGCAGCGAGCGGCGCGGCGCATCGGGCAGAAGCAGGTAGCAGTGGCGTTCGCCGAAAGTATTGTTGACCTCGGCGACCACCGCGGCCAGCGCACCATCCGCGCGGTGGCAATACCAGAAGCTCACGGGGTTGAAAACGAAGCCGAGCACGCGCGGGAACGTCTGCAGCCAGATTTCGCCATCGATGCCGTCGACGCCTTCCGTCGCCAGGAGCCGTTCGATCCACGCCAGGCAGTCGCCAGAGCCTTCACCGTGATCCGTATCGAAAAAGCTCAGCAATCCGCGTTGATTGCGCGGGATTTGCAGTGCTGTTGGATCACGTCCCAACGTGCGCATCGGCAGGAGCAGGAAAAAAACCCGATAGTTGAACGCATTGGCCGCCGGCCGCAGGCGCGTATGGCGAACCAGGCCAAGGCCGATGAGCGGATGCGGGCAGGCTGCCTCCAGGCTCGGTGGGCGCGTCATGGCGTGGCGATCTCGCTGCGCGCGCGTGGCGAGATCGGGCGCCGCTGGTACTGCGCGAGCAAGGCGTGTGCAGCGTCTTGTCCGGCGCGCAACCCATCCTCGTGGAATCCGTAACCACACCATGCGCCGCAGAAATAGGTGCGGTGGCGACCTTGCAGGGCCGCCAGGTGTCGCTGGGCAGACACGGCGCCAGTATCGAACACCGGGTGCGCGTAGTCGATGTCCTGCAGCACCGTGGCCGGATCAGGTTGGCGGAGTGGATTCAGGGAAACGATGACCGGCCGGGTGAACGGAACAGGTTGCAGCTTGTTGATGAGATAGTGCAAGCATACGGCAGGCTTTGCCGCATGTGCATCGAGATCATCCGTGGCGACGGCACTTTCAAAGTTCCAGGCCGCCCAGGCCTTGCGCTTGCGGGGTAGCAGGGTTGCATCGGTGTGGAGGACGGCGCGATTAGGCTGGTAGCGAATCGCACCGAGCACGTCGCGTTCGTGCGCATCCGCATCCGCCAGCATCGCCAGGGCCTGATCGCTATGACAGGCCAGGATCACGTGGTCGAACCATTCCGTTCCCTGCGCTGTCGAGACCTCCACGCCGACATCGTGGCGCTTGACGCGGGTGACGGGTGCGTTCAAGCGCGCATCGGACAAACGGGAGACGATGCGCTCGACATACCGCTGTGCACCTCCCGGGACCGTCAACCACTGCGGACGCGCCTCGACTTGCAGAAGACCATGGTTGTCGCAGAAGCGCACCATGGTAGACACTGGAAAATCAAGCATTTGTGCCGTTGGGCACGACCAGATGCAAGCGACCATCGGCAGGAAATAGCCGTGGATGAAAGCCGCGCTGTAGCGTCCATCGCGCAGGAAATGGCCGATCGTCCGCGGATCCTCTTCCGGACTGCGTCGCGCATGTGCCAGTGCAGTCGCTTCGCGATTGAAGCGCAGGATATCGGCAAGCATGCGCCAGAAGCCCGGCCGCAGCATGTTCGTGCGCTGGGCGAACACGGTATCGAGATTGGCACCGTTCCACTCCAGCCAGCCGCCGCCGGGTCGGGGGCGTTGCACCGAAAACGACATGTCGGACTCTGCCGTGTCGATCCCGAGTTCAGCGAACAGCGCAAGCAGCCCCGGGTAGGTGCGGCGGTTCAGCACGAGGAAGCCCGTGTCCACCGGGTGGGTCAGCCCGTCCAGGGTGGCTTCGACGGTATGGACGTGCCCTCCAAAATGACGGCCTGCCTCGAACACCGTCACATGCGCATGCTCGCGTAGCGACCAGGCAGCGGCCAGGCCGGCGATGCCGCTGCCAACGATGGCCACTCGCGGTGACCGGCCTGGCGATGTCAAGGGTGATTGCATGAACGATGCGTGCTCAGGGGTTGCGCCCTTCGAGCCAGGCCCAGGCAGAGTGGTTGTGGATCGATTCGAAGTTTTCCGACGCCACCGTGTACGCGGCGACGCGTGATTCACCGCGCAGCGCCACCGCAACATCGCGCACCAGGTCCTCGACGAACTTCGGGTGGTCGTAGGCGTACTCCGTAACGTATTTCTCGTCGGGGCGCTTGAGAAGTCCCCACAGCTGACAGGAGGCAGCATGCTCCGCGAAGGCGATCTGCTCGTCCAGGGTCAGGTCGCCGCGCAGCTCGGCGCCGATGGTGATCATGGATCGCTGGTTGTGGGCGCCGTAGTCGGAGATGTCGCGCGAACATGGGCACAAGCTGGTGACTGGCACATCGACGGTCTGCCGCAGCACGCGTTGCGCATGGTCGCGCTCGGCGTGCAGCGTGACCCCATAGTCGAGCAAACTGGCAACCCCTGACACCGGCGCGACCTTGCGTCGGAAATACGTGGCCTGGACGGTGATTGCGCCCGAGGTCGCGTCGAGCCGCGCCAGCATGGTGTCGAGCAGCTTCCCCAGCGTGGTGGCGTCGAGCGCCTCGTCGCTGGCTTCGAGGACTTCGATGAAGCGCGACATGTGGGTGCCTTTGACCTCGGGTGGCAGCGCCACGGTCATCTGGAAGGTCCCGATGCTGTGCTGCGTCTGGCCATCGGATCCGCGCAGCCGCACCGGATGGCGCACATCTCGCACGCCGACCTTTTGAATGGCGATCTCGCGACGGTCGGCTCTGGATTGCACGTCCGGCAGCGTGCCGGACACTTCGTTGGCGAGAAATACATCGGGGGCGTTCATGGCGATCCTTGGCTTGCGATGCGGGAGCTCACGGGCGCTGCGCGAGGGCGCGGCGGATGGCGGTGTTGAGATCGGCGTCTTCGGGCGTGGTGAAGCTCGAATAAGCACCAATCACCCGACCGTCGCGGCCGATCAGGTATTTATAGAAATTCCATTTCGGACTGGTTCCGGTGGCGCTGATGAGTTGCGCGAACAGCGCATTGGCGTGCGCACCGGTCACGTGCGAGGGGGCAAACAGTGGAAATGTCGCGTTGAATTTCGCACGTGAGTAGGACACGATCTGTGTCGGATCGGCAAGTTCCTGATGGAAATCGTTCGAAGGGAATCCGAGCACAGCGAAGCCCTGCGGCCCGTATTTGTCGAGCAAAGCCTGCAGTCCGCGTTCCTGGGGGCTGAAGCCGCAATAACTTGCGGTGTTGACCACCAGCACGACGCGGCCCGCGTACTGGCACAGGCTCTGAGGACGTCCGTCCTGCAGCGAGCGAACGCTATGGTTCAGAATCGCCGGGCAGGTCCCGGCTTGCGCGCTCGTCAGCAGGCTGACCGCCAGCGCGGTTGCAATCAATCCGAATGTCGTGGCTCTCATCGGGGTCTCCAACGCAGTTTGTCCTGGACAATTTAACGCGCATGCGGTGGGTTTGACGGCGTCGCTCCACTTGACCTATATCGCAACATGGTTTTTCGAATCCGCGTCGGTGACCCTTACGATGAGGTCCTTGCGGTACATGGGGAGGGGGCTCGACGCCGTCTCGCCAGCCGAGGGCCTTGGGTTTTGTCCAGAACAAACGGCTGCAATGACACATTCAGGTGGAGAGATTGGGCGTGCTTTGAGTATCGCTGCGGTGGAGCGCGACACGGGGATCGCCAAGGATACGTTGCGCGTCTGGGAGCGTCGCTACGGATTCCCGCTTCCGGGGCGTGATGGCGCGGGGGATCGTGTCTACCCGCTTGAGCAGGTCGAGCATTTGCGGAGAATCAAGCGGCTTGTCGACGCGGGCCTGCGCCCGGCCAGGGTCGTGAACCTGTCGTTGGACTCGCTCGATGCGCTGGCTCAGCAGACGTTCGGTCGTCCGGCGACGGGAGCAACGGCCGATTGCGTGGTGCCGGCGGTCGCTCCGTACATCGACCTGCTCAAGCGGCATCAGGCCGACGTGCTTCACCATGCGCTTTCGCTCGAAGCGGTACGCGTCGGCCTCGCAAGTTTCGTTGTCGACATCGTGGCACCGTTGAACGCCGCTGTTGGCGCGGCATGGTTGCGCGGGGATTTGGCGATTCACGAAGAGCACGCCTACACCGAAATCGTGCAGCGCGTTCTGCGCGCGGCGATGACGTCGGCGGCGCGCTCGCAGTCGACGCGCGCGCGTGCCCGGGTGCTGCTGGCGACTGTGCCGCAGGAGCCACACGCCCTGGGCCTGCTGATGGCCGAGGCGATTCTTACCCTTGAAGGCTGTTATTGCATCCAACTCGGGGCGCAAGTGCCGCTACCTGATATCGTGGATGCCGTGCAGGCCTACGGCGCGGACATTCTTGCCTTGAGTTTTTCGGCATTGCCATCGCCTGGGCAGGTTCTTGAATCCCTTTCCGATCTGCGCGCGGCGCTCCCCGAGCGTCTGGACATCTGGGTTGGGGGCAGCTCGCCGGCGCTGGCGCGCGCCCCGGCAGGTGTGCAGGTCATCAAGGACTTTTCACAGTTGTCACGAAACGCGCGTGAATGGAAACAGCCAGAGCTTGGTGGCCATTGAAGCTGCACAGGCTGCACGTCGTAATCGTGTTTCCTTGTTCAATAATCGACAAAAGGGGCACAATAGGCTACGTCCATGGGCAGTGCAGCGGGATGCCGTTGCGGCTGATTCGATTGCGGTGGTGCAGCAAATGGAGGCCGGCATGCATGAATGTGTTCAAAATACGCGAGCCAGTCTTGCATCGCTGGCCTTCGCGCCAGCTGGAATGACCAGCTTCGCGGGGCGTATCCGCCGCGCGCGTGTCGCGCTGTGGCGTTGCAGGCCAGTGCTGTCGTGGGCGGTCGTTGGCCTGTGGATTGCCTATACGAGTTACGTTCTCTGGCACTACCAATTGTTGTTTCAAACTCCTCTCTGCGGACACGGATAAGGACGGGACCGAGATGGCCGATCAAGCAATGACGATGACACACGATGTTGTGGACAAGGCCAGCGTGCGTGCTGACCGGCTCATGGGGGCGACGCTGGTGTTCCTGGTGATCGTATCGTTCGGTCTCGGATTGTGGACGCAGACATGGACCGAGGCGCTGCTGGTCGGCGTTCCTGCCATGCTGGTGCCGCTGGCCTTGATTGCGCTGCAGCCGGGCCGATTGGTCACACGCATGGCCGTCGCGGCAGCCTTCATGATTGATTGCGCACTGATGATCCAGCAAAGTGGCGGTGCGGCAGAAAGTCATTTCGGAATTTTTGTGCTGCTGGCTTTCCTGCTGTATTACCGCGATTGGAGGCCGATCCTGTTTGGTGCGGTGTTGATTGCCGTGCATCACCTTTCGTTCGACTGGCTGCAGGCGCAGCATTCAGGCATTACGCTCTTTGAGCAGGGGCCGGGCCTGGTACGGGTGATCGTGCACGCGGTCTACGTTGTGTTCGAGGCGGCGATCCTGATTTACATGGCGGCGCAGCTGCGGCGGGATGTGGACTTGCTCGGTGGCGAAGCCAGCGACCTCAGCGCTCACGCGCTGCGTCTGGCGCGTGGCGATATGACCGTCGCGATCGCAGTTGGTACCGCGCGCGAGGACAGCGCGCTGGTGTCGCTCGAATCACTGCGGGCCAGTCTGGAGGACGCCTTGGGGTCCGTCCACGCCGCGGCGCACGGCTTGGCGGTTGCTTCGGAGGAGGTCAGCGGCACCGCGCAGAGCCTTGCCAAGGGTGCCTCTGAGCAGGCCAATTCGGTGGAGCAGACGTCCGCCACGTTGACACGGTCGGCGGCCTCGGTCCGGCAGAGTTCCGAGAATGCCCGCCTGACGGCCGAGATGGCGCAGCTGGCGTCGGTGAAAGCGCAGGATGGTGGAGCGGCCGTCAAGCGCACTGTGGGGGACATGGATTCGATCGCGCAGCGCATTTCGATCGTCGACGACATTGCGTACCAGACCAACATGCTGGCGCTCAACGCGGCGATCGAGGCCGCACGTGCTGGTGAACATGGCAAGGGCTTCGCGGTCGTGGCCGCGGAGGTTCGCAAGCTTGCGGAGCGCGCGCAGGTCGCGGCCAAGGAGATCAGCCAACTTGCAGTGGGTTCGGTTGCACAAGCGCAGCATGCCAGTGGACTGCTGGAGGAGATGGTTCCGGCCATCACGCGAACCTCGGCTCTTGTCGAGGAAATCAACGCTTCCAGCGAGGAACAGGCCAGCGGCATCGAACATATCAACGGTGTGGTCGAACAACTCAACGCGACGGCACAACACAATGCCGCTGCGTCCGAGCAATTGGCTGCGACGGCTGAGGGGATGAAGATGCAGGCTGCCGAGCTGCTGCAGGCGATGCAACGCTTTCGTCTGGCGAACCTCGGCGCGTTGCCGTGATGCTGCCTTCGCATTGTCATTGCCATGACCGACCGAGACAGCCTGGGGCGGCCGGGCGTTTTCTCAATATCACGATCACGGTCACGATTCGAAGGAGGCGAGGCAATGCGTGAGACGAAGACAGTTGAGCCGGGGCAGTGTCCTGTCATGCACGGCGGCGCAACCGCGGTTGGGATGTCGAACATGAACTGGTGGCCGAAGGCACTGAACCTGGATATCTTGTCCCAGCACGATCGCAAGGTCGATCCCATGGACCCCGGGTTCAATTACCGCGCCCAGGTCAGGACGCTTGACGTTGCAGCGCTCAAAGCCGACTTGCACGCGCTGATGACCGACAGTCAACCCTGGTGGCCGGCAGATTGGGGTCATTACGGGGGCCTGATGATTCGCATGGCATGGCACGCCGCTGGCACGTACCGTATCGCCGACGGCCGCGGCGGGGCAGGAACCGGCAATCAGCGATTCGCACCACTCAACTCCTGGCCGGACAATGCCAATCTGGACAAGGCGCGACGTCTCCTATGGCCGATTAAAAAGAAATACGGGAACAAGCTCAGTTGGGCTGACCTGATCATCCTTGCGGGGACTACTGCCTATGCGTCCATGGGGCTGAAGACGTTCGGCTTCGGCTTTGGCCGCGAAGACATCTGGCAGCCGGAAAGGGATGTCTACTGGGGTGCGGAAAAGGAATGGCTCGCGCCCAGCGAACATCGCTACCGGAACGTGGATGAGCCGTCGACCATGGCCAGCCCGCTTGCCGCAGTGCAAATGGGGCTGATTTACGTGAACCCCGAAGGCGTGAATGGCAAGCCCGATCCCTTGAAGACTGCGGCGCAGATTCGGGAGACGTTCGCCCGGATGGCGATGAACGACGAGGAAACGGTGGCACTGACTGCCGGAGGACATACCGTCGGCAAGTGTCACGGCAACGGCGATGCAAAGCACCTGGGTCCCGCCCCGGAGGGTGCCGCCATCCATGAGCAGGGCCTCGGATGGATGAACCACACGACGCGGGCCATCGGTCATGATGCTGTCACCAGTGGCCTCGAGGGCGCCTGGACAACCCACCCGACCCGTTGGGATAACGGTTACTTCGATCTGCTGCTGAAATACGACTGGCAGCTATCCCGGAGTCCGGCCGGCGCGTGGCAGTGGGAACCGGTTGACATTCGGGAGGAGGATAAGCCGATCGACGTGGAAGATCCGGCCGTGCGGCGGAATCCCATCATGACCGATGCCGACATGGCGATGAAAATGGATCCCGCGTATCGCGAGATTGCGCGGCGTTTTCACGCCGATCATGCCTATTTCTCCGAGACGTTCGCGCGTGCATGGTTCAAATTGACCCATCGGGATATGGGGCCCAAGGCACGCTATATCGGGCCCGATGTTCCGGCCGAAGATCTGATCTGGCAGGATCCGGTGCCGCCTGGTTCGACGGATTACGACGTCGCCGCGGTCAAGGCCGCGATCACACAAGCCGGTTTGCGGGTATCCGATCTTGTCACGACGGCTTGGTACAGCGCCCGCACGTTCCGCGGTTCGGATCGGCGCGGTGGCGCCAATGGCGCGCGTATCCGGCTCGCGCCGCAGAAGGACTGGGTGGGCAACGAGCCGCAACGCCTCGCCAGGATGCTCGCGGCGCTTGCCCCCATTGCGTCCGCGTGCGGTGCGAGCCTGGCTGATGTCATTGTGCTGGCGGGCAACGTCGGTATCGAGCAGGCAGCACGGGCGGCTGGTTTCGACATCACGGTCCCCTTCGTCCCCGGTCGCGGCGATGCCAGCGCGGAGATGACTGACGCTGCCTCGTTCACCGTTCTCGAGCCTGTGCACGACGGCTACACCAACTGGTTGAAGCAGGACGACGCGATCGACGCCGAGGAATTGATGCTTGATCGCACCCAGCTGATGGGACTGACGGCGCCGGAAATGACGGTGTTGGTTGGAGGATTGCGCGTGATCGGTGCCAACCACGGCGGCACCCCGCACGGCGTTTTCACAGATTGTGTCGGTGCCTTGAGCACAGACTTTTTCGTCAACCTCACGGATATGGCCAACGACTGGGTGCCGACCGCTGGTGGGCTTTACCAGATTCGTGATCGTGCGACAGGCAAGGTGAAATGGACCGCCACCCGGGTCGACCTGGTCTTTGGTTCAAACGCCGTCCTCCGCGCTTACGCCGAGGTCTACGCGCAGGACGACAACAAGGAGAAGTTCGTGCGTGATTTCGTCGCGGCCTGGACCAAAGTCATGCATGCAGACCGCATCGATCAGTCCTCTTCGCCGTTGCGGTAGCTGCGCCACATGTCGAGCGCACCGCGCATGGTGCGCACTTGTTGTTCAAAGCGCGGGCATGCCTTGCAGATCATGAAATGCACGCGAATGGCAAGCCGCTCAGACCAGTTCAGGCGACGGTCTTCCCGTGCCAGCACCAGGGCGGAGACGTCGCGGCAGGAGCGAAGCGAAAAGCGTTTCATGGCGTGCTGTGGTTGAACCAGTTGACTTGCAGGCACTGCCGCAGGCGCAACCTTGCGCGTGACAGCATTTGCCATACATTGGTCGAACTCAGTCCCAGCTCCTGACAAATCTCCGCGGTATCAAATTCCAGCCATTCACGCATCAGGAACACGCGGCCCAATTGTCCCGGCAGCGCATCCATGCAGGCCTCAAGAACGCTGAGAAACTGCGACTGCTGTAACGCCTGCGCTGGCGGGTCCCAGGTATCGGGCAGGTCGCGGAAATGCCCGTTCGGAACGTAGACGGCATCCTCGATGGCGTCGTCGTCATCCGTCGCCGCATAGGCACATTCGCGCTGGTGCAGTCGAAGCTGATCCAGAACCTTGTATTTCAGGATTCCGACCACCCAGGTCTGGAGCTTGGAGCGCTGGGAAAAACTCCCGACTCCCTCGATGGCGGCGAGCATGGCCTCCGAGACCGCGTCCTCGGCCCAGGCCTGGTTGCGCAGTTGAAGCAATGCCAAACGCATGAGCATTGGTCTGAAGGATTCGATCTGTTGCTGGACGTCGTTCATTGCGCGGATCACAAGGAAATGACTGTTACCGACCGGAGTGATGCAGAAGTTTCGCAGATGCGAGCGCCAAGGATACCGAGATTGTTTCGCAAGAACCCGCGCCGTCCCGGCGAACCGATAAAAAGTTTTGAAGGACCTGCGCCGGAGGCGTCGCCTGCCTCTCGCTGGCGCAGCTCGCCATCGCTGGAAACAGCGCGTCCAGCACGGATGGAATGAAAACCGCTGTTCTGTGCCGCTACGTCATGGGTCAGATGACCAATCACGCGATTTCAATCAATATCGGGCGGACAAGCAACCCGTGACGAATGCTGAGGCGCATGATTGCATGGACGGCGGCATGAAAATGCTCAACAGCTCGTCACCTGACGGCTACAGGGAAGTGTTTTCAGGTGCCGAAACCGGCTTCACCAATGTTTCGAAGGTGGTGGGCTTCAAGATACCGGACGGATTCTTCAAGAAATACGCGACGCCTCCTGGCGATGAATGACCATCGAGTGGCATCAAGCTTTCATGGATTGTTGTCCAGGATGCGCGGCGTGACTTGCGCGCCTTCCAATCCCTGCAAACCGTCGAGATCCTGCCATGTCTGAAAAAAGCTCCTTCCCGTTTTCATCTCGTGGCTCATTCCTGGTATGTTAAGCGCGGATCGTTTCAGCACGATTGGCCAGCGGGTAAACCCTCTTGCAAGTTCATCTTCGGTGAAAGATGCTGGAGAGTGGGGTGCCCTTTGTCGACGTTTTGCGGTTTTGACACACACCGACGCTGGCGCGTTGCCCCTTCTTCGCCGCCCGACGTGGATGAATCTGCAAGATATGCGCTTGACGTTTGAACACGTGATCATGCTGGTCGTGTGCTGTGTGGCAATGGCCGGAGGCATGTTGCTGGACTTGCGTGCGGGAGCGTGGCCACTGCTGACGTCCATGTGCGGGCAGCACATTCCTTTCTGGCAGGCACTGCAATGGCAGGCCAGCATCATGCCGGCCAGCAATGCCGGCATGATGCTGGTGGGCACGCTCGGATCCGTGTTGCGGCCCGCTTCGATTCGCGGATCGGCTTCATCCTGTTCCGCGCGCTGCCTGCATGGCATGGCCATGGCTGTGGCGATGCTGGTGGGCATGGATGGCGCCATGACCCTGATGCCGGCGGCGCATGGCTCGCTTGTCATCCGGGCGGGCGCGATGGCGCTGACCATGCTCGCCGGCATGTCCGCCGGAATGCTGATGCTCGAGGCGGGGCGCACTTTGTACAAACACGCTGCAGCGACCCTCGCACGATGAGTTCTCCGCTTTATCTGTTTGAAAAATTCGAGGTTGGCGTGATCCATCTCGACGCCCGGCACAACGTGGTGGCGATGAATGATTTCGCCCGCGACATTTTGCCGGTCTCGGAGAAGATGCCATTCAACAGCCTGGTGACGTCCTTTCATCCGCCCGCCTCCGCCGCCAAGGTTTCATTTCTTCTCAAGGAGGCATCGGCTTGTCCGGTCGGCGCTTCGAGCCCGATGAGCATGATCATCAACATGCCGGAACAGGTCCTGTTGATCAAACTGACCAGGTTGGCCGATGTCGATAACGCAACCACGGGGTTCGTGCTCGTGTTCTACAACGTCACCAATCTGGTGGTTGCGCAGACGGAGTCTCCGGAAGCCAAAGGCGCCGAACCAACCGGCAAACGCCAGCTGATCCGCATCCCAGTCGTTGCAAATCAGCGCGTGAGTTTCGTCGACATTGCCGACGTCATTTTTCTCGAGTCCCACGGGCATTACACCCGCGTGAAAACCGCGCAAGGTTTCCAGATCTGCAACCTGAGCATCGGCGATCTCGAGGACCGGTTGGATGCACAGCGGTTCATGCGCGTGCATCGCTGCTTCATCGTCAACCTGTTCGCGGTCGCAGAGCTCCGCCGCGATGGCACCAAGACGATGCTCCGGATGCATGACGCCCAGCATCCGAAGGTCCCGGTGTCGCGCACGGCCATCAGCCGCTTGCGACAACAACTCGGGATGCGCGCGGGCTGATGCGCAGTCGCGTGTGTGGGCTCAGGCTGCCGCGCAAAGCGTGCGTGACCCACTCCAGTCATTCAGCGGCTGGTTCAGGTCGATGCCACGCCGCACCGCCGTCATTTCGGCCATGATGCTCATGGCGATTTCGGGAGGTGTAAGCCCCCCCAGGCGTAGTCCGACCGGGCCCCGGAGCAGGCGCGACTGCTCCGCGCTGACACCGAACTCGAGAAGTCGTTCGCGACGCCTGGCGTTGTTCAACCGAGAGCCGATGGCGCCGACGTAGAACGCCGGCGTTTGCAAGGCCTCCATCAGGGCAAGGTCGTCGAGCTTTGGATCGTGGGTCAGACCAACGACGGCGCTGCTGGCATCCAGATGCATGGCCTGGACCTGATCGTCAGGCATCAGGGTCGAGAGCTCGACGCCCGGGAGGGTTTCCCATCCCTCGTGATACTCGAGCCGCGGCTCGCAGACGACGACGTGGTAGTCGAGCATCAAGGCCATGGTTGCGAGGTAGCGTGACAGATGGCCGCCGCCAATGATCAAAAGTCGCAGCGTCGGGCCATGCACGGTTCGGAGCGTGCGGCCATCAAATGCGACGCGCTCACCATCATCGACGCTGGCGAGGGTTACCTGCCCGCTGCGCATGTCAAGCGTGCGGCAGACACGGATGCGTTGTTCCAGGGCTTCGAGCAGCGGGATGATTTTCGAGCCTTCGTGCAGTGGTTCGAGCACGATCTGCACACTCCCCCCGCAGGGCAGGCCGAAACGACGCGATTCCTCGGCCGTGCTGCCATAGGTGGTCGTCTCCGGGCAGTGCAGGGCGAGCTCACCCGCGCCAACACGTGCGATCAAGTCATCCTCGATGCAGCCACCCGAGACCGACCCCGCCACTTGACCGTCGTCGCGAATCACCATCAACGAGCCCGGGGGGCGCGGCGCAGAACCCCATGTGCGCACGAGCGTTCCAAGCACGAGACGACGCTCCTGCTGCAACCAACGCTGTGCAGTCCGCATGACTTCAAGATCGATGTTGTCCATCGCTCATCTCTCCACGACTTGAAATGGGGCGGTCATCTGCTCAAGTGGCAGCGAACGCGTGCTGCTGGTCCGAACCCTGTTCGGCATGCACGCTGGCGTTGAATGAGACGATGATGCGGTCCGATTCGCCGCGATACGGCATCGCCTGGTGTCCGAGCCAGGACGGGAACACGATCAGGCGCCCGGGCAGGGGTTCGAAGTCGGCATGCGGATGCTGCAGATACACGTTGCCGAAATCGTTGAAAGCACCACCCAGGTGGTTGAAATAGGGTCCGTAGAAACGCGTGACGCCGTTGGCGTGACCATAAACCGGGTCCGCGCAGCGGCTGGATGCATCATCGGCCTGCACGCAGTACACACCCGACCAGGAGCAGTTGCCGTGGGTATGCACGTCATGGTGCGCACCACCGTTGGCGATCTGGAACCAGATTCCACGCAGCGCGATGCGCAATCCGGGGGCGGATTCCGGCCAATGGGTGCGGTTGCTTGCCGCCACGGTGCGATGCAGAGCGTCGACGATGAAGTGGATGAGCTGGTCCCACTCGGGAATCCGGATGCGCTGCAGGAGGTCGTCGTCGCTGGCATGAAACGACGCGCCTGCTGCACCGGCGGTCGCGCGCAGGGCGAGAAACGCACGCGCCAAGGTCGGGTTCACCGCGTCGGCGGCATCAAAGCGATGCAACCCCACCGGGGTTGGCCACAAATCAAGATGCTGATGGGATTCAAGCGTCATGGCTGCACGCTTGCGGAGAATTCGCGCACGAGCGTCGCTGGCCAGCGCAGATGGTGGCCGGTTCGCTGCGCCAATGCATCGATATCGGCCTCACAGTCGATATCGGTGAAGTACCGCGCGTTTGCGGTCGGCCAGTGAAGAACCTGGCTGGCATGCCCGGCCTTCCAGCGCCGACATGCCACGTCCGCCCCGCCGGAGAGGATTTGATCACGCACGTCCGCACTGAAGACGATCGGGTTACCAATTCGGCCTTCGTGCTCAGGTTGCACCATCAGCACCGAGTCTGGGCGTTGCTTGTAAGCCTTGATCACGTCACCGATGTCAGCCGCGTTCAGCAGCGGCTGATCGGCAAGCGCAACGACGACGCAGTCCAGCCGCGGCGACAGGGCCTTCAGTCCGCAGCGCACCGAGGACGCCTGGCCGGCATCGGGATCGGGATTGCGCACGATGGTGACGGGAAATTCGCGCACGGCCGGTTCGATGTGCTCTGCGTAGTGACCGAGCACGACCACCAGTTCGTCAACACCGGCCCCGGACAAGGCAATCAGTTGGCGCCGGATCAAGGACACGCCGCCGAGTTCGAGCAGGCATTTCGGACGATGCTGCATCCGGCTTGCCGATCCGGCGGCCAGCAACACCGCGCCCACGCTGAGCCGACGATACAGACCTCCACCCCCTTTGAGCATGCATCCCATGGTGAGGCCTCAGTGACTGCAGCAGCAGGAAGCCGGGGGCGCATCCGCGACTGCCTGGGCTGGCGCGCTGACGTCCGGGTGTCCATCCAGCACCGCCTCTTCCCGGTGCGCCGCTGGCGCTGCTGTTTCTGCGCATGTTGGCACTTGTCCCGCCTCTGGTCCGGAACTGTCGCGACGGGCAGCCACCACGGCCGCCAGTACCGACAAGGCGATTTCCTGCGGCGTCTGCGCACCGATCGGGACGCCGGCGGGGGCGATGATGGCGTCGACCTGGCGCGGCTCCGCGCCAGCGGCAATCAGGTTCTGGCGCAAGACGCCAGCCTTGCGCTCGCTGGCAACGAACCAGACGCGACGCGACGCCAACGCAAGCGCTGCCCGCAAGCCCTGCATGTCGCGTTGACCTTGCGTGGCCACCACGACGAAATCGCATTGCGGCAAGGCGCGCCGCACATGTGCGGCGTCATCGTCTTCCACCGCGATCGAACAGTCGTCCTCATCGCGCAGACCCTGGCCGACGCGCGCCACCCGGAAGCCGAGATGCGGGGCCAGGATCGCCAGGGTGCGCGCCATCGGCGTATTGCCGATGACTGCCAGCATGGGCGCCGGAAGAATCGGATCAATGAACAACTCGAGGGTGCCTCCGGAGTGGCACGCCATGCCGAACTCGAGGATGTCTCCGAGGTCACGCTCCTGTGCCTCGGCACTCGGGCTCAGGCGCACCGTGCGCGCCCGTCCGTCGGCGAGGCACCGAACCACGGTGCGTTGCACCACCGGCTGCGCGCAACCGCCACCAATCCAGCCATGGATCGTGCCATCAGCCTCGACCAGCGCTTTGTCGCCGGGTTTCGACGAAGTCGGCGAAAGCGCATGAAGCACCACGACCATCGCGAACGAGCGGCCCTGTGTGCGAAGCTGCGCCGCCTTGGCGATCCAATCGAATTCGTTCATGGGTTGTCCTTGAGATTGCATGGGCCGGGTCTCTGGTGTTGATCGACGATGTGGTGACGGACGCCGCCCTCAGCGCAACAGGCGCTCGGCTGCGGCGAGGTCAATGATCGATGCCAGCGGAATGAAACAATCAATCGCATTCCGCGCCAAGCCAAGTGCCGTGGACTTCGGAGCCTGGCGGGTGGGATGAAACCAGGTCATGCGCGCGCCTCGCGCGCGCAGCGCATGCACAGCATGGGCGAGCTGCTCGGGTGGGTCCGTATCGAAGCCATCCGAGAAGATCCACACGCGCGCACCGCGACCCAGTTGGGCGCGCGCACCGCGCCGAAGAAATTCGTGCAGGCACGCGGCGATTCTCGTGCCCTGCGCAAAACCACCGACCACGGCGTTGACCTTCTCCTGGATCGCAGGGCTGTCGCGTTGCATCAGCTCGGTGACTTCGGCAATACCGAGGTGGAACACAAACACGCGCGCGCCCGCGGCCTGGGCGAAGGCTCGCGCAACCAGAAGAAAAAACGCACCGTGTGACTCCATCGACCGGCTCACGTCGATCAGAAGGAACAGGCGCGGCGGAATGTGCCGCTTCGACAGCCACCGCGGCGACAAGGGCTCCCCGCCCCAGGCCACGCTGGCGCGCAGCGTGGCGCGAAGTCCCAGGCGTTCTCCTCCTGACGCCACACGCCAGCGCCGTGTGGGGCGAGGCTGGAGGCGCTTCACGATCCGCGCTGCGATTCGCTGCAACGCAATCAGCTGGTCGGGCATCCACAGACTCCCCTCCCGCGCATGCAGTGCTTCGACGCGCGATGCTCCCCCTTGTGCGCGCGGGACGGCGCCGGGCGCGTCCGCGTCCGCTCCGGCCGCGCCGCTGTGTCCGCTTTGCGCGAGACTTGCGGGCTCGGTGCGCGGTGGGGCCTGGGATCCGGTCTGCTGCTGCAGCGATTGCACCAGCTGTCGCAAGTCGCGGGAAGGTTTGCTGTGCCCGCTGACACTGACGTTTCCGCGCACGCGCTGCGGCCACCAATAGCGATCGAACGCATCACGCCAGCGTCGCCAATCACGCGCGCTGTGACAGGCGATGCAACGCCAGGCGGCATCAATCGTCTCACCCGAGGTGACGTCCAGACGCAGCGCTGCTTCCAGCATCACCGCCTGCTCGGCAATACCGATGGTGAACCCATGCTCGCGCAGGAACGCGGCAAACCCGGCGACCGATTGCGCTGGGCTCGATGGCGTCATGCTGACAGTCGTGTCCACCGTCAAGCCGTGATCAAGTGGCAAGCACGTCCGGGGCGCGCATTGCCTCCGACACCCCGGTTTGCCTGGCGCTGGCATCCTCGAGTAGAGCGAGCAAGCGCGTCGACTCGACGGCAAAACGATCCTCGCGTGTTTTCAACAGGCATCCAAGGGTGTCCATCAGCATGGCTGGATCGTCTGGCAGGGTTCGACGATCGAGTTTGTGCAGCGCCAGGATCCAGTCGAGGGTTTCGGCAACGCCAGGGGTTTTGGCGAGATCCTGCCGGCGCAACCGTTGCACGAACTGCACGCATTGCTCGACGAGTCGGCCGTCCACGGCCGGGAGTGCGATCTTGACGATGGCGATCTCGCGCGCAATCGTCGGATAGTCCAGGTAGTGATAGAGGCAGCGTCGACGCAAAGCGTCCGACAGCTCTCGCGTGCCGTTGCTGGTGAGAATCGCCAGCGGCGGGCGCTGCGCGCGTACTGTTCCGAGCTCCGGAATCGTGATCTGATGCTCCGACAGGACCTCGAGCAAGAACGCCTCGAACGCTTCGTCGGCACGATCAACTTCGTCGATCAGCAGTACGCACGGACCGCTGCAGCTGATGGCGCGCAGCAAAGGTCGCTCGAGCAGGAAGGCGCGTCCGAACAGATCAGCCTCGCGCAACGGTTGGTCGCCGGACTCTCCGAGTCGAATGGCCATGAGCTGGCGGCCGTAATTCCACTCGTAGGCCGCCTGCGCGAGATCCAGGCCTTCAAAACACTGCAGACGGACCAACTCGGCGCTCAGGCAGTTCGCCAAAGCGGCAGCCAGCGCGGTTTTCCCGACGCCGGCATCTCCTTCAAGCAACAGCGGCCGGTTGAGCTCGAGCGCCAGCCATGCCGCCGTCGCCAACTCGGCGTCGGCGACATAGCCTGCCTGATGCAGGCGCTGTCGCAGCGCTTCAGCGCCTGGTGCACGCGCCATGGTCATGTGCGCCCGCGACGGGCCCCGAACAATCCGGAGAACCATTGGCGAATCAGCATCCAGACAATCGCCAAGCCGTTGATTTCCTTTGCAGCGACAGGCGCTGCCGCAGACGCAGGAGCTGGCGTCGCCGCCGGCGGCGCGGACGCGTCAGGTGCGGCGTCGACCGCCGCCGCAGGTGCCGCCGCCGGCGCCACCATGGCTTGCGCAGTGGTGCGGAAGTTGGCGATGAACTGCTCGAGCAGCATCTCCGACACTTGAACCATCATGCGGCCACCGAATTGTGCGAACTTGCCGTTGACAATCACAGCCGCGTTGCCGACGAGGACGCTGTCGCTGTCGCCGGCAGGTTCGATCAAGGCCTGCAGGTCCATCGATGCCGACGAGCCTCCCTTGTCGGCGCCTTTGCCGCGCAGCGTCAGTGAGTGCTGGGCGTCATCGCGGCCGACGACATCCACCGTACCGCCAAACTGGGCGACCGCGGGGCCGACCTTGACTTTGACGCTTCCCTTGTAGGCGTTCTCACCCAGTTGCTCGGTAATCGCGGCGCCGGGCATGCACGCAGCCACTGCGCGAATGTCGCACAGCAACGTCCACGCCGTGGTCTGATCGACCCCCAGCGGGTAGCGTTTTTCAAGTTTGACTTCCATGGTGCTCCTGTGATGGTGACGCATACGGCAGCTGCCGTATGCGTGTGGCGAGATGGTCTGCGCGGATCAGAGCGCAGCGCCGTGTTTTCGCAGTTCCTTCCAGACCCGGAACGCGGTGTGGGGCATATCGATGTGCGTCGCCCCCAGATGGGCGAAGGCATCGACCACCGCCGAGGTGAACGTCGGGATGGACCCGACGTGCGGCGACTCGGCCACACCCTTGGCACCGATCGGATGATGCGGCGACGGCGTGACGGTGTAGTCAGTCTCCCAATGCGGCGCTTCGACAGCTGTCGGCAAAAAATAGTCCATCAGCGTGTTGCCGAGCAAGTTGCCCTGCGCATCGAACGGCATCTGCTGGCCCATCGCGACCGCGAAACCCTCGGTCAGACCGCCATGGATCTGGCCTTCGATGATCATCGGATTGATCCGGGTGCCGCAATCGTCGAGAGCATAAAAGCGCCTGACCTTGGTTTCGCCGGTGGCGCGATCGATGTCGACCACGCAGAGGTAGATTCCGAACGGAAACGTGAAATTCGGCGGATCGTAGTAGTGAACCGCCTCCAGCCCTGGCTCCAGGCCTTCGGGCGGCTGGTGGTAGGCGGCCCACGCAATGTCGGTCATGGTCTTGAATCGACCGTCATCCCCCTTGACCTTGAAACGATCGACCTCCCAGTCGAGGTCTTGCTCATGGACCTCGAGCAGGTGCGCAGCAATCTTGCGCGCCTTGGCGTGGATCTTGCGTGCCGCCATGGCGATGGCAGCACCCGCCACCGGGGTGGAACGGCTGCCATAGGTCCCCAGCCCGTACGGCGCCGTGGAGGTGTCGCCTTCCTCGACCTGAATCACTTCGCTGGGAATGCCAAGTTCGGTCGCGATGATTTGTGCGTAGGTGGTCTGGTGACCCTGCCCCTGCGTGATCGTGCCCATGCGGGCGATCGCACTGCCGGTGGGGTGAATACGGATTTCGCAGGAGTCGAACATGCCGACACCAAGGATGTCACAAATCTTGCTTGGACCCGCGCCAACGACCTCGGTGAAGGTGACGAGGCCGATTCCCATCAGCGTGGGCGAGTTCGGGTCGGCGCGCCTGGCGGCCTGTTCGGCGCGTAATGCCTTGTAATCGACGGCATCGAGGACCTTTTGCAGCGCAGTGTGATAGTCGCCGGAGTCGTAGTCGAAACCAAAAGCACTGCGGTAGGGAAATTGCTCCTTGCGGATGAAGTTCTTGGCGCGGATTTCCGCCTTGTCCATCCCCAGCTTCTGGGCCAACACGTCGACCATGCGCTCGATCATGTAAACCGCTTCGGTCACACGGAACGAGCAGCGATAGGCAACGCCACCCGGAGCCTTGTTCGTGTAGACACCTTTCACGCTGGCATGCGCGGCGGGAATGTCATACGAGCCCGAGCAGATGTGGAACATGCCCGCCGGAAACTTGGTCGGATCGGCGCAAGCGTCGAACGCTCCGTGGTCGGCGAGGACGTTGACACGCAATCCGAGGATGCGGCCGTCGGCTGTTGCCGCCAGTTCACCATCCATGTGATAGTCGCGGGCAAACGCGGTGGTCGAAATGTTCTCGATGCGGTCTTCAATCCATTTCACCGGGCGCCCGAGGACAATCGAGGCGACGATGGCGCATACATACCCCGGGTAGATCCCCACCTTGTTGCCGAAACCGCCGCCGATATCCGGACTGACGATCCGTACCTTGGATTCGGGAATTCCGGACAGCATCGACACCACTGTGCGCACGACGTGCGGCGCCTGCGAGGTGATCCACGTGGTGAGATCACCGCGCACCGGGTCGAAGCTGGCCACGCAACCGCAAGTTTCCAGCGGGCACGGGTGCACGCGCGGGTAGTACATGTGCTGGGATACGGTCACCTCCGCCTTCGCAAACGCGGCGTCGGCGGCGTCCTTGTCACCAGCGGTCCAGGTAAAAATGTGGTTTGGATGCTCGCGCGGGCCGTGAGCACCTTCGGTTTTTCCGACCAGGTCCTCGCGCAGCACCGGCGCATCCGGTTGCAGCGCCGCGTAGGGATCGATGACGGGTGGCAGTTCGTCGTACTCGACTTCGACGGCCTCGACGGCATCCGCGGCGATGTAGCGATCGTCGGCGATGACGATTGCCACCTCCTGCATCTGGAAATGCACCTTCTCATCCGCCAGCACCGCGGCGACGTCGCCAGCCAGGGTCGGCATCCAGTGCAACTTCAGCGGCTTGAGATCTTCCGCGGTCAGCACGGCATGCACGCCCGGGATCGCCAGGGCGGCAGCCTTGTTGATGCTCTTGATACGGCCGTGCGCGATCGGCGAGCGGACGATGTCCATGTGCAGCATGCCGGCCAACTTCATGTCGTCGACATAGGTGCCCTTGCCTTGAATAAAGCGGGCGTCCTCCTTGCGCAAGCGCGAGGTGCCCATTCCTGCCAGCGCGACTGCGCGGGCCTCAGCGCTATCAACGGGTGCGTTCATGCGTCATATCTCCGTGTGGTTGCGGTCTCAGGCAGCCTGTTGTTGCTGCTGTTGCAGCTTGCGTGCCGCAGACTGCACGGCCTTGACGATGTTTTGATAACCCGTGCAACGGCACAAGTTGCCGCTGATGCCGGCCCGAATTTCGTCTTCCGTCGGGCTCGGGTTCTCTTGCAGGAACCGATAGGTGCGCATCAGCATGCCTGGGGTACAAAAACCGCATTGCAGACCGTGCTCCTGGTAGAACGCTTCCTGGACGGGATGCAGTGCGCCGCCCTGGGCGAGTCCTTCGACGGTCAGGACCTCGGAGCCGTCGCATTGCACAGCCAGGTGGGTGCATGCCTTGACCGAGCGCCCGTCGATGTCGACGGTGCAGGCGCCGCAGTGGCTGGTCTCGCAACCGATGTGGGCCCCGGTCAGGTTCAATTCTTCGCGAAGGAAATGGACCAGCAAGGTCCGCGGTTCCACCGCTTTTTCGATCGTTTTTCCGTTGACCTTGATGGTCACGAGTTTTTTGGTCATGAACGTGTCTCCTTGGATGTCATGCGCAGCGCGACCAGGCTTTGGACAACGCGCGCTTGACCATCTGCGCGGCCATCGCCGTCTTGTATTCAATGTCACCGCGCAGGTCCTCGGCGGGATCGCAGACCGCCACGACGGCGGCAGCTGCCGCGTCGAGGGCCGCAGCGTCGAGGGGTCGGTTGATGAGCGCCTGCTCGGCCTGCTGTGCCCGCAGCGCACAGGGCGCGACATTGGTCAGTGCAATGCGAACGTCGGCGACGTGATCGCCGCTGCGGCGCATCACGACGGCGCAGCCTGCCGTGGCCCAGTCGCCGGTCTTGCGTTTGAGCTTTTCGTAGGCCCACCCGGTTCCGGCCACAAACGCCGGCACCTTGATCTCGCACAGAATCTCGTTGTCGTCGAGCTGGGTCATGTAAGTGCCCAGGAAAAACCCGTCCGCGGCCAGTTCACGGCGCCCGTTCGGCCCCTGCACCACGAACGTCGCGTTCAGCGCGATCGACAGCGCTGGGTGATCGTTGCCTGGGTCGCCATGCGCAATGTCGCCGCCGATCGTGCCGCGGCTGCGTACTTGCGGGTCGGCAATCAGGGCTGCCGCTTCGGGCAGCAGAGGAACCCGGCTGCGCAGAAGTTCGGATGTGATCAGGTCGTTCTCGACCGTCATCGCACCAATGACGATCGCATCGCCTTCCTGACGGATGCCGCGCAACGATGGAATTTTGTTGAGGTCGATCAGGGTCCCCGGCTGCGCGAAGCGCAGTTTCATCATGGGCAGCAGGCTGTGCCCGCCGGCCAGGACTTTTGCATCACCGTCGAGGGAGGCAAGAAGCCCCAGAGCTTCCTCGACGGTCTGTGGGGCGTGGTAGTCAAAACTCGGGGGAATCATCAGGCTGCCTCCTTTGTTGTCTTGGGCAACCTACTATATCTGTAAGTGCGTTACGTGTTATTCCCCCCGTGACACCGAATTGAATTTCTCTGAATACTCATCGTTATTCATCAATTGCGCATTAACACGCACGAAATGCAAAGTGCGTGCGGTGTGGAATTGTCAAGTAGGGAATATCCTTGCTGTCTGGGGTTCCCCCTGCGCACGGGACGCGTTGCGCTGACAATGACTGGTTGTGCCCCACCGATTTCTTCGTCTTCCATGCCTTCATCCCCGCGTTCTCCGCAATTGCCCTCGTTCTCAGTGTCCGCGCCCGCTGCGCCGGAGCCGGTCGTTCGGCGTGTGGCGGTGATCGGCGCCGGACTGGCAGGCCTCAGTTGCGCGGACGCGCTGCGCGGGCATGGGCACGCGGTGTGGCTGTTCGACAAGAGCCGTGGTCCGTCGGGTCGGGCTTCCACGCGCCGCGGAGAGGGCTGGAGCTGCGACCACGGCGCCCAGTACTTCACGGCATCCGATCCTGCGTTCGTCAGCGAAGTGCGGCGCTGGTGCGAGACCGGGGTGGCTGCCCTCTGGTCGCCTCGGCTGCGCGTGATCGGGGAGGCGCCGGCGAACCTGCAGCGCCAGCCCGGGCAGGCGGCACCGATCCATCGCTACGTCGGTGTGCCGACGATGACCGCCCCGGCGCAGGCATTGGCGCAACGCCAGCGACTGCTGACGGGGCATACGATTGACATGTTGCGGCGCAACGATGGTGACTGGCGGCTGCGCAGCGCCGAGCATGGCTGGCTGGAGCCGGGGTTCGACAGCGTGGTGCTGGCGTTGCCGGCGCCGCAGGCGCAAGCGCTACTGCTCGGCGTCCACGACGAACTGGCGACGCTGGCAGCGCGAGAGCCCATGGAGCCTTGCTGGACGGTGATGGCCTTGTACGAGCGCGACCCGCTGCCGCAATTCGACGCCGCATTCGTGAACCAGCCGGTCCTGTCCTGGGTGTGCGCCAACCATCGCAAGCCGGCGCGTGACATGCGGGCCTGCTGGGTTCTGCAGGCACAACCCGCGTGGAGCCGCGCGTGGCTCGAGGCGCCGCCCGAAACGGTCATCGAGGCGATGCTCGCGGCTTTTGCGGCACTGGGCGCCGACGCAGCACCGCGTCAGGCACTGGCGCACCGCTGGCGCTATGCCCGCGGCGCGCTCGCGGGTGCCATGCCGCAGGCGTATGGCGTCGGGCAGAGGCCGCGCGCGGCGTGGGATGCGGCAGCGCGCCTCGGGATGTGTGGTGACTGGCTGTGCGGCGGGCGTATTGAAGGCGCCTGGCTCAGCGGTCGTGCGCTGGCGCAGGCTGTGTGTGCCCCCACCCCTGACGGCAGCCCTGGGGCCGGCGTGGATCCGCATTCGCCCGTGGTGTGATCGCGGTCGTGATGGCAAGCCTCGCTTGTCACACAGATGTTGTTTTCGCCGCATAGGCTGAGCACTTCGTTGCGATCGTCCGACCTGACCCATGCTTCCACGATACCCCTGGTTCCGACTGGCCCTGTGTGCGTCCTTGTTGGCCCCTGCCGTGCTGGCAGGGGCTGCGCCCAGCGCCGTGCTACCGACCGGACGCACGCTGACGCCGGTAGGCCAGACCGTGCCGACGGCCAATTTCCCGGTACGTGTGGTTCCATTCGGCAACGAACTGGCGGTCCTCGAGACCGGAGCCGGTCGCACACAGCACCTCGAGCTCTACGGTCAGGTGCCGTCGTTGCACCGGACGCTCTCGTTCGACGCGCATGCCCGCGCCAGGCCGGTGTCCTCCGGGGCGACCATTGCCCAGGGGCGTCGGAAGGTTTCTGCGGCAGCCGGTGACGGCAGCGTCGACCGGCAAAGCCTGTTTCAATCCATGGCGGTATCTCCGGATGGACGCACGGTTTTGATCGCCGGTGGCGATAGCGACGATCTCCTGGCCCTGCGTCGCACCGGCAACCGTCTGCGCCTGCAGCGCCGCTATCGTTTGCGCTGGCAGCCGTTTCCATCCGACGAGTATCCATACCAATATGCCGGGGATTGGCAGCAACCGCGGCATTTTTATCCTGACGCCGTGGTGCTCGACGCGTCGGCCCATTACGCGTACGTCACCGGCATGTTGTCCAACAGCCTGGCGCGAATCGACCTGGCGACCGGCAAGGTGCGCTACTTGCATGTCGGTAGCGATCCCTACAGCGTGGTGATGGCTGACGGCGGGCGCCGACTCGTGGTCAGCAACTGGGCTGGCGACGGCGTGACGGTGGTCGACCCCGAAGCATGGACAGTGCTCGGGCACGTCGCGACCGGACCGGTGCTGGGGCCTCGAAGTGCGTCCGCGGGCGTACATCCGACGGCGATGGTGGCGGAGCCCGGCAGTGCCAGGGTGTGGGTCGCAGACACCAACGTCGACCGCATCGTCGCCGTCGATGTCCGCGCACTGCGCGCGGTTCGCGTGATCGATGATCAACCCTATCCCGGAGCGGCGCCAGGTTCCATGCCGGACGGCCTCGCCATTGACGGCACGCGCCTTTACGTCGCCAACGCCGGCAACAACGACGTGGCTGTCTATGCAATCGGCAGCGGCAAGCGCGTCGCGTTGATTCCGACCGGTTGGGCGCCGGCCGACCTCGTGGTGCATGACGGCATGCTGGATATCGTCAGCACCAAAGGAATGGGCAGTGGCCCCAACCTGCAGCGCCAGTGGGGGGGTACGTTCATGCACGGCTTGCTGCAACGTGTCGCGCTCACGGATCTCGCGCACCATGCCGCGCAGTGGACCGCGCAAGCGCTGCGCGATGATGGCATGTCGGTCCGTCAGCGCGCCGCGCGCGCTGACGCCAACCGCGAGGCGACGCGTTGGTTGCGCGCGCACATCCGGCATGTGGTGTTCATCCTGCGCGAGAACAAGACGTTCGACGAAGAGCTCGGCAAGTACGCTGCGGCCGGCGCAAGTGCGGATCCAGCGCTGGCACTGTACGGTCCGCGTGAGCTTCCGAATTTGTTCGCGTTGGCGCAACGCGGTGCCTTGTTCACCAATTTCGATGCGGATGGCGAAGTCACCTCGCAAGGACACCAGTGGACGACCGCCGGGGCGGACTCCGATTTCATCGAGAAGACGTGGCCGCTTTATTACTCGAATCGAGGCTTTGTCGCGAACTCGGGATGGACGCAGTCGCTCGCCCCCGACGCCCCGGACGCCCGCAACCCCTTTGCGATCTATACCGACTTGTCGCAGCTGGCGCATTGGAGCAACCCCTGGGTCGGTTACCCGAGTCGGCGCTTCTTGTTCGATCAGTTGCTGGCGCACGGTGTTTCCTTCGAGGACTTCGGCGAATTTGCTTCGCGTGACCGTGCGGGAACCATCGCTCCGGCGATGCGTGCGCATATGGCGGTGAACTATCCCGCGTGGGATCGCCAGGTATTCGACACGGGCCGCGCGCGTTTGTTCGAGGCCTGGTTGCGTACGCACGCCGTGCCCACCGTGACCTACCTCTGGCTGCCCGACGACCACACCGCCGGAAGCGCACCATGCCTGCCCAGCCCCGACACTTACGTCGCCGACAACGACGCAGCGACGGCGCGTGTCATTCATGCGCTGTCGCAGACTCCACAGTGGCGGAGTACTCTGGTTCTGCTGACCGAAGATGACGCGCAGTCTGGTGCCGACCACGTTGATGCTCACCGCACGTTCGCGCTGGCCTATGGTCCCTGGGTGGCGCCGGGCAAACTGGTGGCAGCGCATTTGTCACAGGTCGACCTGCTGCGCACCATCGAGGCCGTGGCGGGCGTTGCGCCGATGTCGCAGTGGGACGAGGGTGCGGAGGTACTTCATGGAATCTGGCGCGATCGCCCCGATACCGCGCCTTTCGCCGTTCATCCACAGGTTGTCAGCGCGCAGCGCAATCCAGGGACGTGCAAGCCTGATTCACCGTTCCGCGACTTGCCGGTCGCGGGGGAGGGGGACAAGCTTGCGGTGCGCGACGATCAGCGCTTCGGCGTCACCACCTTGCTGAAAGTTGATGGCGCCGAGCAGATGCGCCAGATCTGGCTCGCGAGCCGCGGGGAGTCCGCCTACGTACGCATGCTCGCGCACGTTCGTCAGCTCGGACGACAACAGCATCGCCCGCTGTCGAGTCTGGTTGCCGGCCGCGACGATGATTGACTGACAAGAGGCGCATGCGCGAGGGTGCGCATGGCATCGGGGCGGGACGGGGCGTCATGCATTTGTCAAACAAATAGCAAAAAAGAGTCACAAAGTTTTTAGAGAATGCATCACATTCCGCAACAAACGTTAAAAAATTATGTTTTGTCGCCCGATGCAACCCATTGCCCCAAGCCTTATCCACGTTCGACGCTCCAGCCTGTCTCTTGCTCTGGCCTTGGCGATGAGCTCTACCGCGCACGCGGCAACATCCCTCGGTGACGTGCAGGCGGGAGCAACTGCAGCGGACGCCTCCAGCGTCGGCAGCTTTTTCCTGCAGGGCCCCGACGTGACGGTGGACCACGTGCCGGCGGCCGATCTTGCCACTGTGCAGCAGTTCAATCCAGCCGCGACGCAGGCACAGACACGGATCACGGCGGGCCAGCTGCGCCAGATCAACCCCACGGACTCGTTCACCCAGGCCCTCAACAACATGCCCAACGTGGTGGTTGTGAACACCGGGGACAGCCAGAACGGCGACAACGTCTACGTCAATGGTTTCGACAAGAGCCTGGTCAACTGGACCCTCGACGGAATTCCATTGAATGACAACGACAACTACACCATCTATACCAACGAATTCATCCCGAGCAGCCTGATCGGGTCCATTCGTTACCTGCCTGGCGCCGGCTCCGCTGCGATCCCGGGCGTCGCGGCGTTTGGTGGTTCGGTCAATGCGTACAGCGTCAACCCCTCGCCGACGCCATCGGCGACCCTGTATGCCGGCGCCGGATCATTTGGCAAATACAACGGTGGTGTGCTGCTGAACTCGGGCCTGCTGGGGGCGAAGACCGGGGCGCCGACAGCGATGTGGTTCTATGCCAATGACAATCACAGCGACGGCTATTTCGACAACACCTCCAGCGAGCAGAAGCAGTACCTGTTCAAGAGCGTCAGTGAGATCGGGCCTGGCGCACTGACCCTGTTCTATACCCAGAACAATCAGAACTTCGGCTACGACGGCGGCTGCACGGCTGCCGATCTCGCCACCTATGGCGACCGCTGCAACAGCTACCGTGGTGCGGCGCTCGTCAACGGCAGCTACAACGCCAACTCGCCCGCGTTCCACTACAACCTCTACCAGAACTGGCTCACTTACGTCAAATACGAGGCCACACTGGGCAGCACCAAGGTCTCCGATCAGGTCTACTACTATCGTGGCAACGGGTTCGGCGGGGGCGCCGTCGCTGCCGCCTCATCGAAGCTTCTGCTGCCCAGCGGAAGCGTGGCCAGTGTCAATTCCGGGGGTTTGTTCGTTACCCACAGCATCAACAGCACCCGCCGCTTGGGTAACCTGCTCGAGCTCGCAACGGCGTTGCGCCCGGACCTCGGTCTCGAAGCGGGGCTCTGGTACAACCAGAACGACACCAACCACGACAGTCAATACATCCAGTACAGCACCGGGCAATATGTCGGTTCTTCGTATGTCGAGCCGGTGTCGACAAAATTGGTTGAACCCTATGCGCAGTTGAGTTTCCGCGCCACCTCGGCGCTGACCCTGCAGGGTGGCCTGAAGTACTTGAAGACGACGCGAAACTTCAGCGATCTGGGCGCATTGGCGCAGGGCAAGGTTGGGAACTTCCAGTCGGATTTCTCCACGCTCATGCCGTCGCTGGGTGTGAACTACCGCATCATCGATGGGCTGAACGTCTACGTCAATTACACCGAGAACTCGGAGCCTCCGGCTTACAACCAGTTTTACAGCGGCAGCTTCAACCCCAATCTGAGTCCGCAGAAGGCAAAGCTTTATGACGCGGGAGCAATCTGGAAACGTGGGAACTGGAATGGCCAGATCGATGTGTTCAAGGTGGATTTCCAGAATTACATCCTGTCCAACAACGTCGTGATTGCGGGTGTGAACACTTCGCAGTTACAGAACTCCGGCACCGCCTTGAACGAGGGGATTGCCTGGCAAAACAACGTCCAGCTCACACCGAGCCTGTCAATCTACGCCAACCTCGGACTGTTGAACGCCCACCTCGACGCCAAGAATTCTCCATTTCCCTACGCGCCGAAGCACACGCTCGCGGTGGGCGGCGTGTGGACCCGCGGGCCATGGCGTTTAGCGCTTGGCGTCAATGATGTTGGCGAGTCCTACTACGTGTTCTCGAACTACGCGACGGCACCGATCCAGGCGCACACCATCGGCACGGCGGATCTGCGCTATCAGGTTGATCCACATGCCTTCGGACTGCAGGAGCTGTCGGTCGACTTGAACGTCGATAACCTGTTCGACAAGCGCTACAACGTCAGCTATGGGGGCAGCGCCAGCAATCCCACCATCTACCGCAACATGCCACGCAGTTTCTACCTCGGCCTGCAAGGACGGTTCTGATCCGTCCGCAGCTGCTGCCCACCGCAATTCCTAGCACAAAATATTCTCGAACACAAAGACCCCACACAAAAATATAGTTCTAGTGCGAACTAGCATCGTCCTGCAATGCGTCGAAGTCGGCGCAGCAAACCCCAAGCGGAGAAATTCAATGAGCAAGATGATCGTGGTCTATCACTCAGGATATGGGCACACGCGGCGCGTCGCCGAGCATGTCGCTCGAGGCGCGAACGCCGAACTGATTGAGATCGATGCGGAAGGCAATATTGCCACCGACGCGTTCGAGAAACTCGCAGCAGCTGATGCGATCATTTTCGGTGCCCCGACGTACATGGGCAGTCCGAGCTGGCAATTCAAGAAGTTTGCCGATGCAACGAGCAAGGTCTGGTTCACACGCGGCTGGCAAGACAAGGTATTTGGTGGATTTACCAACAGTGCCAGCTTGAATGGCGACAAGCAGGTTTCGTTGATTGCGATGCAAACCTTGGCCTCGCAACACGGTGGCATTTGGGTGAGCCTCGGCTTGCCGCCGAGCAATTCCAAAGCGGCGACGCGTAACGACACGAACAATCTTGGAGGATCGGTGGGCCTGCTGGTGCAATCGCCTTCCGATGCCAGCGCCGACGAAATTCCGCAAGGTGACCTCGACACGGCGCACCATTACGGCCAGCGCGTCGCCGCCGTGGCGGCACGTTTGCGCGCAGCCTGACGCGCGCTCCCGCGGGGTCAGCGCGCGAGCGGGGCGGCATCCGCCGTGCCGTCCCCTCTCACCACTCCGGCAGCCTCAGGCCGCCTGGGCTGGGGTTGCGCTGGCGCTGAGCAGGACAGGCACGGACTTGGATGCTGGCGTGCCGCACCCGTCTGCGGCGCTTTCCAGCGGAACCAGCGGATTCGTTTCGGGGTAGTACGCGGCGATACAGCCACGCGGGATGTCGTAGTCCACCAGCGTGAAGCCCTGCACGCGGCGCTCCACCGCGTCGTCCCATACCGTGGCGAGATCGACGCGCGCATGCTCGGCCAGGCCCAGCGACGCACGGTCGGCAGGGTGGATGAACACGACATCGCGGCGACCGAACACCCCGCGGTAGCGGTCGTTCATGGCGTAGATCGTCGTGTTGTACTGATCGTGCGAGCGCAAGGTGGTGAGCACCAGGACGCGCTCGCCATGCCGTCGACGCGCGCGGTGCAGAGGTGAATCCCCATCGATCGCGTGGATCACGAACTGCGCCTTGCCACTGTCTGTCAGCCACTGGCGCTGGCGCGACGCGACGTGCAGGTGGAAGCCCCCGGGGGCAGCCACGCGCTGGTTGAAGTCCTCGAAGCCGTCGATGACCTTGGCGATTTCGTCGCGGATGCGCGCGTAATCCTGCGCCAGCCACAGCCAATCGACTGGCCGCGCACCCAGCGTGGCATGCGCAACCCCGGCAACGATGGCCACCTCCGATCGCAACTGCGCCGATGCCGGACGATTCATGCCAAAGGACAGGTGCACCTGGCACATCGAGTCCTCGACGCTGACGCCCTGTTCGACGTCCTGCTGCAAGTCGCGCTCGGTGCGACCCAGTGTTGGCAGAATCAGCGCCCGGCGACCATGCACCAGATGGCTGCGGTTGAGCTTGGTCGACACCTGGACCGTCAGCGCACAGTTGCGTAGTGCCTGCATGGTGCGTTCGGTGTCGGGTGCGGCCATCACGAAATTACCACCGAGGGCGAAGAACACCTGCACGCGGCCGTGGAGCATGGCGTCGATGGTGGCGACGACGTCGAGTCCATGCTGGCGCGGCGGCGCGAAGCCGTAAACCGCGGCCAGACGCTCGAGGAACGGCTCGCTGGGGCGCTCCTCGATGCCCATGGTGCGGTCGCCCTGCACATTGGAGTGCCCACGCACCGGGCAAAGCCCGGCGCCGGGCTTTCCGATCTGGCCGCGCATCATCAGCAGGTTCGACAGCATCTGCACATTGGCCATCGCGTGCTTGTGCTGGGTCAGTCCCATGCCCCAGGTGGCGATGACGCGTTGGCCGCGGCAATAAATATCGGTCAGAGCGTGAATCTGCTGGAGATCGACGCCTGATTCCTCCATCAACGGCGCCCAGGGTTGCGCACGCAGGTCGGCGGCAAATGCGTCGAAACCGCTGCAATGCTCGGCAATGAATTCCACGTCAAGCAAGCGCGGGCCGCCTTCGGCCAGCGCAGCGTCGTCAAGTTCGAGCACCCGTTTGGCCATGCCCTTGAGCAAGGCGAAATCGCCGCCCACGCGTGGCTGCACAAACACCGAGCTGATCGCGGTACTTCCGCCGGTGAGCATTTCCAGCGGGCTTTGCGGATCCGTGAAGCGCTCCAGTCCGCGCTCCCGCAGCGGATTGATGGAAACGATGGTGGCGCCACGGCGCGCGCATTCGCGCAGTTCGCCAAGCATGCGCGGATGATTGGTTCCCGGGTTCTGGCCGAACAGCAGCAGAGTGTCGGCATGCGTGAAGTCGTCCAGGGTGACGGTGGCCTTTCCCACGCCAACGGTGCCAGGCAAGCCGCGGCTGGTGGCCTCGTGGCACATGTTGGAACAGTCGGGAAAGTTGTTGGTTCCGTAAGCACGAACGAACAGCTGGTACAGATAGGCGGCCTCGTTGCTGGTGCGTCCGGAGGTATAGAAGCTCGCCTGGTCAGGCGCGGGCAGCGCGCGTAGCTCGCTGGAGATGAGCGCGAAGGCATCTTCCCAGGAAATCGGCAGGTAGCGGTCGCTCGCGCGGTCGTACACCATGGGCTCGGTCAGGCGCCCATGTTGCTCCAACGCAAAGTCCGACTGGCGCAGCAACTCGCTGACGGTGTGGCGCGCGAAAAAAGCGGCATCGACGCGCCGCGACGTCGCCTCGGCCGCGACCGCCTTGACACCGTTTTCGCAGAATTCGAACGTCGACGCATGGTTGCGGTCGGGCCAGGCGCATCCAGGGCAGTCAAAGCCTTCTGGTTTGTTCTGCGCCAGCAGCATTTTCAGCTTGGCGGGATCGACCCGTTCGCGCAGCAGGGTCACGGCCACTTGCTTGAGCGCCCCCCAGCCAGCCGCGGGTTGGTCGTAGCGATGGATTCCGGATTCGGGACTGGCCATGGTCAATGCGTCGGGTGCGGGCAGAAAAAATGAAACATCGTGATGCGGGTAAACCCCATAATATGGAGGGTTGAATACACCCATTAACATCAATGAATTGATTTCCGTGACCGTACGCGTCACAAAGTACCAGGGGCCATGCCATGGACGCCGCCGACGCACAGCTTTCGCCCGAAATCGGATTGTTACTGCTGCTGCAGCGCGAAGCGTCCGACGCCAACGGGCTGTCGCTGCCGAGACTGCGCAAGGTCTGCGACCTGCCGCTCAGCCAGTTGCAACGACTGCTCGGTCGTCTGGAGGCTAGCGGGTTGGTCTGTGTCGAGATGGGGGAGTCGGGCATCGCGCGAATTTCCCTCAGCGAGAGCACGCGCGCTCTCGTGCCTCCTGCCCAGGCCTGACGTGAACGGTGTTGGACGCACCTTCACGTGCCTTTGCCATGCCATGCCGAACTGAAGTCCTCGCGGCCGGCTGAAGACCAGATTTGCCCACCGGCCGCGCTCTCCGGCGAGAAGCTGGACAGTTGCAGCACCGCATCCCACGAGGCACACCGGTGCGGGTCGACCGCTTGCTCGGCATGGTCATTGTCCACGACTTGGTCAAAACCGTCGCCGGGAGCCTGTTGCCCGACCTATGGGAGGATTTCGAGCAAGGCAAAAGCGAGGAGGCCAAGGTGGCTTGGCACTGGACAAACTCGAGGCCCAGATCCAGCACAACGAGGCGGACCTTGCAACCTGGACGCCCATTGAACGCAGCCTGGTTGGGAGCGTTGCCGCATTCGCGCGTTTCGACCATTTTCTTGCCACATCAGCAAGCTACGTTGCGCGAGAAGCGCGTATCAAATTGCGCCGGGAGGAAGCATAAGCGCGCAGGCAACCGCCTACGTTACAGTGAGCTGTGCCAACTGATCTCAACGCATGGTGCCACGAGGCGCGGGCGCTGCGGCGCTTCGCGCTCGACGCCTTCGAGCGCGCGACACTGCTGGAGGATAGGGCTCGCGAAGTCTCGATGCGGGCCGTGCAGCGCGAACTTGACGCCGGCTACGGCGCTTTCGTCGGCCGCGCCGCGCAATGGGCCACGATCAGGTTCTCGGCCTCGGGGAAGGGCGGGGCGCGCGATGGCGTCGGCTACCGCGATCGGAGCGTATGGGCGACAGAAGGTTTCGAGTTCCGGGCCGGCCGCCGCATGGATCGCGCCGCAGACACCGCTGCCGGCACTGGCTCATGGCAGCGCCACCGCGTACAACGCTTCGTCCGTGCCGACCGTGAAGTACAGCTCCTTGCCCGTCAGCATCATCTGACTGGGCACGGCGTCGCTGATCAGGCTGCTGGTCATGGAGGCCGCGTTCCACGCGTAGAGCTTGCCGCCCGCCGCATAGACGACGTCTCCGCCGCCGACGGCCACCAGGGACACGCCGCTCGCGGTGGAGATGGTCGACGTCACGCCCGAGGCGATCGCCTTGAGCGCCGTCACGGCGGTGCTGCTGCCGTAGGCCGTGGTGGACACGGCGGCATCGGTCCAGGCCAGCACGCCAGAGGCCAGCCTGGAGTTCTGCACCGTGGTCGAGACCACCTGCGGCGTGCCGCCAACCACGGGCATTTCAACCAAGCTGTACAGACCATTGCTTGACCCAGAGGCTGGAGTCTGTTGCCATGCCACGTTCACACCGTCAGTCTGGGTATAGATGTTGCGCATGCTGCCCGACGTCAGCTGGGTCGACGTGCCGGTCGCCGACGACCAGCTGTACACATCGAAAACGGCGCTGCTTGCCGTGCCAAGCCCACCGTCCTCGCCCCAGTAGAAGAAGGTCAGATTCCCCCCCGAAACATAGAAGTCATAGTTCCAGTTGCCGAGAACAGAGATGTTCGCAGGGGTGTTGAATACGGTGTAGGCCTTGGTCGCGACGTCGTAGACCGTGTAGGCATTGGATCCTTCGATCCACACGACGTAGCCGTCATGGGCAACTTCGTGCTCATCATTGACCCACGAACCCGATGGCTTGCTCGCGTCATAGGGATTGAGCATGCTGAGGTTCACTTGGTTGCCGGCGCTATCCCACTGGTAGATGCAGTAACCGTTACAGTTCGCCCCCTGCCCATAGGCATATGCATAGCCGCCATTGAGCTGCCACCCCGTGATGTACGAGATGGCGTTGGCGCCGCTGAGCAGCACGTTGCTTCCGGTGGCCGGATCCATCATGTGGAAGGTGCCGTCGCCGCCCATCACGACCGCGCTGCCGCCGTCGACTGCGAGCAGTTGCGCCCCGCTGCCCAGCGTGGTCAGCGGGGTGTAGGTGGTCTGCGCCGCGGACGCCACGACGATGGTCAGCTGCCGGGTGGTGCCGACGCCGGCGCTGTCCTTGGCGGTGACCGTCAGGGTGTAGCTGCCCGCCGGCAGGCCTGCCAGGCTGAAGCTCGACGCGAACACCCCGCCGGTGCCCTGGTTCACACTCAGGGGCAGGGCGCCCAGCGCGGCGGTGACCGTCACGCCGCCGCTGACGTCCGAGGTGGCGGTGCCGTTCAGCACCAGGTTGCCGCTGCCGTCGATGTAGGCGCCGTCCACCGGGCTGGTCACGCTCAGTGCCGGTGGATTCTGGATCACCACGCTGAGCGTCAGGCTCCTGGACGCGCCCAGGGTGTCGGTCGCGGTGACCACCGCGGTGTGCGTGCCCGAGCCGACCGCAGTCGCGTCGATCGGGAACTGGTAGATGGTGTTGGCGCCGGTGCAGTAGCGCGAGCACGCGTTCGGGCTGCTCAGGGTTCCCAGCGCGTGGCCGTCCAGCGTGGCGCTGACGCTGCCGATGCCGGCGAAGGCCGACGCGCTGACGTCGAGTTCGACGGTGCCGCTGCTGCCCGCGGCGCTGGCGGTGATGGTCAGGCCGCTGTTGGACGTGACGATCTGCTCCCGGATGGTGATACTGGAGTCGGCGCTGATCTGCACGATGGCGATCAGCACGTGGGTGCCGTTGGCCACCGCGCTCGAGTTCCACGCCAGCGGCGCGGTCGAGCTGGTTCCGATGCTCGTGGTGTCGCAGTACCAGTTGACGCTGTCGGTCGCGCTCAGCCCGCTGACGGACAGGTCCACGGTTCCGGTCAGCGGCGAGCCCGACGGGTTCAGCACGATGGCGGGCGCCACGCTGGGCAGCGTCGCGGTGACCGTGGTCTGTTGCGCCAGGGTATCCAGATCGTAGGTCTGGCCCTGGTAGCTAGCCTCGACCCGGTACACCGTGGTCGCGCTGATGGTCTGCTGCCAGCTCAGTTCGGTGCCGGTGCCGCTGGCGGTCAGGGTGCCGACCGTCGCATAGTTTGCGCCGGATCCTTCGGTCTGCACCTGGTACACGGTTCCGGCGGGCATGCTGTCGACCCAGCTCAGCTGGGCCGTGCTGGTGGCCAGGTTCACGCTCGCCGTGAGCCTGGCCGCGGCTGCCAGTTGTGCGACGGTGCCTGTGGTCGTTCCGGGGTTGGACGTGCCCGAGACCGCCGTGCCGCCGCCCCCGCCCCCGCCGCACGCGCTCAACAGCAAGCACAGCAGTGCCGCGAACATCCACGGCAGGGCTTTCCGCGCACAGGTGGCAGGGAAGGCGTGGCGGGGCGGCGGGTGCATGGGGACCTCCAGCGATGGGATTTGGCAGCGGGGATCGTCTCGCCCAAAAAAACAGGCCAAACTGACACCTATTTTAAGCCTTGGCTGAAGCGACCCAGCCGATCGACCCATGGTTGGAATCCTACACCGCGACCGTGGCACGCTACCCGCAACGGTGCTGGTGCTGCACGCTGTTCACTGGCTTAGTCGCACCGAGTGAGGCCGCCAGTGTCTGGGATGCACCCAAACAAGAAAACAGGGAGTAGGCGTGGCGCGTTTACAAAGGTCATCGTCTCTACTCAGCGTCGGATGTCGTCAATTTCTTCGCCTGCCACCACCGCACGACGCCGGATCTGCTGCACCTGGAGACGCGGCTGGAGCAGGCCGAGGACGACCCGCAGGTGAAGCTGCTGCAGGACAAGGGTATGGCCCACGCGAAGGCCTCCCTGCAGCGGATGGTCGATGCAGGTCGTCGGGTGGTCGACATCGACGACGCTGGCAAGGACGTCGACAACCGCATCGCTGCGCGACGGCTGCCTGGCCGGACACGCCGATTCAATGAGGTGAGTACGGCAGATGATGACTGACGCAGCCGGCTTCCCGTAGAGCGTGACCAGAAGCGCCAGAACTGGGTCGCCGACCCTGGCGAAACTGGGCACTGGGAGGTCGAGTTGCTCCACGGAGCGCTCCTCGCAAAGCCCGGTCATCTCGTCCAACCGGGCCCGCGCACATCCTGGGACCCCAGCGATTTTCGATTTCATTGAGATCATTGATTACAATGCTCGCTGCGTCGACAAGGCAGGAGTGCGCAATGGCCAGCATCACGATTCGAAATCTCGACGATGAGGTCAAGCGCAGGTTGAGGGTTCGCGCTGCCATGCACGGCCGCTCCATGGAAGAGGAGGCGCGCGACATCCTGCGCCGGGCCATGACCGAAAGCGCGCCACCTCGCAACCTCGCCGCGGCGATTCGGTCGCGCCTGACTCCGACGGCTCGTGCGGACGTCCCGCTGCCCACGCGCGAGCCGATGCGCCAGCCGCCGGTCTTCCATCGAGACAGCGAGGCATGATCATCCTCGATACCAACGTCCTGTCCGAACTGCTGCGGCCATCGCCCGCAAGGCAAGTAGAGGCCTGGTTGTCTACACAGGATGGAACGGAGGTCTACTTCACGACCATCGGCGAAGCCGAACTGCGGCACGGCGTGGCGATCATGCCGGCCGGCAAACGCCGGGCCGAGCTTTCGAAAGCGATCGAGGGCCTGCTCAGCGAGGACTTTCGAGACCGTATCCTGTCCTTCGACCGCGCTGCTGCTCGCGCCTACGCCGCGATCGCCGCTGAGCGTCGCGCCGCGGGCCGGCCCATCAGTCAGTTCGATTGCCAGATCTGCGCGATCGCGCGCGCCCACGACGCCGTGATCGCGACCAGAAACACTGCCGACTTCGAGGGCTGTGGGGTCGTACTGATCGATCCGTGGGGCGCTTCCACGGACTGACCCGAGCGCCTTGGGCAAAGCATTCGCGCCGAAGCGAATGCGGCGAATGCGAGCGAGCATCTTCCGGAAGGAACCAGCTGTTCCTGTTGAGATTGACCCGGTGCGCGACAAGCCCCGCCGTTCAGGGCGGGGAAGGATAGCGCGGACGGCGTAGCCGTCCTTGGGTTTCAGTGCGGCGTCTGCTGCTGTTCGATGTACTGCCGCACGATGGAGATCGGAGACCGATAGGCCGCGTGCCCGTTGAGAGCTCGAGGAGACGCAGGCACATTTGTGCCGAGCTTCGGGGCGCTTGTCTTGGTTGCGGGGGCGCGCTTCGAACGCTGGTTGACGACTGTCCAGGTGCCGCTGTGCATCCGCCCATGCGTGCGTGTGGAGCCTTGAGGGCGGCTCGGGACGTGCGCTATGATCATTTGCGGCGTCAATCGTTCATAGATGCCCTGCCTATGTTCACTCGTGAGAACAACCATGCAACGTGGAGAGAGCGGGCGCCTCGAGATGGTCAGCACCGTGGGCGAGACCGTGCGGGCCTTTGTGCCGAATCCCTTGCCGCCAATCCCCGCTCTCGACCTGACCGGACCGCGCCAACAACGGCTTGAGGCAGCGCTGTTGGCGTGCGGCAGGCTGGACGGCATCGCCGCCATGTTGCCGGATCCCGACTTGTTCCTCTATACCTACGTGCGTCGCGAGGCCGTACTGTCCAGTCAGATAGAAGGAACACAGTCTTCGCTCTCGGACCTGCTGTTGTTTGAGCTGGGCGATGCTCCCGGGGTTCCGCTGAACGACGTGGTCGAGGTTTCGAACTACGTGGCCGCGCTCGAGCACGGCCTGTCCCGTTTGCGCAGCGGCTTTCCTCTGTCGAATCGGCTGCTCCGCGAGGTTCACGCAAAGCTGCTTGCCAGAGGGCGCGGCGCGGACAAGCAACCGGGGGAGTTCAGGCGGAGCCAGAACTGGATTGGCGGAACGCGGCCAGGCAACGCACTGTTCGTTCCGCCGCCTCCCCAGGAAGTCGAGCGCTGCATGGGGCAGCTCGAAACCTTCTTGCACGTCTCGAACGATGGCTTGCCCACGCTCGTGCGCGCGGCTTTGGCACATCTGCAGTTCGAAACCGTCCATCCTTTCCTGGACGGCAACGGCCGGGTCGGGCGATTGCTCATCGCGCTCCAGCTGTTCGACGCTGCCGTGTTGCGGCAGCCGCTCTTGTACCTATCGCTCTACTTCAAGCAGCACAGGGATGAGTACTACCGCCTGCTCGGGGCCGTGCGCACGACAGGCGATTGGGAGGCTTGGCTCGATTTCTTTCTGGATGGTGTCTCGCAGACGGCGGGCCAAGCCGTGGAGGCGGCGCATCGCCTCTTGGCACTGTTCCGAGAGGATGCGCAGCGGGTGCAAGGTCTTGGTCGCGCAGCGGCTAACGCCCTACGGGTCTTCGATGCGCTGCGCGCACGACCGCTGAGCAGTCTCGGCGGCTTGGTCGATCGGACCGGGGCGTCCTATCCGACTGTCGCGAGAGCCGTCGAGTCTCTGGAGCGCTTGGGCATCGTGCGGGAGGTCACCGGGCGCAAGCGCGAGCGGGTCTTCGGCTATACGCGCTATCTGGACATCCTCAACGAGGGCGCCGACCCGCTTTGAGGATCCGCGCCTGAAATTGTTCGCGCCAACAATGTGGGCACGAGATGGGCACGGATTGGGCACCGTGCCCAAAATCGATGGGCAACAAAAAAGGCCAACCACCGTTAAGTGCTTGACCCTGCTTGCTAAATCTTGGTTGCGGGGGCCGGATTTGAACCAGCGACCTTCGGGTTATGAGCCCGACGAGCTACCAGGCTGCTCCACCCCGCGTCTGGAACTGGAAAGTATATAACATATTTGCGCGGCGCACAACGTTCGAGCCTCATGGCATGGCGAGGGGTCGGGCACGCAGGTAGTTGAGCACGTAAAGGGAGCCGCACAATCCCAGGCCCAACAAGCTGCCTGTCGTGTCGGGATGTATGAGCAGCAGCGCAGCGCTGAGGAGCAGTGCGCGTTCGACCCAGCCCAGGCGGACGCGGATGTGGCCCTGTGTCGCAGCGACGAAGGCATACATGCCGATGGCGGCGGTCCCCACAGTCCAGACCAGATCCACCACTCCGGTCATGCCGATCAGGAGCAGCTTGGGGTTGAAAAAAAAGAAAAACGGCAGAATTGCGGTTCGTAGATCGTAGATGAACGCTTGCACACCGATTTTCACGGGATCGGCACGGGCGATGGCGGCAGCTGCGAAGGAGGCAAGGCCGACTGGGGGCGTGTCGTCGGCAAGAATGCCGAAGAAAAACACGAACAGGTGCACCGAAATCAAGGGGACCGCAAGATGTTGTTCAGCGGCAAGCTTGACGATCACCGGTGCCACCAGCGACGCCATGACGATGTAGTTGGCTGTCGTGGGTAGCCCCATGCCTAGCACGAGCGATGCCAGTGCCGAAAAAATGAGGACAAGCCAGATATTGTGGCCTGACAGAGTGCCGATGATCTCGGTCAGCCCGTAGCCGAGATTGGTCATCGTGACCATGCCGACAATGACTCCAGCCGCTGCCGTGGCCACGGCGATCATGACCATGTTGCGGCCGCCTTGTTCGAGCGCGCTGATGACGTCAGTCAGGCCGATGCGAAAGCCGGTGAGCAGAGCAGGGAGCCGGCGTTGTGCGCGCAGGGCGCGCCAGCATGCCTGCCCGATCAGGAGGACCGCAAGGACGTAGATCGCATGCAGGGCGCTGCGTTCGGGAGTGAGTCGCGCGACCAGAAGTTCGTAGAGCAAATAGCCAACGATGGCAAGAAAATGCAAACCGGATCTGAAGGTGGCCCAGAATGGCGGAAGCTCGGCGCGGGGCGTTCCCTTGAGCCCGAGTTTCACGGCTTCGATGTGCACCACGAACAGCAGACCAAGGTAGGTCAATAGCGCTGGCAGCAACGCGTGCACGACGATCGCCGAGTAGGGCACATTGATGAAATTCGCCATGATGAACGCGGCCGCCCCCATCACCGGCGGCATCAACTGGCCATTGACGGACGACGCGCACTCGATGGCGCCAGCCTTCACCGCCGGATATCCGATGCGCTTCATCAGCGGAATGGTGAACGTGCCCACGGTGACGACGTTCGCGGTGGATGAGCCGGAAATGACACCGTCGAGCATGCTGCCCACAACGGCTGCCTTCGCCGGCCCGCCCCGAAAGCCTCCCAACGCGCTGTAGGCGAGGGTGACAAAGTATTGACCAGCACCCGCCCGTTCGAGCAACGCACCGAACAGCACAAACAGGAAGACGAAGGTCGCCGAGACCTGGATGGGTGTGCCCCATACCCCTTCCGAGGTAATGTAGAGCTGCTGGATGATCTGGGGCCAGTCGTAGCCGTTGTGCAGATACAGCACTTCGGGAGGCTGCAGGTGGATGAGCCCGGCGGGGCCGACGAGTCCGTACAGAACCATCAGGGCGGCGATGACGGGCAAAGCCCAGCCGACAACACGCACCGCAGCGGTCGCCAGCACGATCAGCAGCATGGAGCCGATCCACACATCGCGGCGGATCGGCATGCCGCCTTGCAGCGCTGTCAACGCAACATAATCCCAGACGATATAGCCAGCGCCCACCGCGCCCAGCGCCGCAAGAAGCCAGTCGGTCGGGCTGATGGCGTCGGTGCGACCGCCCTTGCGCGGAAATGCAAGGAACGCCAGAGCCAGACCGAAGGCAAGGTGCACTGCGCCGAGTTTCTGCGGGTCGAGGGCGCCCGATTCGACGGCCCACAGTTGAAACAGGCTCCATGCCAGTGCGAGGCAGAACAGGAGGACGCGCAGCCACCGTGCGGCTGGTTTGCGTCCGCCGGTTTCCTCGGCCATGATGGCTTCGATGGGCAATGCGGCGGCTGCAGAAACTCTGTCGGTCATGGCGTAGCTGATGCGGGGTTCCAGCCGCGCACGGAGGCTGGTGTGCGCGCGAGGCGCGGGGCGTCTGCGCGGAGGAGCACGCAGGGACGGGTTGGATCAGTCCGCGATGAGCTGGGTGGGCACCGGGATCCCCGCGGCCTTGTAGAACGCCACTGCGCCTGGATGCAGTGGAATCGACATGCCGTCCAGCGCGTCATCGACCTTGAAATACTTCTTCAGGTTGGGATTTTGTATATCCTGGTAGAAGTCTTCGAGGTGCGTTGAGAAAAGCGTGGTCATCAGGCGTTGAACTTCCGCTGCAGGGAGCTTGCTCGACGCAACGAGCATGGCTTTGACAGCGATGGCGGGCGTGTCTGTGTCGACGTGGGGATAGGCCCCGGCCGGAATGACAGTGCGGGAGTAATAGGGAAATCGCTCGAGCAGCCGGGCGATGGTGGCGGCGTCAATGGGCACGAGCGCGATGGGAACGGTTTGCGCGGCTTCGACGATGGCGCCGGCGCCGATGCCGACGGTGAACAGCATGGCGTCAATCTTGCCGTCACGCAGCATGTTCACCGCGTTGCCGACACTGCCGCGCACCGCGGTCTTGAGGTCGGAGAGCTTGAGGCCGACGATGCCGAGCACCGCAATCGAATCCTGCTCGGCGCCTGAGCCGATGTCCCCAACGTAGACGGTCTTGCCTTTGAGGTCGGCCAGGGTGTGCACGCCCGCGTCCTTGCGGGCGAGAATGTGCAGGACTTCGGGGTAAAGGGTGGCGAGCCCGCGGACGTCCCTGGTCGGCTTGCCTTCGAAGGCCTGGATCCCCGTGCCACGATAGGCGAAGTAGGCCACGTTGTTCTGGGTGATGGCCAATTGCATGGCGCCGTCCTGGGTCGCCTGCACGTTGAAGACGCCCCCACCTGTCGAGCGCGCACCGATGCGCATGCCGATGCCGGCGTCATTGACGATTTTTGCGATGCCCTCCGCGGTCACGTAGTACAGGCCGGCGGTGGCGCCCGAGCCCATGGTGATGAAGGTGGTTGCCGCCGACGAAGGCAGCGCGAGCATGATGCCGAGCAGGGTGGCGCACGCGGTGCGAAGCAGTCTGAGCATGGTGAAAGTCTCCTGTTGTTTTGGCGTGGATACTTGAGGAGACTCTGTCAGGCGCGCTTGGTTCAATCGCTCGCGTACGCGATGGCGTCGCCATGAAAAAAGCCGGGCGACTTGCGTCGCCCGGCTTGAGACCGCGGTGGCCCTCGCCCCTCGCGGGGGCGGCCTTGGTGCCGATCAGCGGCCGGCGGCGTCCTCCGCAGCGTCGCCAGCTTCAGTTTGCGTCTCCGCATTCCGGCTGTCCTCCAGAGCCTGCAGCTCAGCGGCGGCTTGCGCCTGGCGTTCGGCGTGATCCAGCACTTCCTTGGTCTTGCGCGCCTGGTGGAAGGCCATGCCGGTGCCCGCTGGAATCAGGCGGCCGACGATGACGTTTTCCTTCAAGCCGCGCAGTTCGTCACGCTTGCCCATGATGGCAGCTTCAGTCAGCACGCGCGTTGTTTCCTGGAAGGACGCTGCCGAGATGAAGCTGTCGGTCGACAGACTGGCCTTGGTGATTCCGAGCAGGATGTTGTTGAAGGTGGCAGGGATTTTTTCCTTTTCGATGAGTGCGGCATTGGTTTGCAGCACCTCCGAGCGCTCAACCTGTTCGCCGGTGATGTAGTCGCTTTCACCCGGATCCTTGATCTCGACGCGTCGCAGCATCTGGCGAACGATCACCTCGATGTGCTTGTCGTTGATCTTCACACCCTGCAGTCGATAAACATCCTGCACCTCGTCGACGATATAGCGTGCCAACGCTTCCACGCCGAGCAGACGCAGGATGTCCTGCGGCTCTGCCGCGCCGTCGACGACCAGTTCACCCTTGTTGACCACCTGTCCTTCGTGGACGAGGATGGTCTTTTCCTTCGGCACCAGAAACTCGTGGCTCTGGCCGTCAAGGTCGGTGATGACCAAACGCACCTTGCCCTTGGTTTCCTTGCCGAACGACACCGTGCCGGTGATTTCCGCCAGCATCCCGGCATCCTTCGGCGAGCGCGCCTCGAACAGCTCGGCCACGCGCGGCAGACCGCCGGTGATGTCGCGGGTTTTCTGGCCTTCCATCGGAATGCGCGCCAGCACTTCGCCAGGGCCGACTTCCTGGCCGTCGCGAACCTGGATCAGTGAGCCGACCTGGAAGCCGACCGTTACCGGGTGCTCGGTGCCGGGGATCTTCACTTCCTGGCCCTGCTCGTTGAGCAGCTTGACCTGCGGCCGCACGATCTTCGCCGATCCGCGTCGCTTCGGGTCGATCACGACCAGGGTCGACAGACCCGTGACCTCGTCGAGCTGCTTGGCAACGGTCACACCTTCTTCGATGTTCTCGAACTTGGCGCGTCCGGCGTACTCGGTGATGATCGGCCGGGTCAGCGGATCCCAGCTTGCGAGTGCGGTACCAGCTTTGACCGACATGCCATCCTTGACGAACAGCAGCGCACCGTACGGCACTTGTGGCGCTCGCGTTCGCGACCGTAGTCGTCGGTTACCAGTACCTCGCCCGAGCGCGAGATCACCACCTGCTCGCCCTTGGAGTTGGTCACGTAGCGCATGGTTGCCGTGAAGCGGGCCACGCCGGCGCTCTTGGCCTCGACAGAACTCGCCACGGCGGCACGCGACGCCGCGCCGCCGATGTGGAAGGTCCGCATGGTCAGCTGCGTCCCGGGCTCGCCGATCGATTGCGCGGCGATGACACCCACAGCCTCGCCGACGTTCACCAGCGAGCCGCGGCCGAGGTCGCGGCCATAGCACTTGGCACACATGCCGTAGCGCGTCTCGCACGTCAGCGGCGTACGCACGCGGATTTCGTCGATGCCGCCCGCCTCGACCAGATCGAGCATATCCTCGTCGAGCATTTCACCCGCCGGGATGATGGTCTCTTGCGTTTCCGGGCTCACGAGGTCCGAGGCTGCAACGCGGCCGAGCACGCGATCGCGCAGCGATTCGATGACTTCACCGCCCTCGACCAAGGCGCGCATCGATACGCCGTAGCTGGTGCCGCAATCAGGTTCGGTGATGACCAGATCCTGGGTGACGTCGACCAGACGGCGCGTCAGGTAACCCGAGTTTGCTGTCTTCAGCGCGGTGTCAGCCAGACCCTTGCGCGCGCCGTGCGTGGAGATGAAGTACTGAAGAACGTTCAGACCTTCGCGGAAGTTCGCCGTGATCGGCGTTTCAATGATCGAACCGTCCGGCTTCGCCATCAGACCGCGCATGCCGGCGAGCTGACGGATCTGGGCGGCGGAACCCCGCGCGCCCGAGTCGGCCATCATGTAGATCGAATTGAACGATTCCTGGCGGACTTCCTTGCCGTGGCGGTCGACGACCGGCTCGGTGGCAAGCCGGTTCATCAAAGCCTTGCCGACTTCGTCTCCGGTGCGGCCCCAGATGTCCACGACCTTGTTGTAGCGCTCGCCCTGGGTCACCAGGCCCGAGGAGTACTGCTGTTCGATTTCCTTGACTTCGCGCTCGGCGGCGGCGATGAGCGCATGCTTTTCCTGCGGGATCAGCATGTCGTCCACGCTGATCGAAATGCCCGCGCGGGTGGCCAGACTGAAGCCGCTTTGCAACAGCTTGTCTGCGAAGATCACGGTGTCGCGCAGGCCGCAACGGCGGAACGACGTGTTGATCAGGCGCGAGATTTCCTTTTTCTTCAGCGCCTTGTTCAGCACACTGAAAGGCAGGCCCTTGGGCAGGATTTCCGACAGCAGGGCACGCCCGGCAGTGGTTTCGACGATCGAGGTCTTCGCGGTGAGCGCCTTGGTATCGCGATCGCGCTCATACTCGGTCAGGCGCACGCTGATGCGCGCGGTGATCTCGAGTTCGCCCGCTTGCAGCGCGCGCTGGATTTCACCGATATCCGTGAAAACCATGCCCTCGCCGCGGCCATTGATGCGCTCGCGGGTCGCGTAGTACAGGCCCAGCACCATGTCCTGCGAAGGAACAATGGATGGTTCACCGTTGGCAGGGAACAGGATGTTGTTCGAGGCCAGCATCAAGGTGCGTGCCTCCATCTGCGCTTCCAGCGACAGCGGAACGTGCACGGCCATCTGGTCGCCGTCGAAGTCGGCGTTGAACGCTGCGCATACCAGCGGATGCAGCTGGATGGCCTTGCCCTCAATCAGCACCGGCTCGAAGGCCTGGATGCCGAGGCGGTGCAGGGTCGGGGCGCGGTTGAGCATCACGGGATGCTCGCGGATAACCTCTTCGAGAATGTCCCAGACGATCGGCGTCTGCGAGTCGACTTCCTTTTTCGCCGCCTTGATGGTGGTGGCGACGCCCATCGCCTCCAGGCGATTGAAGATGAATGGCTTGAACAGCTCCAGCGCCATCAGCTTCGGCAGGCCGCACTGGTGCAGCTTGAGCGTCGGGCCCACGGTAATCACCGAGCGGCCCGAGTAATCGACGCGCTTGCCCAGCAGGTTCTGGCGGAAGCGGCCACCCTTGCCCTTGATCATGTCGGCGAGCGACTTGAGCGGGCGCTTGTTCTGGCCGACCATTGCCTTGCCGCGGCGGCCGTTGTCCAGCAGCGAGTCGACCGCTTCCTGCAGCATGCGCTTTTCATTGCGCACGATGATTTCGGGGGCCTTGAGTTCCAGCAGGCGACGCAGGCGGTTGTTGCGGTTGATGACGCGACGATACAGGTCGTTGAGGTCACTCGTGGCGAAACGGCCGCCGTCTAGCGGGACCAGCGGACGCAGGTCCGGCGGCAGCACCGGCAGCACCGTCATGATCATCCACTCGGGCTTCGATCCCGTTTTACGGAAGGCGTCGAGCACCTTCAGACGCTTGGAGTTCTTCTTGACCTTGGTGTCCGACCCTTGCAGGTCACCCCGGAGCACACCGGTTTCGCCTTCCAGGTCCATGTCGGCGAGGAGGGCGCGCACGCCCTCCGCGCCCATGAAGGCGACGAATTCATCGCCGAACTCGGTGCGTTTGGCGGCGTATTCATCCTCGGAGAGGACCTGACGCTTGGCCAGCGGCGTCATGCCGGGATCGGTGATGACGTAGGCCTCGAAATACAGGACGCGCTCGATGTCCCGCAGCGGCATGTCGAGAATCATGCCGAGACGCGACGGCAGGCTCTTGAGAAACCAGATGTGCGCGACCGGCGAGGCCAGCTCGATATGGCCCATGCGGTCGCGGCGAACCTTGCTTTGGGTGACTTCGACGCCGCACTTTTCGCAGATGACACCGCGATGCTTCAGGCGCTTGTACTTGCCGCAAAGGCACTCGTAGTCCTTGATCGGGCCGAAGATCTTGGCGCAGAACAGGCCGTCGCGCTCGGGCTTGAAGGTCCGGTAATTGATGGTCTCGGGCTTTTTGACCTCACCGAATGACCACGAACGGATTTTCTCGGGCGACGCCAAGCCGATGCTGATCGCATCGAAATGCTCGTCCTTCTGGAACTGCTTGAACAGGTCGAGTAGGGCTTTCATGGTGACTCCTTAATTGCGTTCCAGTTCGATGTCCAGTCCCAGGGAGCGGATTTCCTTGATCAGCACATTGAACGACTCGGGCATGCCCGCTTCGATCGAGTGCTCGCCCTTGACGATGTTCTCGTAAACCTTGGTACGGCCGTTGACGTCGTCGGACTTCACGGTGAGCATTTCCTGCAGCACGTAGCTGGCGCCATAGGCTTCCAGCGCCCAGACTTCCATTTCGCCGAAGCGCTGCCCACCGAACTGGGCCTTGCCACCCAGTGGCTGCTGGGTGACCAGCGAGTATGGGCCGGTGGAGCGGGCGTGCATCTTGTCGTCGACCAGGTGGTGCAGTTTGAGCACGTGCTTGTAGCCAATGGTCACGGGACGCTCGAAGGCTTCGCCAGTGCGGCCGTCGAACAGCACGGCTTGTTTTTTCGATGCCGTCAGTTGCAGGCGCTGTGCCTCATCCTCGGGATAGGCCATTTGCAGCAGCTGATCGATTTCCTCTTCAGACGCACCGTCGAATACCGGGGACGCGAACGGCAGGCCGCGGCGCAGGTTGTCGGCGAGTTCGAGGATGTCTGCGTCGGTGAGGGCGTCAAGATCTTCCTGCTTGCCGCTGAAGTTGTAGAGGCTGGACAGCAGCGTGCGCATCTCCTGCGCCTTGACGTGGGCGCGCAGCATGTCTTCGATGCGGCGCCCCAGACCGCGTGACGCCCAGCCGAGGTGGGTTTCAAGAATCTGACCGATGTTCATGCGCGAGGGCACGCCGAGGGGATTCAACACGATGTCCATGGGGGTGCCGTCCGCCATGTAGGGCATGTCTTCCTCAGGCAGGATCTTGGAGACCACGCCCTTGTTGCCGTGACGACCCGCCATCTTGTCGCCGGGTTGGAGGCGGCGCTTGACGGCGAGGTGAACCTTGACCATCTTCAGCACACCGCTCGGCAGTTCGTCACCTTGTGTGAGCTTGCGGCGCTTTTCCTCGAACATCTGGTCGAACTCGTGCCGGCGCTTCTCCAGCGACTCCTTGAGTTGCTCGACCTGGGTGGCAATCGCTTCGTCGGCCGAGCGCACGTCGAACCAGTGGTAGTGGTCAAGTTCCTTCAGGTAATCGGCGGTGACGATGGCGCCCTTGGACAGGCGCTTCGGGCCACCCGTCGCCGGCTTGCCGACCAGCAGTTTGGCGATACGGTCGAAGGTGTCAGCCTCGACGATGCGCATCTGGTCGTTGAGGTCAAGGCGGTAACGCTTGAGCTCGTCGTCGATGATCTGCTGGGCGCGCTTGTCGCGCGGGATGCCTTCCCGGGTGAAGACCTGCACGTCGATGACGGTGCCATACATGCCCGAGGGCACGCGCAGTGAGGTGTCCTTCACGTCGGACGCCTTCTCGCCGAAGATGGCGCGCAGCAGCTTCTCTTCAGGGGTGAGCTGGGTCTCGCCCTTCGGCGTGACCTTTCCCACCAGAGTGTCGCCGGCCTCGACTTCGGCACCGATGTAGACGATGCCAGCTTCGTCCAGACGGGCGAGCTGTCCCTCGGACAGGTTCGGAATGTCGCGCGTGATTTCCTCCGAGCCCAGCTTGGTGTCGCGGGCGACGGCGATGAGCTCCTCGATGTGAATCGAGGTGTAGCGGTCCTCAGCGACCACGCGCTCGGAGATCAGGATCGAATCCTCGAAGTTGTAGCCATTCCATGGCATGAATGCCACCAGCATGTTCTGGCCCAGCGCGAGCTCGCCCAGATCCGTGGAGCCACCGTCCGCGACCACGTCGCCGCGGGCGATCATGTCGCCGCGCTTGACGATGGGGCGCTGGTGAATATTGGTGTTCTGGTTCGATCGCTGATATTTGATCAGGTTGTAGATGTCGACGCCGACTTCACCCGCGATTGTTTCGTCGTCATTCACGCGCACCACGATGCGCGCGCTGTCCACATAGTCCACCACGCCGCCGCGCAGCGCGGTGACGGCGGTTCCGGAGTCCACCGCGGTGACGCGCTCGACCCCGGTGCCCACCAGGGGCTTCTCGGGGCGCAACACCGGCACCGCCTGACGCTGCATGTTGGCGCCCATCAGCGCGCGGTTGGCATCGTCGTGCTCGAGGAACGGCACCAGAGACGCGGCCACTGACACGATCTGCGCCGGTGACACGTCCATGTATTGCACGCGCTCGGGACTGACCAGGATGGTTTCGCCGCGTTCACGCGCAGAGACCAGCTCATCGATGAGGCGGCCGGTTTCGTCAACCATGGCGTTGGCCTGGGCGATCACATACTTGCCTTCCTCGATCGCTGACAGATAGTCGATCTGGTCGGTGACCTGCCCGTCACCGACACGGCGGTATGGCGTTTCAATGAAGCCGTACTCGTTGAGCTTGGCGAACAGGGCGAGCGAGTTGATGAGGCCGATGTTCGGGCCTTCCGGTGTTTCGATCGGGCAGACACGACCGTAATGCGTGGGGTGCACGTCGCGCACCTCGAAGCCGGCGCGCTCGCGGGTGAGACCGCCCGGGCCCAGGGCGGAAACGCGACGCTTGTGCGTGATCTCCGAGAGCGGGTTGGTCTGATCCATGAACTGCGACAACTGCGATGAGCCGAAAAACTCCTTGATCGCAGCCGAGATCGGCTTGGAGTTGATGAAGTCATGCGGCATCAGGTTTTCGGTCTCGGCCTGGCCGAGGCGCTCCTTGACCGCGCGCTCGATGCGCGACAGTCCGGCGCGGAACTGGTTTTCGGCCAATTCGCCGACGCAGCGCACGCGGCGGTTGCCAAGGTGGTCGATGTCATCGACTTCGCCGCGGCCGTTGCGCAGCTCCACGAGCATTTTGATGACGGCCATGATGTCGTCATGCGACAACACCATTTCCCCCTCGATTTCATCGCGGCCGAGGCGGCGATTGAACTTCATGCGGCCAACCCGCGACAGGTCATACGCGTCGGCATCGAAGAACAGGCGCTTGAACAAGGACTCAACCGCATCTTCCGTGGGCGGTTCGCCGGGACGCATCATGCGGTAGATCGCGACCTTGGCCGCGAGCTGGTCTGGCGTTTCGTCCATGCGCAAGGTCTGCGAAATGAACGGACCCTGGTCGAGATCGTTGGTGTACAGAGCTTCAATGCGGCGGATGCCGGCATCGCGCAGCTTCTTCAGGATGGCTTCGGTCAGCTCGTCATTCGCCAAGGCGACGATTTCGCCGGTGTCCTCGGATACGACGTTGCGCGCCAGCACCTTGCCGATCAGGAAATCCTCGGGGACGGAGACACGCTGGGTGCCGCTGTCCTCCAGCGCGCGCAGATGGCGCATGGTGACGCGCTTGTCCTTGGCGACGACGACCTCGCCGTTCTTGTCGGTGAGATCGAAACGCGCCACCTCGCCCTTGAAGTGCGCCGGCACGAACTCGACCATCGCACCCTGGTCCATCAGGTCGAAGCGGTCAAAGCCGAAGAAATGGGCCAGGATTTGCTCATTGTTGAGGCCCAGCGCCTTCAGCAGGATCGTCACCGGCATCTTGCGGCGACGGTCGACGCGGAAGTACAGCACATCCTTCGGGTCGAATTCGAAGTCCAGCCAAGAGCCGCGGTAGGGGATGATCCGCGCGGAAAACAGCAATTTCCCCGACGAGTGGGTCTTGCCCTTGTCGTGTTCGAAAAAGACCCCAGGCGAGCGGTGCAGCTGGGACACGATGACACGCTCGGTGCCGTTGATGATGAATGAGCCCTTGTCGGTCATGAGCGGAATTTCACCCATGTAGACCTCCTGCTCCTTCACTTCCTTGATCGTCGGCTTGGCCGCCTCGCGGTCCATGACGATCAGGCGCACCTTGGCGCGCAGTGCGCTCGCGAAGGTCAGGCCGCGCTGCTGGCACTCGCGTACGTCGAACGCAGGACGAGCGAGCTGGTAGCCAAGAAATTCCATGCGCACATTCTGGTTGTGCGACACGATGGGGAAAATTGCCGTGAAGGCCGCTTGCAAGCCCTCATCCTTGCGCTTGTCGCCGACGACGTCCTTCTGCAGGAAAGCCTCGTAGGACTCGAGCTGGGTGGCGAGCAGATAGGGCACGTCGAGAACGCCTTGGCGAGTGCCAAAGCTCTTGCGAATCCGCTTTTTTTCGGTGAACGAGTAGGACATGGAGGCTCCGCTACGCAGGACTGAAACCGATTTGGAATACGCGCCAGGGGGGCGCGCATTCAAAAGCCGTTATGAAGGCGCGAAAGCCCGGAAAGCTTTCTCAGCTTTCCGGGCCCGCTTGACTGCAGGTGGATTACTTGATTTCCGCCTTGGCACCCGCGTCTTCCAGCTTCTTCTTGGCAGCTTCGGCGTCAGCCTTCGGCAGCCCTTCCTTGACAGCCTTCGGCGCGCCGTCGACGAGGTCCTTGGCTTCCTTCAGGCCGAGGCCGGTCAGCTCACGCACGGCCTTGATGACGGACACCTTGTTGGCGCCAGTTTCAAGCAGCATCACGTTGAACTCGGTCTGCTCTTCAGCGGCCGGAGCGGCGGCACCGGCGCCCGGGGCAGCCACGGCCATCGACGCGGCCGAGACGCCGAACTTCTCTTCGAACGCCTTGACCAGATCGTTCAATTCGAGGACGGTCATGCCGCCAACGGCTTCCAGAATGTCTTCTTTGTTCAATGCCATTTTGATAACTCCTGAATTCGATGAATGGTGTGATTCGAGGGAGACGCGCGCGGATCAGACCGCGGCGGCGCCTTCCTCTTCGCGTTTCCTGGCCAGCGCGGCAACGCTCGCGACAAACCCGGTCAGCGGAGCCAGCATCACCCCCAGCAGCCTGGCGAGGAGCTCCTCGCGGCTTGGGATCGATGCCAGTTGCTTGACGCCTTCCGCGTCGAGCCGGCGTCCATTGAAGGCTCCGGCGCGCACGACCAGCTTGTCATTGGTCTTGGCAAAGTCCTGGATGACTTTGGCGGCAGCGATGGCGTCTTCGGAAAAGCCGTAGATCAGTGGACCGGACATTTCGTCGGCGATCACTTCGAACGGTGTTCCGGTGACGGCGCGGCGGGCCAACGTGTTTTTCAGAACCTGGAGATGAACGCCCTTGTCACGCGCCTGCGCGCGCAGCCGGGTCATTGGCTCCACTTCGATTCCACGATATTCCGCCAGCACCAGAGTTTGCGCCTTCGCTGCAAGGGCCGCGACTTCGGTCACGACGGCCTGCTTCTCATTGCGATTCAGACTCAAGGTTGACTCCTGAAGAAAATGATCGGGGCGCATGCGTCCCAATCGGATTGCAGCGTCCTCTGGAGATCAACAAGACCCCCGGAAAAATCCGGGGGGCATGCAGCTTTCCAGCGGGTTCGCCATCTGCGTCGGCATCGACCGCCGGCTCGACCGGTGATCTCAATTAGGGCCTTGCGGCCACCAACGGTCTTGGATCGCTCGGTGCTGCACGCTGTTTCCAGTGATTGGCACCGACCCACCAAACTTGCTTGCGGTCGCCGAACAGCAGGCGGCCGCTCGATTTCATCCAATCATCAGCCGTGCTCAGGCGGCCGATGCAGCGATGCTCGCTGGTTCGACGCGCACGCCGATTCCCATCGTTGACGACACGGCAACCTTGCGCAGATAAATCCCCTTGGAGGCGCCTGGACGCGCCTTGTTCAGCGCATCGATGAGGGCCCGGAGATTGTTCCGCAAGGCCTCGGGCTGGAACGACGCGCGACCGATCGTCGAGTGCACGATGCCAGCCTTGTCGGCGCGGAACTGCACCTGACCTGCTTTGGCATTGCGCACCGCGCCTGCCACGTCCGGGGTTACCGTGCCGACTTTGGGGTTCGGCATGAGGCCGCGCGGGCCGAGGATCTGGCCCAATGCGCCCACGACGCGCATTGCGTCGGGCGATGCGATCACGACGTCGAAGTTGAGGTTGCCCGCCTTGATGGCTTCGGCCAGGTCGTCGAACCCGACGATATCGGCGCCGGCAGCCTTGGCCTCTTCTGCCTTGGCGCCCTGCGCGAAAACCGCGACGCGCTTGATTTTGCCGGTGCCCTCGGGAAGCACGACGGAGCCGCGAACAACCTGATCCGACTTGCGCGCATCGATGCCCAGAGCCACGGCGACGTCGATGGACTCATCGAATTTGGCAACAGCGCATTCCTTGATGAGGTTCAGCGCCTGGTCGACCGGATACAGCTTGTTCGACTCGACCTTGGCGCGAAGCGCCGCATAACGCTTTGGAAGTTTTTTGGCCATGATTACACGCCCTCCACGGTCACGCCCATCGAACGGGCGGTGCCAGCTATGGTGCGCACGGCGGCGTCCAGATCGGCGGCGGTGAGATCCTTGACTTTGGTCTTCGCGATCTCTTCGAGCTGCGCGCGGGAAATCCTGCCGACCTTGTCAGTATTGGGCTTGCTCGAACCCTTGTCGAGCTTGATGGCCTTCTTGATCAGCACGCCGGCGGGCGGCGACTTGATCACGAAGGTGAAAGACTTGTCCGCGAAGGCGGTAATGACCACCGGCAGCGCCAGACCGGGCTCGATGCCCTGGGTCTGGGCATTGAACGCCTTGCAGAACTCCATGATGTTCAGGCCGCGTTGACCAAGGGCGGGGCCGATGGGCGGCGATGGGTTGGCCTTGCCGGCCGGGACTTGCAACTTGATGAAGCCGACGATTTTCTTCGCCATGCTGATTCTCCTGTCGAGTTCGAACGTCCGGCTGGACCGGACTCCTCGTTCCTGCGGCCTCTGCGGCGTCGGCGTTGAGCCGGTGCCGGGTTGATGGCTGCGCGCCGGGCCGCCCCGCGCGCAACTTCACGCCAGTCAGACCTTTTCGACCTGCTGGAATTCCAGTTCCACCGGCGTGGCGCGACCAAAAATCGTGACCGACACACGCAAGCGGGACTTCTCGTAGTTGACTTCTTCGACGTTACCGTTGAAGTCCGTGAAAGGACCTTCCTTGACCCGAACCATTTCCCCCGGCTCGAACAGGACCTTGGGACGGGGTTTCTCAACACCCTCCTGGATCTGGTTCATGATCTTGTCGACGTCGGCCTCGCTGATCGGTGCGGGCCGGTTCTTGGCGCCGCCGACAAAACCGGTGACCTTGCTGGTGTGCTTGACCAGGTGCCAGGTCGCGTCGTCCATTTCCATTTCGACCAACACATAGCCGGGGAAAAAACGACGCTCGGTGATGGTCTTGCGACCATTCTTCATTTCCACCACTTCTTCGGTCGGCACGAGAATGCGCCCGAACTTCGACTGCATTCCGGCGCGGTCGATGCGTTCGCGAAGGTTGCGCTCGACAGCCTTCTCCATGCCGGAGTAGGCGTGCACGACAAACCACTGTTTCTGGCCAGGACGCTCGCTGGCAGGCACCATATCAACCATTGATCACTCCGTTCAATGTTTCCAGCCGAGGATCAGGTCGTAGAGCACCCATTCGAGCGATTTGTCGGTGAGCCACAGGAACAGTGCCATCAGAACGACAAAACCGAACACGATGCCGGTCATCTGCAGGGCTTCCTTGCGCGCAGGCCAAACCACCTTGCGCACTTCGCGGACCGACTCTCGAGTATAGGCGATCAATGCCTTGCCCGGTTCGGCAAGCAGGAATAACCCTACTGCGATGCCAAGCAGCACCAGCAGCGCGATGACGCGCAGCCAGGTCTCCTGACTGTGCAAAAGGTAGTAGGCCGCGAAAGCGGCCACGAAAGCTGCGCCCGCCATTCCCAGCTTGGCCTTGTCTGCCACGGTGGAAACGGTTTCTACGTTCGGATTGGCCATTATTGACTGGTTGCGCTTTGTCCGGTGCTGGCAGGGGCAGAGGGAATCGAACCCCCAACCTTCGGTTTTGGAGACCGACGCTCTGCCAATTGAGCTATGCCCCTGTGGTACCCCTGGACTGGCCACTGGCCACTGTACTGCAAACGACGACGAACCGCACGATGACGCCGGACCCGCGAGCCCGGCGCATGCAACCCGAACTCTGTTACGCGATGATTGTCGCGACGACGCCGGCGCCGACGGTGCGACCGCCTTCACGGATGGCGAAGCGCAGGCCTTCTTCCATGGCGATGGGGGCGATCAGCTTGACGGTGATCGACACGTTGTCGCCGGGCATGACCATTTC
>DAICZP010000106.1 GCA_027311065.1 Thiomonas sp. | reverse complement strand
GGAGGATGTCTTCTGCGTCGCCGCAGATGCGGCGGCGCGGTGCGGGGGTTTCGGATCGGATGCGTCCAATCGCGCTTTCGGGCTGGAGGACTTGGGCCTGGTCATCGTCTTGCTCCTTTCGGAATCATCGCGCGAAAGCCTGTGGACGCGGATCGTGGCGGCGCACCGATATCCCAAGTCCGACGCTGTGGGCCTGGAAAATTGACTTGCCGCTCGGACCATCGACGCCCGGCTGCGAACCTGCCTGTTGTTCCACGTGTTGTTCCACGGTTTTCCAAAAATGCCGAAGTTCCCGTGAGAAAACATTCAATTATAGTCCCGCAGGGGCATTCGAGTTCGGACGGTCCTACCGCGCTCACACCCGTGGCAGACTCCGGCTGAGTTCAAGAAGGCGCGCGGAAAGGCTCAGGTATTCCTGTGCCGCACCGTCATCGCGCAACCCCGCCTGCGTGAGTTCCTGCTGGCGCTGGCGTATCCACGCCTGCTCGATTGAGCCGATTGCGCCGATTAGATGCTTGTGCAGGGCATCAGGTTCCATGTCAAGGAGTTCGCCGGGCGCGCAGTCCTGCGCCTGTTCAAGCAGATCGTCAGCGCGCAGCGCTTCCCATAGCGCCGACGCGGTGAGTTCGGGGTGATCGTCCAGGCGCGTCTCGAGCCATTGCAACAGCGCCTGGGTGGCGCCGTCGCGCCGCAGCAGCAATTCGTGCTGTGCTGCACTCAACGTGTGCCAGAGGCTGGGTTGCAAGAACAAGATGCGAACGGCAGTGAGATCGTGCCGCGGCGCGGGCGCACGCAGCCGCGCCGCGCGTGGTGGCAGCGGCGAACGCGGCCGGTTCTGCGCGTCGCGGCGCGACGACCATGGTGCCGCGGCGGTCGGTTCAGCATCGGCGGCAGCTGACGTTTTGACGCCCCGGGTTGCGGGTGTCAGCGTCATGCCCATTGCGTCGACTGGCGTACGCACGCGTTGCGCCAATTCCGCGAGCATCTGCGCTTTCAGGGTCGAATCCGGCAGCAGCCCGAACAGCGGTCGCGCTCGCCCGATCGCCTGCGTGCGGCCTTCCGCCGTGTCGAGTGCCAACCCGGCAGCCACCGTGTCCAGCAGGAAGAGCGAAAGTGGTTGCGCACGTCCGACCTCACGCGCGAACGCGTCCGCGCCCAGCGCGCGCACAAAGCTGTCGGGGTCGTGCTCCGGGGGAAGAAACAGAAATTTGACCGAGCGCGCATCGCCCACATGAGGCAGGGCCGCTTCCAGGGCGCGCGTCGCCGCTTTGCGGCCAGCGGCGTCTCCGTCGAAGGCGAACACGATTTGGCCGCAATGCCGGAATAGTTTCCGCACGTGCTCCGCGGTACACGCCGTACCGAGCGTTGCCACGGCGTTGTCGACGCCGTACTGCGCCAGGGCGATCACGTCGAGATATCCCTCGACAACCAGGGCCTGCCCATGGCGCTGAATGGCGCCGCGTCCCTCGAATAACCCGTAAAGCTCTTCTCCCTTGTGGAAAAGCGCGGTTTCCGGAGAGTTCAGGTACTTGGGTTCGCCCTGGTCGAGCACGCGTCCGCCGAAACCGATGAGTTCCCCCTGTGTGTTTCGGATGGGGAATGTCACGCGTTCGCGCAGACGGTCCCAGCGCCGCTCGACCACGCGCCCGGCGAGGGCGGATGGCTCGATGGTGTTGCCCTGTGCGTCACGTGCCACCACCAATCCCGCCTGGACAAGAACGTCCGCGTCATAGTTTGGAAAGACCGTTGCCAGTCCCTGCCAGTCGGGCTGTGCCCAGCCCAGCCCGAAACGCGCCGCACTGCGGCCGGTGATGCCGCGGCCTTTCAAGTACGCGATGGCGCGCGTCGATTTGCGCAGCTGGTCGCGATACAAGCGGTTCGCCTGTTCCATGGCATCGAGCAGCACGCGGCGCTGGCTGCGCTGCGCTTCGCGGCGCTGTGCCTGCTCGGGGTCATGCTGTGTCTCGGGAATCTGCATTCCCGCTTGTGAGGCGAGTTCGCGCACCGCATCGGGAAAGGACAGCCCGACATGCTCGATAAGAAAGCCGATGGCGGTGCCGTGGGCGCCGCAACCGAAGCAATGATAGAACTGCTTGGCGGGACTGACCGTGAACGAGGGCGTTTTCTCGCTGTGAAATGGACACAACCCCAGGTAGTTGGTGCCAGCTTTCTTGAGTTGCACCGAGCGGCCGACGATCTCCACGATGTCGACACGTCCAAGCAGTTCCTGGACGAAATCCTGCGGAATCAGGGCCATATGTTGGCGCCCCGGGGTCGTCGCACGTCTCGCCAGGCTTACTTGGGCGCCATGCGGATTGCTCCGTCGAGACGAATGGTCTCGCCGTTGAGCATCGGGTTGCGCACGATGGCTTCGACCAGCTGGGCGTATTCGTCGGGCCTGCCGAGGCGCGAAGGGAACGGCACCGATGCTCCAAGCGAGGCACGTACCTCGTCGGGCATCGCCATGAGCATGGGGGTTTCGAAGATTCCAGGCGCGATGGTCATCACGCGAATGCCGTCGCGGGCGAGGTCGCGCGCCATCGGGAGCGTCAGGCCGACAATGCCGGCTTTCGACGATGCATAGGCGGCCTGGCCGATCTGACCGTCATAGGCGGCGACCGACGCGGTGTTGATGATCACGCCGCGTTCGCCGTCGCCCATTGGCGTCTGGCTGGCCATTGCGGCCGCGGCCAGACGCGCCATGTTGAATGTGCCAATCAGATTCACACTCACGGTGCGTGCGAACGCGTCCAGAGGATGCGGCCCTTGTTTCCCCAGGGTACGGGAGGCGGGGGCGATGCCGGCGCAATTCACCAGCCCGCGCAGCGGACCAAGCGCCGTTGCGGCGGTGACGACGCTGGCGACGTCATCCTCGCGGGTGACGTCGCAGTGCTCGAACGTGCCGCCCAGTTGTTGCGCCAGGGACTGCCCTGCCGCATCCTGCACGTCGGCGAGAACGACGTGCGCGCCAAGGCCAGCAAGCCTGCGGGCCGTGGCTGCCCCCAGGCCTGACGCGGCGCCGGTGATGATGAAGACTTGTTGTTCGATCTGCATGACGGGGGTGGCACCTGCGATGTACGCGATGATGGGAATACGCCCGCACGCGCGGGCATCGCATCAGCCGAGGGCGGCGAAGATCCTGGCGGTGACGTCGTCAACGGCACCCAAACCGGAGATGCGGCGCAGCTTCGGCGCCAGTGGGTCGCCCGTTTGTTCCCAGGCTGCGTAATAGTCGACCAGCGGCCGCGTTTGCGCATGATAGACCTGCAGGCGCTTGCGGACCGTTTCTTCCCGATCATCATCGCGCAGCACCAGGTCCTCGCCAGTGACGTCGTCCTTGCCCGCCACCTTGGGGGCGTTGTGGCGGATGTGGTAGACGCGTCCCGAACCCGGGTGCACGCGCCGTCCGCTCAGGCGCTCGATGATGTCTTCGTCCGGAACGTCGAAATCCACCACGTAGTCGATGCGCACACCCGCGGCTTTCATCGCGTCGGCTTGCGCCAGGGTGCGCGGGAATCCGTCAAACAGAAAGCCATGGACGCAGTCGGCTTGCTGGAGGCGGTCCTTGACGAGCCCGACGATGATGTCGTCCGACACCAGGGAGCCCGCATCCATCACGGCCTTGGCCTGCAGACCAAGCGGGGTGCCGGCCTTGACTGCGGCACGCAACATGTCGCCGGTGGAAATTTGGGGAATGCCGTAGCGCGCGCAGATGTTGGCGGCTTGCGTCCCCTTGCCGGCGCCGGGAGCGCCCAACAGGATCAAACGCATGAAAGCTCCTGAAAAATGCGGGTTGGAGGGTGGACAAATTGCAGAAAAACAACATGTTCGAGAATAGCATGCGCACCCTGCACCGCCCTGACGCGGTGCGGCGGGGGCATCAATCGCCGCCGGTGCCGGCTACGAGCGCCCGCGCGCGTTCCAGATCGCGTGGCGTATCCACCCCGCCGGCTGGCGCGTGGCCGAGCACGAGCACCGCGAGACGCCAGCCATGCCACAGCGCGCGCAGTTGCTCCAGGGCCTCGGCCTGTTCGAGCGGGCATGGAGCAAGACGCGCGAAGTCCTGGAGTGCGTGGATGCGAAATGCGTAAATG
>DAICZP010000098.1 GCA_027311065.1 Thiomonas sp. | reverse complement strand
AATCCCAGTCCGAGGATGACCCCGGCGACGTAAGGATTCCAAAGGGGGCGAGGCGATCTCATGGGCTGTTCATCCTCCGGGGCCAGATGCGTGCGGTTGTCGCGGGCTTCCACGACATCATCAATATGAGTATAGATGGATGTTTGTGATGCTGCTGGGAGTATTAGGGTTTCACCACCCTAGGGGAAACGCCAATCGTCGGATCTGAATATTGATCCTGCTCAACCGCGATCAGTTGAGCACTTATTTGGCAAACTTCCCCTCACGCCACTTGGGTATGCTTCGAGCCCTGGGGTATAGCAAATAATTTGTGTCGTCTGGCGATTTGCGGGTACGGTCGCGCAGCATGTGCGTCCCGTGCCGAGCGCATGCGCAGGGCACAGCAAAACAGGGAGAAGGCAAGCGATGGCACATATCGTCATTCTGGGTGCGGGCATCGGCGGCATGCCTGCTGCCTACGAGGCGCGCGCTGCGCTCGGTCGAGAGCACAAAATCACCGTGATCAACGCGGTGGACTACTTCCAGTTCGTGCCGTCCAACCCTTGGGTTGCGGTGGGGTGGCGTCATCGCGAGGACGTGGTCTTCCCGATTCGACCCTACCTGGAGCGCAAGGGTATCGACTTCATTGCGCAGCCTGCCACCGCGATCGATGCCGCGGCCAGCGTGATCACGTTGCAAAGCGGCGATACGTTGGCGTACGACTTTCTCATCATCACCACGGGTCCGCGGCTGGCCTTCGAGGAAGTTGAAGGAGCCGGTCCGCATGGCGGATTCACGCAATCGATCTGCACCATCGATCACGCCGAGAAGTGTCACGAGGATTTCGAGCGCCTCTGCAATGATCCGGGACCGGTGGTGATCGGAGCCATGCCGGGCGCCAGCTGCTTCGGCCCTGCGTACGAGTACACAATGATCCTGGACGCGGCGTTGCGCAAAAAGAAAATGCGCAGCAAGGTGCCGGTCACGTATGTGACCGCAGAGCCGTACATCGGGCACCTCGGCCTGGACGGCGTGGGCGACTCCAAGGGCATCATGGAGCATGAGTTCCGGGATCACGATATTCGCTGGATCACCAATGCGAAGACCACCAGGGTCGAGCAGGGCAAGATGTTCGTGGACGAACTCGACGTCAATGGCAACGTCCTGAAAAAGCACGAGTTGCCGTTCAAGCATTCGATGATGCTGCCGGCGTTCAAAGGCGTCGATGCGGTGGCCCAGGTCGAGGGATTGTGCAACCCGCGCGGGTTTGTCATCGTTGATGGCAATCAGCGCAACCCGAAATACAAGAACATCTATTCGGCAGGTGTCTGCATCGCCATCCCGCCGGTCGGGCCGACCCCGGTTCCCTGCGGTGTTCCGAAGACCGGCTACATGATCGAGTCGATGGTGACGGCCATCGTGCACAACATCGAGGAAGAGTTGGCCGGCAAGCAGCCGACCCACAAGGGAACATGGCAGGCGATCTGCCTGGCTGACTTCGGAACCACCGGTGCGGCCTTCGCCGCCATTCCGCAAATTCCACCGCGCGACGTGAACTGGTTTGGCTCTGGCAAGTGGGTGCATCTGGCGAAGATTGCCTTCGAGAAGTACTTCATCCGCAAAATGAAGTCCGGCAACTCGGAGCCGATTTACGAGAAGTACGTCATGAAGCTCATCGGTTTCAAACGACTGCAGGACAAGGTCATGCATCCGACCCACACAATCTGAGGATCGAGAGCCGCCCTGGGCGGCCTTCGTCCACAGCCTGGCCGGGCTGCGCCCACCCCCGGCAACGCCGAATCAGCCAAAGTGACAGATGTAGTGGTACGCCTCGGCGCCGACGCGAATTTCAAACGCGGCATTCGCCGCGACTGAGAAACGCTGGCCTTCACCGCTGGAGTTCCAGGTCTGCGTGCCCTGCAGGCGCCACTCGCAGGCACCGCCGACACACTCCATGGTCTCCGGCGCGTCGGTTTTGAACGTGAGACTGCTGCCGGGCAGGATCACACCGACGCTCTTGCGCTCGCCACGATCGAGTTGCAGGCTGTGACTGACGCAGCGCCCGTCGAAATAGATGTTGGCGCGCGGGGTGACGCGCGCAAGGATGGGTTCGTGGGACATGGGCGCGTTACATCGACTTTTTGCGCTTGGCCGCGGTTGCCGTTCCGGCAGCAGACTTCGCGACTGCTTTTTTCGTGGCGCGCGCGGCCTGCGCGTTAGCGGCAATGCGCAGGCGCAGGGCATTGAGCTTGATAAAGCCCGCGGCGTCGGCCTGGTTGTAAGCGCCGCCGTCATCGTCGAACGTCGAGATGCGCGGATCGAACAGGCTGTCGGTGGATGATTCGCGGCCCACGCACATGATGGTGCCCTTGTACAGCTTCAGCCGCACACGGCCATTGACGGTGGCCTGCGAGGCATCGATCAGTCCCTGCAGCAGAACGCGTTCAGGTGCGAACCAGTAGCCGTTGTAAATCATGCGCGCATACCGCGGCATCAAGTCATCCTTGAGCGCCACGACCTCGCGGTCGAGGGTGATGCTCTCGATGGCACGATGTCCCGCCAGCATGATCGTACCGCCGGGGGTTTCATAGCATCCGCGGCTCTTCATCCCGACATAGCGGTTTTCAACCTTGTCGAGGCGGCCGATGCCGTGGCGCCCACCGATCGCGTTGAGCGTTGACAGCACCTGGGCGGGCGACATGCGCTCGCCGTCAATGGCAACGATGTCACCTCCCACGTAGTCGAGTTCGATGACCTGGGCCTTGTTCGGGGCCTTTTCAGGTGACGCCGTCAGGCGCCACATCTTCTCGTCGGGGGCGAAGTTTGGATCCTCCAGCACGCCGCCTTCATAGGAAATGTGCAACAGGTTCGCATCCATCGAGTAGGGCGCGGTGCCGCCGCGCTTCTTGAAGTCGACCGGAATACCGTGCTGGTCGGCGTAGGCCAGCAGCTTGTCGCGGGAAAGCAGGTCCCATTCGCGCCAGGGTGCGATGACCTTGACGCCAGGCATCAGCGCATAGGCAGTGAGCTCGAAGCGCACTTGGTCGTTGCCTTTGCCAGTGGCGCCGTGCGAGATGGCGTCAGCGCGGGTCTTGCGCGCGATTTCAATCAGACGCTTGCCGATGAGCGGGCGCGCGATCGATGTGCCGAGAAGGTACTCACCTTCGTACAGCGCATTGGCACGGAACATCGGGAACACGAAGTCGCGCACGAATTCCTCGCGAAGATCCTCGATGTAGATGTTCTCGGGCTTGATTCCCATCTTGAGCGCCTTGGCGCGGGCGGGCTCGACCTCTTCGCCCTGACCGATGTCAGCGGTAAACGTGACCACTTCGCATTGGTATTGGTCCTGGAGCCACTTGAGGATGACCGAGGTGTCCAGTCCGCCTGAATAGGCGAGAACGACTTTCTTGATGCCTGCCATGATGGAATGTCTGCCTTTGGCTATGAAGCTTGGATAACCCTTGATTCTACGTTTGCGCGTTGCCGCTCCTGCCGGGGGGTTGCGCGGGCACGTGCATTTGCTCCAGGGTCGGGTAATCGAGGTCGCCTTTTCATCCCCGCCGTAAAACGTGGGGGGATCGGGCCTGGTAGATCCCCGCGCTGGGCTGCACGCGCGCGTGTCAACGGCGCCATGATGACGCGGCTGGGAAGGTGCAGGTGCCCGAGTTCGATGGGATCGAACAGCTTGGGGTTGTGCGTCGTCATGTCCGGTGCGGTCGTTTCAGGGGAATCTCGTGGGTCGGGCACGAAGGCTACGAATGCTAGGGTCATCCCGAACGTTTTGCACACAGTGCCCGGCTTCGCTGGGGTTGGGACGCGCGGCGAGCCTAAAATCATGGCTTCGCCGGCGCCCGTGGACGGGCGCCGCCATTTCAGGTGCCCGCATGAACGTTTCCGATATCCGCGAGAAATTTCTCGCTTATTTCGCATCCCAGGGACATACGCGCGTCGCCTCGTCGCCGCTCGTGCCGGGGAACGACCCTACCCTGCTTTTCACCAATTCGGGCATGGTCCAGTTCAAGGACGTGTTTCTTGGTCAGGACCGGCGTCCCTACACCCGGGCCACGACAGCGCAGCGCTGTGTGCGTGCCGGCGGCAAGCACAACGACCTCGAGAACGTCGGCTACACCGCGCGCCATCACACGTTCTTCGAAATGCTGGGCAATTTCAGCTTTGGGGATTACTTCAAGCGCGATGCGATCCGCTATGCGTGGGAGCTCTTGACAACCGTCTACGCGCTCCCGGAAGAGAAACTGTGGATCACGGTCTATCAGGATGATGATGAGGCCTACGCGATCTGGGCCGAAGAGGTTGGGGTGCCGCGCGAGCGCATCGTGCGCATTGGCGACAACAAGGGCGCACGCTACGCCTCGGACAACTTCTGGCAAATGGCTGATACCGGCCCGTGCGGTCCGTGCAGCGAAATCTTCTTCGACCACGGCGCGAGCGTCTGGGGCGGGCCCCCCGGGTCACCCGAGGAAGATGGTGACCGGTACATCGAAATCTGGAACCTCGTGTTCATGCAGTTTGAACGAAGCGTCGAGGCCGAGAACAGCTTTCCAGGCGAGGTTGAGGCGCAGGCTGCCAAGGTCGAGGCTGAGCGCGCTGGAGCGATCGCACAGGTGGTCCGGGTCGGAGATGCCTGGAAGCTGACGACTTACACCCAAAAACCCCTGCCGCGCCCCTGCGTCGATACCGGGATGGGGCTGGAGCGTATCGCCGCCGTGTTGCAGCACGTGCACAGCAACTATGAAATCGATCTGTTTGATCGCCTGATCAAGGCAGCGGCGCGGGAGACGCGTTGCGGCGATCCTGGTCACGTGTCGTTGAAAGTCATTGCGGATCACATCCGGGCTTGCGCGTTCCTGATCGTGGATGGGGTGATACCCGGGAACGAGGGCCGTGGGTACGTGTTGCGGCGCATCGCGCGGCGGGCGCTCCGGCATGGCTACAAACTGGGCCAGCACGAGCCGTTTTTTCACAAGCTGGTGCCAGATCTGGTGGCGGAAATGGGGGCAGCCTATCCGGAACTTGCGGCGGTGGCAGCCCGGATTGCCGACGTGCTCGAGGCGGAGGAGCGGCGCTTCGGCGAAACGCTCGAGCACGGCATGCGCATTCTTGACGGTGAACTCGACGCATTGCGCGCGGCCGGAGGCGCTCAGCTGCCCGGGCAGATGGCGTTCGCCCTGTATGACACCTATGGTTTTCCGCTCGACCTTACCGCGGACGTATGCCGCGAGCGCGGCCTCGGCGTGGACGAGGCTGGATTCGATGCCGCGATGGAACGGCAGCGCGAACAGGCGCGCGCCAGCGGCAAGTTCCGCATGGCTGGCGCGCTCGACTACGCAGGCAAGTCAACGTCCTTTGAAGGGTACGAGAGCTTGCGCCTGGATGACTGCACGGTGCTGGCCTTGTACAGCGGTGGAGCCGGGGTGACGTCGCTGGAGGCCGGACAGGAGGGCGTGGTCGTGCTGGACCGCACCCCGTTCTACGCCGAATCCGGCGGCCAAGTGGGTGACAGCGGCGTGTTGTCCGAGGGTGATGCGTGCGCGCTGCGCTTTGTTGTGAACGACACGCAGAAGATCCAGTCCGGTGTGTTCGGTCACCACGGGTGCCTGATGTCCGGCACCTTGCGCGTTGGCGAGTCAGTGGCGGCGTGTGTCGATGCCGGGCGCCGCCTGTCCACCATGCGCAACCACAGCGCGACCCACCTGCTGCACAAGGCCTTGCGCCTCGTCCTGGGGGAACATGTGCAGCAGAAGGGTTCACTTGTCGACGCGGACAAGACCCGTTTCGACTTCTCGCACGACGCCCCTGTCAGCGCCGACGAGATTCGGCGCATCGAATTGTGGGTGAACGAACAAATCCTCCTCAATACGCCGACCCGCGCAAGGGTCCTCCCGATCGAGGAAGCGAAGCAGACCGGTGCCATGATGTTGTTCGGTGAGAAGTATGGCGACACCGTTCGCGTGCTCGACATCGGTGACAGCCGCGAACTCTGTGGGGGCACGCATGTCGCGCGCACTGGCGACATCGGCGCCTTGCGTATCACTGCCCAGGGTGCCGTGGCAGCCGGAGTCCGCCGGATCGAGGCCACCACTGGCCTGGGAGCACTGGCGCTGGCGCAGCGCCAGGGAGGCGAGCTCGCTGCCTTGGCCGCGCTGTTCAAGGTTCCCGAGGACGATCTGCAGCGCCGCGCTGCGCAGCTGCTCGACCTGCAAAAGCAGCTTGAGAAGGATCTCGCCGCCGTCAAGGCCCAGCAAGCCACCGCGCGTGGCGTGGAATTGGCGTCGCAGGCCGAGAACCTCGGCGGCGTCATGGTTCTGGCTGCACGGTTGGATGGTGCCGACGCCGCCGCCTTGCGCAATGTTGTGGACCAGCTCAAGTCACGCCTCAAGTCGGCCGTGGTGTTGCTGGCCAGTGTCGATGGTGAGAAGGTGCAATTGGCCGCCGGCGTCACCGCCGATGTCGTCGGCCGCGTGAAGGCTGGCGCGTTGGTCAGCCTTGCGGCCGCCGACGTTGGTGGCAAGGGCGGCGGTCGACCTGATTTCGCCATGGCCGGTGGCACCCGACCCCAGGGTGTCGACGCGGCGTTCGCGTCCGCCCGGCGGTGGTTGGCGCAGTGTCTGACGCCCTCGTCAATCTGACATGGGGGCGCATGTGCAAGCTCGCCATGTCTTGCTGGGGGTCAGTGGCGGCATCGCTGCCTACAAGTCGTGCGAGCTCACGCGACTGCTGGTGAAGGCCGGACACACGGTGCAGGTGGTGATGACGGCTGGTGCCGCGCGCTTTGTCGCGCCCTTGAGCTTTCAGGCTCTGTCGGGACGTGCAGTGGCCGATGATCTCTGGACCTCGCGGGCAGCTGACGGTATGGACCACATTGACCTCGTGCGCGCCGCCGATGCACTGGTCATCGCGCCCGCCAGCGCGAACCTGCTTGGACGTGCCGCGCATGGCCTGGCTGACGATCTGCTGTCCACGCTGGTGGTCGCGCGTGGTGACATCCCCACGCTGATGGCGCCGGCGATGAACCAGGCCATGTGGGCCAACGCGGCTGTGCGGCGCAACGTCGAGGCGCTGCGTGGTGACGGCGTGCGCATCGCCGGTCCGGCAAGCGGCCCGCAGGCATGCGGCGAGGTTGGTGCCGGTCGCATGCTCGAGCCCGAGGATTTGCTGTGGGAGGTCGAGGCGCTGTGGCAACCCAAGCGACTGACCGGGCGCCGCGTGCTCATCACCGCGGGCCCCACTTTCGAAGCGTGGGATGCCGTGCGCGGCCTGAGCAACCGCTCCAGTGGCAAGATGGGCTGGGCGCTGGCGCGCGCGGCGTGGGAGCAGGGTGCGGATGTGACCTTGGTGGCGGGGCCCACCGCACTCGCGCCGCCCTGGGGTGCGCGCCTGATCGCCGTGGAAAGCGCCTTGCAGATGCGTGACGCGGTGCATGAGGCGCTGGATCGCGCCGCGACCGATATTTTCATCGCCGCGGCGGCGGTCGGTGATTGGCGTCCCGCGCAGACCAGCAGCGGCAAAATCAAGAAACAACCCGGCGAGTCGCCACCGACGCTGACGTTGCAGACCAATCCCGACATCCTGGCGGAGACCGCGGCACGTGCTGATGCGCCGTTCTGCGTCGGGTTCGCGGCCGAGGCCGAAGAACTGCTTGCAAACGCACGGGCCAAGCGCTTGCGCAAAGGCGTGCCGCTGCTGGTAGGTAACCTGGGGCCCCAGACTTTTGGCCGTGAGGACAGCGCCTGTGTGCTCATTGACGCGGAAGGTCATCGCGAGCTTCCCCGGCTGCCCAAGCTGGCTCTGGCGCGCATCATTCTCGAGGACGTCGCCGCGCGGATGGCGTCGCCGACACTTTCGGATCCGTCATGACCATACCGATTGAAATTCGCCTGCTCGACGCACGACTTCGCGGGCAGCTGCCGGCATATGCCACCTCCGGTGCTGCCGGGATGGATCTGCGAGCCTGTCTGGACGCACCGCTGGTGCTTGAGCCCGGAAAAACGGAGCTGATTCCCACCGGGCTGTCGATGCACATTGCAGACCGGGGCTATGCGGCGGTGATTCTTCCGCGTTCGGGACTTGGACACAAGCACGGCATCGTGCTCGGCAACCTCGTCGGGCTCATCGATGCCGACTACCAAGGGCCGTTGATGATCAGCTGCTGGAACCGCGGCAGCGAAACTTTCACCGTGCAGCCCTTCGAACGTATCGCCCAGCTTGTATTCGTGCCGGTGGTACAGGCGTGCTGGCGGATCGTGGACGCTTTTACGCCGTCGCAGCGCGCCGAAGGCGGGTTCGGGTCGACGGGGCGCTAGCCGCCGACTTCAGCCAGGCTTCAGCCGCGCCAGCCGGGGCCATGCACAATCTTCACAAGGATTGATCCACACAAGGAGAACCATGATGGACCTTCAGGCTGTTGACCAGGCGTATCAGCAAGTGCACGCGCAGGACCAGGAGATCGTGCAGGAACTGCAAGCTCTGGCGGGCAAGCTGCAGGCCGCCGCACAGGCGGGAAACGTGGATGCACGCGAATGGCTGCTCGACCTCCGGCAGCTAGCACTGGCCGTGCAAGGCCAGCAACAGCAGATGAACTTCCTGCTACAAGCCATTCATGCGGCATGGCAAAGCCAGAACGCGGTGCAGCAGATGGCACCGCAGATGCAGCAGCCGGGCTATGTTCCCGCGCAGGGGTACGCGCCACCGCAGGCGGGATTCGCGCGGCCGGCGGCCGGCGGCGGCATCATGGGCGCGCTGGGCGGTTTGTTCAACTCCAGCTTCGGGCAGGCCATGGAAATGGGCGCTGGCATCGGACTTGGTGAAGATCTGATCAATAAATTGTTCTGACCCATGTCGTTCAGGCCAGGCCTTCGAACGGCAGGAAGTCAACCACCTCGCCGACCTCGACCGCGCCGCGATCGTGGGAGAGCACGATGATGCCATCGGCTTCGCTCATCGAACGCAGGATGCCGGAGCCCTGGTCCCCCGTGAGTTCCACACTCCAGCGGCCGTCGTCCATGCGGCACAGGCGGCCGCGTTGGTATTCGGTGCGGCCCGCGCGCTTGCGAAGCGGCACCGCGGCGACCACCGACAGCATCGGCAACGGGGGCGGCGTGGTGCCCGCGCACTGGAGCAAGGCCTCGCGCACGAACATGTAGAACGTCACCATGACAGCAACGGGATTGCCGGGCAAACCGAACACCAGCGTGCTGTGGCCGTCGCCGTCGATGCGCCCGAACGCCATCGGCCGGCCCGGTCGCATGGCGATGCGCCAGAAGGCCATGTCACCAAGCGTCTGAAGAGTCCGTCGCAGGTGGTCGGCCTCGCCGGCGCTGGCTCCCCCCGAGGTGATCACCACGTGCGCCCGCGCGCTGGCGATACGCAACGCTTGGGCGAGCGCGTCCGGGTCGTCGGGGATCACGCCGAGGTCCAGCACGTCGCAGCCGAGGCGATCCAGCATGGCCCGGAGGGTGTGGCGATTGCTGTCATAGACGCTGCCGGAATCGAGGGCGTCTCCTGGTGATCGCAACTCGTCACCACTGGACAGCACAGCAACGCGCAGACGCTGGCGTACCTCCACGTCAGTGCATCCCAGCGATGCCAACAAACCGATGTCCGCAGCGCGCAGGCGTCGGCCCGCAGGCAAGGCGACCGAGTTGGCACGCAGATCTTCACCTCGCTGCCGCACGTTGTCGCCACGGCGCACCAGGCGCGGCGGAATCGTCACGCGGTCACCCTCGATCTGGCAGAGTTCCTGCGGGATCACGGTGTCGCACGCGGCCGGCATGACCGCGCCGGTCATGATGCGAACGCAGGTCCCGCGCTCCACCCGACCGGCGAACGCGTGTCCCGCCAGGGCGCTTCCCACCGCGCGCAAGACGGCGGCGCCGTCCGGGCCGAGATCGTCAGCGCATAGCGCGTAGCCATCCATGCCGGAATTGTCCCAGGCGGGAACGTTCAGCGGCGCGACGACGTCAACTGCCAGAACGCGTCCCAAGGCGTCGCGGAGTGGTACGCGTTGCATCGCCAGGGTCGGCGGTACCAGACGCGCGCATTGGAGAATCGCGTCGCGGGCTTGCTCGACGCGCATCCCGGCGGGTTCGCATTGGGTGCGATCGGCGAGTGCCGCGGCGAAACCGGAAGCCTCGGAAGGTGCCTGGCGATGGTCCATGGTCAGACCTCTCACGGGTGTTGCCTGCTGCGCATCAGGCATGTCCAGGGCGCGTAGTTCCTCGGGCGTATTCACGTTCGCGAACGCCTCCGGCGTATCAAAATCGACTTCGATGGCGCCGATCAATGCCATCCACGCGTCGACGCGTGCATGGCCGGCCGCGATGAAGGCGATCAGATCGGGCCACAAGGCGCGCGACAACAGGGCGTAGACCGGGTGCCGACGATCGCCGGCGCGGGCGATTGCTGCCGCCGCCCCGGCGGCGCCGACAGCGCGCCCGAGTCGGATCGCAAGATCGAGAGGAAAGTGTGGACCGTCGCAGGGCACCGTGAGCAGCCACGGCGTGGCGCATGCCTGCAGTCCCGCCGCCATTCCGGCCAAGGGGCCCCGGAATGCCTCCGGTTCGGCATCGCTGCACAGCGGGACGCCGAAGCCGCGGTAGGTCGCGCCATGACGATTCACGTTGAGCAGCAGCGAACCGACCTGCGGCCGCAGGCGCGCGAGCGCATGCACGGCGAGCGGCACACCATGCAAAGTCAGCAGTCCTTTGTCGGCGCCGCCGAATCGGCGCGCCCTTCCACCCGCGAGGACGAGCCCCGTGATCTGCGAGGGTTGGGGTCCGATGTCGATCATCGGCTGGGCATCGCGTCCGGAGCAGGCGATGGCAGTCGGTGCTTTACTCCTCCGGCGGATGCATCGCGTCCGCATGGCGCGGACGCGCTTTCATCAGGGTGACGATCATGCAGCCCAGGGCCACCGTCAACACCGCCATCGCGTCGAACACCGCCAGCCCGAACGCCATCATGTCCACGACATGCAGAAACTTCAGTTCGGCCATCGTCGGCCCGCCAGGGGGTTGCCGCAGATGGAACCACAACGCGCCCAAACCAGGCAGCCCAATGCCTGCAAAATACGCCGGTATGAGCCAGGGCGTGAGAACAGCTTCCATCCCGGGTTGCACGGGACGGAAGGGATTGGGGTGATACCGCGACGGCATGGTGGAGCAGAAAGGAGACCAGCCCCGGAGCATAAGGCGCGCCGTCGGCGCGCGGATTGCCCAACGTCAATGCTTGCGCTGCATTCGGAACGCCCACAGCGTCAGCCCCCGATGTAGGACATCTCGACCCGTCGGCTCGCAGGCGGGGCGGCAGCGCTGCCCCGCAGCTCTGAATAGCGATCGCCGCGCTCGCGCCAGACCTGTGCAATGGCAGCGCTGAGCTCCCCATCCGACACGGGTTTCACACCTGATTCCCCGCGCAGCAGGGTGCGCAGATCATGCCCGTGGCTGGCGAACAGGCACAGGTAGAGCTTGCCCTCCATGGAAAGACGCGCACGGTTGCAGTCGCGGCAGAAGGCGCGGGTCACACTCGAAATCGTACCGAGTTCCAGACTGCCGTCGTCGAGTACCCAGCGCTCGGCGGTTTCGCCGCGGGTGGTGGCGCTTCGGGGACGCAACGGGTAGTGCCGCGCGATGGCGGCAATGACGTCGGTGGATGGCAGCACTTGATCCATGCGCCAGCCGTTGGTGTTGCCGACGTCCATGAATTCAATGAAGCGAAGCACCGCGCCGCTACCGCGGAAGTGATCAATCATGGGCACGATTTCGCCGTCGTTCACACCGCGTTGCACCACCATGTTGACTTTGACCGGATTCAGTCCGGCCTCCTGGGCGGCGCGAATGCCGTCGAGCACAGCCTGGACCGGGAAGTCTGCGTCGTTCATGCGTCGGAAAGTGGCGTCGTCGAGCGCGTCAAGGCTGACCGTGATGCGTTGGAGGCCGGCGCGTCGCAGGGCCTCGGCCTTGCGCGCAAGCAGCACACCGTTGGTGGTCATGGTCAGCTCGATGGGATCACCCCCGGGTGTGCGGATCGCGGCCAGCATCGCCACCAGATCCTCGACGCCGCGGCGCAACAGTGGCTCGCCTCCGGTCAATCGCAACTTTTTGACGCCAAGCGCGACGAACGTGCGGGCGACGCGCGCAATTTCCTCGAAACTCAGCAATTCAGAGTGCCGCAGAAATTCGTAATGCTTGTCAAAAATTTCCTTTGGCATGCAGTACGTGCAGCGGAAATTGCAGCGGTCAGTGATGGAGATCCGCAGGTCGTGGAGTTTCCGACCGAGGAGGTCATGTGCGGGTGCGCCCACTGCCGGCGGCACCTCCGGGATGCGCGGTACGCTGCTGGCGTAGCGGTGGTCGATGATGGGGATGGTGCGTTCGGACATGACGCGATTATCCGCAATGCCGGCCATCCTCGCCGCCTTCGCCGGAAGTTGGCTGGATCGCCGACGTCAAACACCGGCACTGTCGCGTGGTTGCCACGCGGCAACGCGGGTAGGATTGCCCATGCGGCCAGCATCCAGCGCGGCCGCTCTCTGGACAATCGAACTGCCATGGCCTACAGCATTGATCTATCCGGGCGCGTCGCGCTCGTGACCGGCGCCTCCAGCGGGCTCGGTCGACGTTTTGCGCAAGTCCTGGCCGGGGCTGGCGCGGCGGTGGCGTTGGCGGGTCGCCGCGTGGAGCGACTGAAAGACCTGCGTGCCGCCATCGAGGCGGACGGCGGCGACGCGCACGTCGTGCGTCTGGACGTCACCGACACCGACAGCATCAGCAGCGCAGTTGCCCATGTTGAAACCGAAGTTGGCAATATCGACATTCTGGTCAACAACGCGGGCGTGTCAGCCTTGCGTCGCCTCACCGAGACCACGCCGGAGGATTTTGACAGCGTGTTCGACACCAACACCCGGGGAGCCTTTTTCGTGGCGCAGGAAGTGGCCAAGCGCATGATTGCGCGCTCACAGGGGGCGGCACCCGGCACCTGGGCCGGTGGGCGCATCATCAACATCGCATCGATGGCGGGTTTGCGGGTCGTGCCGCAGCTCGGTGCCTACGCCATGAGCAAGGCAGCGGTGGTGCACATGACGCGCGCCATGGCGCTCGAGTGGGGGCGCTTCGGGATCAACATCAACGCAATCTGCCCGGGCTATATCGAGACCGAGATCAACCATGGATCCTGGGACACCGAGGGCGGCCGCAAGATCATCGACGCGCTGCCGCGCAGGCGGCTCGGCAAGCCCGAGGACCTGGACCCCGTGCTGCTGATGCTCGCCAGCGGCGCGAGCCACTTCGTCAACGGCGCGCTGATCGCCGCGGACGACGGTGCCGGCGTCTGATATTCGCACCGATACGCGAGGCACCGATGCGGCTTGAATTACCTGAACACCGCAAGCTCGTCCATGACATGATCATCCCGATTCGTTGGGGCGACATGGATTCGATGGGGCACGTCAACAATACCGTGTACTTCCGTTACATGGAAAGTGTGCGTGTCGACTGGCTCGATTCGCTGGAGCGCGGGCAGATCCATCCGCCCACCAGCGGCCCGGTGGTCGTCAACGCCTTTTGCAACTTTCTGCTCGAACTGCGCTACCCCGGCGACCTGCGGGTACGCATGTTCGCAGCGAAGCCGGGACGCAGCAGTTTCGAGACGTATTACGAGATGACGCTCACCGACAAACCCGACGTCGTGCATGCCAACGGCGGCGCCAAGGTCGTGTGGATCGATTTCGCGCAGCGGTGCAGCGTTGCATTGCCCGATGCGCTGCGAAGCGTCATCAGCGACTGACATCAACTGACGGAGACACATCATGACCCTGGCGGCAGCCGCGCCCGAGACGCACGATCAACCCATGTGGACACCAGACCCGCAACGCGTTGCCGGGGCTCACGTCACCAGCTTGCGTGCATTCATCAATGCCCGGCATGGGCTTGCACTCGCGGATTACGAAGCGTTGTGGCGCTGGTCGACCGCCAACCTCGGTGCGTTCTGGGCAGCGGTGTGGGAAACGTCGGGCGTGATCGCCGAAACCCGTGGTGCGCGTGATTATGTGCCAGCTGCGCAGATGCCCGACGCACGCTTTTTTCCCGATGCGCGGTTGAATTTTGCGCAAAACCTGCTGCGGCGCGACGACGATGGGCCAGCCATCCACTTTCATGGCGAGGAACGCGTGCGCCGCACCCTGTCGTGGCGGAAGCTGCAGGACGAGGTGTCCCGTGTGCAGCAGTGGCTTCGCCAGCATGCCGTGGGCCCGGGCGACCGAGTCGCCGCGTATATGCCCAACATGCCGGAAACGGTCATCGTGATGCTGGCCGCCACCAGCCTGGGCGCTGTCTTCACCTCCGCGTCGCCCGATTTTGGTGCCCAGGGATTGGTCGATCGGTTCGGGCAGGTCGAGCCCAAGGTGCTGGTGGCGTGCGATGGTTACTTCTACGCCGGCAAGACCGTTGACGTGCGCGACAAACTGGCGGCAGCGCTGCCGCAGATGCCCAGCGTGCTGGCCACGCTGGTTGTTCCCTACGTGGCGGATGCTGAAGCCGCAGCGGTGGAAATTGGCGCGATTCCGGGTGCGGTCGCGTGGGGGGATGCACTGGAGCCGTTCGTGCCGGCCCCCATCGTGTATGCGCAGATGCCGTTCGATCATCCCTTGTACATTTTGTACTCGAGCGGGACGACAGGGGTTCCCAAGTGCATCGTCCACCGCGCTGGCGGTGTGCTGCTGAAGCATTTGAGCGAAATGCGCCTGCACGCCGACGTGCACCGCGATGACCGGGTGTTTTACTTCACGACCTGCGGGTGGATGATGTGGAACTGGCTGGTGTCTGCGCTCAGTCAGGGTGCCACCCTGTGCTTGTACGACGGCTCGCCTTTCGCCAGCGACGGTCGGATTCTGTGGGATTATGCCGACGAGGTCGGATTCACCCATTTCGGCACCTCGGCCAAATTCATCGAGGCATTGGGCAAGACTGAACTGGCACCGATCAAGTCCCATCAGCTCACGGCGCTGCGTACCGTGATGTCCACCGGGTCGCCGTTGGTTCCGGAGGGATTCGACACGGTCTACCAGCGTATCAAGCGGGATGTGTGCCTCAGTTCGATGTCTGGGGGCACCGACCTGGTGAGTTGCTTCACGGTCGGGACTCCCACGCATGCCGTCTGGCGCGGAGAAATCCAGTGCGCTGCGCTGGGCATGGCCGTGGCCGTGGTTGATGACGAAGGGCGCGTGCTGCCCGCGGGGGAGAAGGGCGAGCTGGTCTGCACACAACCTTTTCCGACCATGCCGCTGGGGTTCATGGTCGATGGCAGTCTCGACAAGGGTCGCGAAAAATACATGGACGCGTATTTCACGCGCATTCCCGGCATGTGGCACCACGGTGACTACATCGAGCGCACGGTCCACGATGGCTTCGTCATCTATGGCCGCTCCGATGCGACGCTCAACCCCGGCGGTGTGCGTATCGGTACCGCCGAAATCTATCGACAGGTCGAGCGCCTGCCTGAGATTACCGAGTCCCTGGTCATCGGTCAGAACTGGCCACCGGGAACCTACAACGACGTGCGCGTCGTGCTGTTCGTCAAGCTCCGTGACGGCCTGCGTCTCGACGAAGCCATGATCGATCGCGTCAAGCGGGCGATTCGGGACAACACCACACCCCGCCATGTCCCGGCGCGCGTGGTGCAAGTGCACGACATTCCTCGCACCAAGAGCAACAAGATCGTGGAGTTGGCCGTCCGCAATCTGGTGCATGGGGACGCCGTGAAAAACGTCACCGCGCTGGCCAACCCGGAGGCGCTGGACGAATATCGCGCTCTTCGCGCCGATCTGGAAGCACGCTGAGCGCGATGGGATCAGGCGCTTCGCTGCCCCCGCCAGGCTTCCCACAACAGGCGTAGCGGGGGCAGGGTGATGCGCTGCTCCAGCAGTGCATCCTCAGCCTGCTGTAACTCCCGCAACTGCGCGCGTGCGATGCGCTCGAGCGCGGCGGCGATTCGCACTGCGGGACGCACGGCGCCGACCGCCGATGGTCGGACTGCACGTGCCGCATCCAGCGCCTGCAGCGCCTGCGTGGCGACCGTACCGAGCAGGGCGCGCACCGCGGCGGACCGTTCGCGCTCCAGCAACGTCCGTGCTTTGACATCGTGGGCCGCGAGCAGGTTCACTGGCAAGGGAACAATCCCCAGACGCAAGCTGCGCCCGAGATCGCGCAGCATGGCTACACGGGCCAATGCCACGCCCATGGCATCCGCCCATGCGGGATCGGGCACCGCCGGTGTCCCCGACAGCAGGGCCGTGGCACGCGCGATACTTCCCGGGCCCGCATCGAGGTGCGCGTCCACGGCGCCTGCGTCGAGCCATCGGCTTTGCCGCAGCGACGCATCAACGTGATCGAGCGCGCGCAGCAGCAGGGGCAGCGCCAACGCCTGGCGCTGCAACGCTGGCTGCAATGCCCGCAGCAGTGGATGTTCGGCGGTACCTTCGACACTCTGACCAAGCTGCGCGCGCCACCAGGCAAGCTTTGCGGCGGCGACGCCGTCGTCCGACACTTCGCGTGGAATCGCCGACACCGCGCGCCACCATGCCTGCAAGGTGAGCACGTTCAGGCGAACGCCCGCGTCCAGATGCATGGTGGCGTAGTACCAGGCGGTGCCACGCGGGGCGAGGCTGCGTTCGAGGGCGGTGGGAGGGGTCGGATTCACGGTGGCGAGAGAAAGCCGCAGCAGGATCTCGCGGCAGCAGTCGCGGCGTCGGCAAAAGAGCGCAAGCCCCAAAGCATAGAATAAATGCCCTGATCGTCGTTCGCGCGAGGATGGCGAAATTGGTAGACGCACCAGGTTTAGGTCCTGACGCCCTCACGGGCGTGGGGGTTCGAGTCCCCCTCCTCGCACCAGGGTCCCGCGGACACGCCGTCGCGCCACAGGCGGTTGCCGCCGCGTGGCGGCATGGATCGATCGTGGGCCGCCGAGGTCGCCGTTTATCCGCACGGATCGTGCGTGCAAAGCGGTCGTCCGGATCACGCGGGCGTATTCTTGGTCCCACCGACGCCGGTGCGGCGTCAGTCGTTTCCAGGGACCGATGTCATCAACCCGTGACGCTTCCCCCTCGGTCATCGACCGCGATGGCCTGCAGCGCCTGCTTGACGCCCTGAAGCGGAGCGGGTTCGCGGTGGTGGGGCCGCGTGTGCGCGATGGAGCGATCGTTTACGCACCGCTGGCCCGGGTCGATGAGCTGCCGCAAGGGTGGACCGACCTGCAGGACGGCGGAAGCTACACCCTCGTGCGCCGCACTGACGCTGCGCTGTTCGGTTATGCGGTCGGGCCGAACTCCTGGAAGCAGTTTTTGCATCCGGCGCGCGAGCTGCTCTGGGAGGTCCGGCGCGACCCCTCGGGCGTCCTGGCTTTCGAGGCGCCGCCGCCTGATACCTCGCGTTATGCGTTCATCGGTGTACGCGCGTGCGAATTGCAGGCGATCGCGGTACAGGACCGCGTGTTCATGGGCGGTCCGTTCGAAGATGCCGCGTATGCATGCAGACGGCACCACGCCTTCATTGTTGCCATCAACTGTGGCTCGCCCGCCGGAACATGTTTTTGCGCATCGATGCAAAGCGGTCCGCAAGCGCGCGCCGGCTTCGACCTCGCATTGACCGAAGTGCTCGATGGCGCGCGTCATCGTTTCGTCGTCACGGTCGGCAGCGACGCCGGCGCTGCAGTGCTGACGCAAATCGAAGCGCAGCCGGCCGATGCCGCGGATCGCGAGGCCGAGGGCATGGTGCTCGCGCGCAGCGCGGGCGCCATGGGCCGCACCCTGCGCACCGATGGCCTGCGTGAACTGTTGCAAGCGAAGCTCGAACACCCGCGTTGGGCCGAGGTTGGCGAGCGGTGCCTGCAATGCGGCAATTGCACCATGGTGTGTCCGACGTGTTTTTGTCACACGGTGGAGGACCAGTCCGACTTGTTGGGGGAGCACGCACAGCGCGTTCGACTGTGGGATTCGTGTTTCACCCTCGACTTTTCCTACGTCCATGGCGGAAGCGTGCGCCACGGAGGCGCCGCAAGGTATCGGCAGTGGATGACACACAAGCTCGCGAACTGGATCGATCAGTTCGGCACCTCGGGCTGCGTCGGCTGCGGGCGCTGCATCACCTGGTGCCCCGTGGGTATCGACATCACTGCGGAGGCGGCGGCGATGCAGGACGGCGGCGCGTCGCGGGGGCAGGGTGATGCTTGATCTTGAGGCGCTCATTGACGGGCAGGCGCTTTTCCGCGGCATACCGGCGCATCGCGTACGCCCGCTTGCCGTGTGTGCACGCAGCCGCGTGTACGCACCTGGACGCTGGTTGCTGCGCGAGGGTGAGGCGGCAAAGGCCTTTTTTCTACTCCTGCAGGGGCATGTGGCGCTTGAACTCATGACGCCGGGGCATGGCATTCGATCGATTGCGACGCTTGGACCCGGCGACGTGGCCGGTGTGTCCTGGGTCGCACCGCCGTACCGCTGGCAGTTCGACGCGCGTGTGCTGGAGCCCACGCATGTGCTCGTGTTCGACGTGGCGTGCGTGCGCGCCTGTTTCGTCGCCGATGCCACCCTCGGGTTGGAGGTGATGCAGCGATTCGCCGCCATCCTCGCCCAGCGCCTCCAGTCCGCGCGCCTGCACATGCTCGATGTCTATGGCCCCGCCTGAAGCCACCGACACATCGATACCTCGTCCTTGGCGGGTGGTCTCCCGTCGCCAGGAGCTCCGGGACGCCGTGAGCATCCGCATCACCCCACTTGACGGTGTGTGCCCGCCGTTCGCGCCGGGCCAGTTCAACATGCTGTATGTCTTCGGTGTCGGGGACGTCGCAATCAGCATCAGCGGCGGCGTGGATGGGTGCTTCGTCCACACTGTGCGCGCCGTTGGTGCCATCAGTTC